>JAAYOM010000122.1 GCA_012520315.1 Bacillota bacterium | reverse complement strand
GTTGGGGATCGGCTTCATCCGGAAGTACAAGCTATTGTGGGTTATACTGATGAAACCGCACATGTTGTGAGTACGCCTCAAGAAATCCAGAAGCTGCCGATAGCAAGTCGCGTCGGTATTATAGCGCAAACCACCCAGTCAGTGAGCAACTTCAACGCATGTGTCGAAGTGCTGAAAGGGATGGTTGAGGATCTTAAAGCTTTTGATACCATCTGTCCTGCTACCGAACAGCGGCAAACTTCTGCATGGGAACTGGCCGCCCAAGTGGATGTTATGGTTGTGATTGGAGGCCGAAACAGCGCCAACACAAAAAGGTTGGCTGAATTATGCAAGGAGCAAGGCACGGCTACATATCATATTGAGACTCCAGAAGAACTGCAAAGGGACTGGTTCACCGGTGTCAAGCGTGCAGGAGTTACAGCCGGAGCTTCTACTCCAGATTGGTTAATTGAGGGGGTACTTACAAGAATGAACGAATTTAGCGAAGAAAAGGTAGCACAAGCTACCGAAGAACAGGTAGCAGAGGCTGCCGAACAGGAAGCTGTGGACGTGTCAGAGCAGGAAGAAGTCCAGGCTGCCGAGGGTACAGAGGTTGAAGTCGAAGAAGTGAAAGCTGAAGAAGAGGCAGCTGATGAAGGAGCAGAAGCTGCTGAAACGACCGAGGCTGAGGAAGTCGCCGAAGTGGGAATCAGTGAAGTGCAAATGAGCGATTACGATGTCAAAATGCCTACAGTGGGAGCTGTTATTGAGGGCAAGGTAGTTCAGATCTCTAACGATGAGGTTTTGGTTGACATCGACTATAAGTCGGAAGGACGCATTCCCCTTAATGAACTTAGCTTCATCTCCAACGCCAGTCCCGAAGAAATTGTCAGCGTGGGCGATGATATTCTGGTAAAAGTTCTCAAGGTTGACGATTCCGAGGGTAATGTTCTTCTGTCCAAGAAGAGAGCTGACGCAGATCGTTCCTGGGAAAAACTGGAGAATCTGTTCGAAACAGGTGGCACGCTAACAGCCAAAGTTATTCAGATTGTAAAAGGCGGTTTACTAGTTAATGTGGGTGTGCGCGGATTTATCCCCGCCAGCCATGTCTCCCTGGGATTTGAGGATGATCTGAAGAAATATATCGGTCAAGAACTTGAGCTGAAGATTATCGAACTGGATCGTTCCAGGAACAATGTGGTCTTCTCCCATAAAGAAGTTTTGGAAGAACAGCACGCCAAAGCAAAAGCAGAAGCCTTTGCCACTTTGCAGGAAGGCGATAAGGTACCGGGCATCGTTCGCCGCTTGACTGATTTTGGTGCTTTTGTAGACATCGGTAACGGTGTAGAAGGGCTGCTCCATGTTTCTGAAATGGCATACAGCCGTGTAAACCATCCGTCGGATGTTGTTTCCGAAGGTGATGAGATTACGGTTATGATCCTAGGTGTAAACCAGGAGCGGGAGAGAATTTCCCTTGGCCTAAAACAGACCATCCCCGATCCATGGACGACTGTTGCAGAGCGTTATGCTGTTGGCCAAACCGCTACAGGCGAGGTCACCCGCGTCGTAGATTTTGGTGCATTCGTCAAGCTTGAAGACGGCATTGAGGGCTTGGTACACATTAGCGAGCTGTCCCACAAGCATGTGGCTAAGGCTGAAGATGTGGTCCAGTCAGGGCAAGAAGTGCAAGTGAAGATCATTAGTGTTGACGCTGAAGCACGTCGGATCGGTCTTAGCATCAAGGAGTTGGAGCCAAAACCAGAAGCTCCGCCGAAACCGGCACCTTCCAGGGGCAGACAGAGCCAGCCTGACCTCACAGAAGGCACCGACAGCGAAGAACTTACAACCAACCTTGGTGTAATGTTCGGCGATCTGTTCAAGGATGCCAAAGACGAATAATAGTTTTATTACAGATACAATCCTGTAGACTTTAGTCTACAGGATTTTTTTTTTGGACACACTAAGGCCAAATGCTTGATATGTATTGGAGGGATTTTGATGCCAACTGGCACCGCGTTATTGCTCATTGTGGCTGCCTTGATTTATTTTGGCGTAGGACAGCGGATGCTCGATCGCATGAGGCTCACAGATACCCAGGCCCTGATTGCCATAGCGCTTATGATCGGGGGAAGCTTTATTACAGTTCCGTTAAGGACAGGTCGAACAAGCGTCAGCCTCAACCTTGGTGGGGCAGTGGTACCTTTGGCCCTGGTGATCTATCTATTGGTCAAAGCGGACACAGCTAGAGAGAAGACACGGGCTGTAGTGGCAAGCCTAATTACCGGTGGAATAGTCTACGGAGTAAGTCAGTTTACTGATTTTGATCCATCGAGCCCCTCGCTTTTTATCGACCCCTTGTGGCTCTTTAGTGTTGTTGCAGGAATCGTGGGATATCTGTCGGGAAGATCCCGGCGGGCGTCTTTCATCGCCGGAGTGCTGGGCTTGTTTATCGTGGATTTGATTCATCTAGGTCAGGCTTTAATCAACAACATGGCCACGCGGGTGGTTCTAGGAGGTGCCGGCGTTTTTGATGCCATGATCGTGGCTGGTCTTATTGCGATAGCTTTGGCAGAGCTTGTAGGAGAAACCCGGGAACGTATTGGAGGGGGCGGTGAAGGAGCATGATTGGAAGCAGATTTTGTGCCAGTACAGCAAGGGCCCTCGTCATTTTGCTGGCCTTGGGTATAAGTTGTTTGGGCCTCGCAGACGAAAGGGCAGATTTAGGCTACTACACATTAGTTGACGAACAAGAACAGTTAATTACCATGACGGGCAGAGAACTGGATCCAGGTGACCGGTACATCGCAGGTGATAACAGGCTGTTTGAAGTTGTTGGAACCGAGGGAGATACTGTTACTGTTCGCTATGTTGAAACCATTAAGCTGCCAGAAATTGCGGCGGATCTAATGAGAACGCAGGTAGCTGCGGGAGAAGAAGGACAAGGTGTTATTGGCATCTATCACACCCATAACGCAGAATCCTATGTTCCAACGAGCGGTACAGAATCGAAGGATGATGGACAGGGAGATATTCTACAAGTGGGAAGGGCTTTGGCCTCGGCTTTAGAAGAGATGGGACTGTCCGTACATTGGTCAGACAACAGCCATATTCCCCATGACGGGCAGGCCTATATGCGTTCCAGGCGGACGGCGGTGGAACTTCTGCAAAAAAACCCCGATACGCTCCTTGACTTGCATCGGGACGCCACTCCGCCAGAAGTCTACGAGTCAGAAATCGACGGTGTGCCTATAACCAAAGTGAGGCTGGTGGTAGGCAGACAGAATCAAAACCGTGATGCCAACTTGGAGTATGCCAAGCGGATCAAGGCCGTGGCAGACGATATGTATCCTGGGCTGATAGAGGGTATTTTTGATGCCAAGGGCAACTACAACCAGGACTTGGGGCCTAAGACCATCCTATTGGAGTTTGGCGCCCATACAACGAGCCTGGAACAGGCGGAACAGGCCGCAGAGTACTTTGCCAAAGTGATTCCTGCCGCCGCAGGCCTAACGGCAGGTACAAAGGGCGAAGCGGAGCGTCAAATTGGGGGCGGAGCTCGTCGCGCCATAGTGTGGATGATTGTGGCAGCAGCAATTGTGGTGGTAGGCTTTCTCCTTATCAGCCAGGGCAAAATCGGCTCATTGGCCGGATTCTTCCGGAGAGAAGCAGGTTTGGGTCCAGAACACGATAATGAGGAAGATCAGCAATGAAGTATCTGCCAACCTTGGTAATCGCTACCTTAGCGGGCTTTTTGGCCCGCTTATATATGCTGCGGCGAGATTACAGGCAGTATCCGAGCTATCCCCAGGGATGGGCCATCCACCTGTTTCTCGGATTCATCGGTGCCTCAATCGGGGCCATCATCGTGCCTGCACTGCTCGAGGGGGATTTTTCGGCCGTTTCTTTCCTCCTTCTGGCAGCCAGTCAGTTTAGGGAGGTACGCAATGTAGAAAGGGACACTCTGTCATCCATGGAGGCTACCGAAATGGTAAAGAGGGGAACTGCCTATATTGAGGGTGTTGCCAGGGTGTTTGAAGCCCGCAATTATCTGGCCATCTGGGTTGCACTCTCTGCAGCTGTTGCTTCGGAACTTCTGCTTTTTATGGGCTGGTGGCGAATTGCCATCAGTGCCTTAGTTGGGGCAATTCTTGCTGCATTCCTTGTCAGGCTCATGCAGGGAGATCTAATTGGCGACATAGCCCAAGTGGAACTGAGCGAAATCAAGTTCGAAGGTGCGTTGGTGGTCATTGAGGGAACAGTGATGATGAATGTAGGGCTGCCTGAATCTCGCCGCGTTTATGAGGAACGGGCACTGGCCGCAACAGTAAGGCCTAAGGGCCCGAATGCTAAAGCTACCTTGGCCAATCTTGGACAGATGCAGGCTATTGCCCACGACATCTCTTCCATGATCGGAGTATACATGGATGTTGGTGAGCAGGAGTTTATCCCTATGGTTCGCCGCAATCCGTCAGTAGGGAGCCTACATGTTCTAATGGTGCCGTCAGAAAGGGACGAAGCAGCATTTCTAGCAGCCATTCGCAGGGTTCCAGTTTTGGAGGGTGCCATTCGAAAACCGTTAACTTCATATGCAGGGAAGATGATTGATTAAGGAGTGAAAAAGTGGATAAGAAGATACTCGCTGTGATAGCTCTGGATCAGGCAAAGGTGGGAGGCGGCGCTCCCATCTTTTACGCCAGTGACCAGGGGGAGCTGGAGGAACTTGCCGTCCTGATC
>JAAYOM010000121.1 GCA_012520315.1 Bacillota bacterium | reverse complement strand
TCTTCTGAACTACCTGAGGTGCTTGGAATCTCTGACCGCATTTTAGTGATGCATGAAGGGAAGATTGCCGCTGAGTTCATGCGGGACGAGGCTACGCAAGAGCTTATTTTGCAGGCCGCCATTGGACGAAGCAGTGTTGATGCAGATGCAGTTTAAGGAGGGTTTTTGATGGCTCGAACAGCGGAGAAAAGGCGCTTTGCTTTTTCTAACCTCAGCTCAAAACGGGAAACTAGTTTAGTTGCTTTTATTCTCATACTGATCCTTGGCGTTACATTGCGCAGCCCACGCTTTTTTTCTCTGGCAAACTTCCATGACATCCTTCTGGACAGTGCAATTGTAGCAATCGCCTCAATTGGTCAGATGATGGTTGTTATGACCGGGGGCATAGACCTGTCGGTCGGATCTGGTCTTGCCCTTTCAGGTATGCTGGTGGGGCTGATTTACAAAGGGGGCTTTGCCCTAAACCCATACCTGGCGCTGCTTATCGGCGGGCTGATCGGCCTAGGACTAGGCAGCATCAACTCTCTGCTTGTGGTAAAAGGAAACATCCCTCCGATTATTGCAACCTTAGGAACCATGTCGATTTACAGGGGCATGATTTTCTTGGCGAGCGAAGGTCAATGGGTGAGCGCCCATGAAATGCCCAGCAGTTTTATTAGACTCGCCAGGGGCACCATTTTGGGAATCCCCAATTTGATATTCATAGCAGGTGTGCTCTATATCATCTTTTACTTCTTCCTTTCCCACGCCAAGACTGGAAGGGAGGTCTATGCCGTCGGCGGCAATCTGCAGGCGGCAAGGGTGGCCGGAATCAACACTGACAAAATCAATTACATCGTCTATTCTGCCACAGGCTTTTTGTATGGTCTCTGTGGAGTGCTGTGGGTTTCGCGCTTTGCATCGGCCCAGCCTGATACTGCAACTGGCTTTGAATTTTCCACAGTAACCGCCATCGTCCTCGGCGGGGTAAGTGTATCTGGCGGCACAGGCCGGGTAACGGGGGTTTTACTTGGGGCAGTGCTGATTTCCATCATTGAAAATGCCCTGAATGTGACCCAGATCAATCCATTCTGGAAATTGGCCATCCAAGGTATAGTAATCCTGATTGCCGTGGCCATGGATCAAATTGTGCGGCATAGGAAGAAAACTAAGGTAGTAAGGGAGCAGTAAGCATGAAAAAACTAATCGGGCGTTGGGAATTCCTGTTGTTTCTTTTGCTAGTTGGCGTCTTCATCTTAATGTCCAACCTGTCTCCATACTTTTTAAATCTGCGTAATCTGCTGGATTCCACCGTACACTTCACGGAAAAAGGGGTTATCGCCGTCTGCATGACCTTTATCATCATCTCTGGCAATATGGATCTCTCTGTTGCGTCCAACATGGCCATGTCTGCCGCGGTGATGGGCATTGCCTACCGCGCCGGGCTGGGCATTTTTCCGGCGGCCCTGCTCTGCCTGTTAGTGGGCGCCCTTGGTGGTCTGTTTAACGGTCTGGTTGTGACCCGCGTCAAACTGCCTTCCATGGTGGCAACCTTAGCAACCTTTTCGCTCTATCGCGGTATCGCCTACGTACTTTTAGGCAATCAGGCCATTACCGGCTATCCCTACCAGTTTGCCGAGATTGGACAGGGGTATTTCATGGGTACAAATATCCCCAACCAGCTGGTGATTTTCATCGGTCTTGCTATCATCTTCGGCTTTATCCTGCATAAAACAACCTTCGGCCGTTCCGTCTACGCCATCGGCAATAATGAGGAGGCCTGCCGTTATTCGGGAATCCCCGTTGATCGGATCAAGGTCATTATGTTTACAGTTAACGGTCTGCTGGCAGGTCTAAGTGCAATCCTGCTCACTTCGAGAATTTACAGCACTAGACCTAACATTGCCCTCAACTATGAACTGGAAATCATCACTGCGGTAGTTTTAGGCGGGGTAAGCATTAAGGGTGGACGCGGCTCCATGATCGGAGTGGTGCTTGCGTTATTTCTAATCGGTTCTTCCAGATTTGGCATGAGCCTTTTGAACATACCTGGACAAATGATGACTGTGATCATCGGCTTCCTGCTGATTCTCGCAATTTTGCTGCCCCAGTTTCTGGAACGGTTTTCAGCCAAGTCAAGTGAAGCGCCAGGCAAGGCTGCTTAAATCACTAGAACAATATCAAGGAGGAGATGATATGTCGAAGTTGCCAGTTATCCCCGTTGAGGAGTTTGCGTTACGCAGACAAAAGCTTCAGCAGGAAGCGCGCGATGCTGGGTTGGATTTGCTTGTAATCTTTTCCAACGACCGCTCTACCGCAGGCCCGGCACATGTTCGCTATGTGACTGACTTTGCCACGCATTTTGAGTCATCCTGCTGCCTGATTCCTGCCCAGGGAGAATCAGTACTGGTCACAGGACCTGAAGCTGAGGCTTTAGCGCAACTAACGGCGAAAATTGACAACATCGTTGTAGCGGAGGAATTCAAACACCCTGAACAGGACCATCCCTTCTCTGTGATGAGCAATTTCCCTGAAATCATTGGGAAAATGGCTTCGGCCTTAGGTCACAAAGTCAGGAAGGTTGGCATTATTGGGCAAGAACTGATGGATGCAGCCCTTTATAGTCTCCTGGCAGAACATTATGAGCTGTCCAGTGTTGATAAGCTCATGTATAAACACAGGGCTATCAAAAGTCCGGCTGAAATTGGAGTGATCAAGTACTGCTTTGAAATAGCAGAGATTGGCTTTGAAGCAGCGGTGGAGGCCGTCGAGGTTGGGGCAGCGGAGTTTGAAATTGCGGCGGCAGCCGAATATGCTATGCGTATGATGGGTACCGAGGGAACAGGCATTGACACCATCGTTGGCACCGGGCCCCATGCCACGCCCATTGTGGTCCGGGCTGCCCATCGTAGGGTAGAGCGGGGAGATTTGCTGGGTGTTACCGTGATTCCCCGCTACCAAGGATACCACGGCGCAGTGGGCAGGCCAATCAGTGTGGGCCGGCCAAACCCTGAATTGGCAGATGCAGTGGCACTCGCAGTTGAAGCCCAAAACGAAGTTCTCCGGCACCTAAAACCGGGGGCGATCGGGCGTGAAGTAGAGCACAAAGCCAGGGAAGTTATGGCCACCAAGGGCCTCGATGCGTACTTTGCCTATGTAGGTGTTCACACCGTTGGTCTTGTGGAGTTTGAACCGCCAATCTTCCATGCTGAAAGTGATGTGAAGATTGAAGCAGACATGATTGTATCTGCTGATATTCCCTGCTTCCTGGCTCCCTTTGGCGGGTTCCGTGTTGAAGACGGCTATCATGTCACCCACGACGGGCCAAAAGCCCTGAACTTTAACCAGGCCGGTCTGATTCAGATTTAAGGGAGCACGCCTCAGAGCAGAACAAACAAAGGTGCTCTCTCACTGGAGACAGCACATTTGATCTTCCTATCTGAATCACTCGCTGTAGGGAATAGCAGTCATCAGAGTCATATTCGGCTGGGTTACATCCATGCGGGAGTACTGAACAATAATTTCCACATCGCTTTCGACCATAATGGCATAGGGCACATCCCGGGGAACAGCGTAACCGCCAAGCAGTTCAGGGCGGTTCATCTGCACATGTTTGCAGTGTTTGCCGGGAATTGTCACAAAAATGTCTTCTACGGGATCTGTATCTTCAAAGTAGAAGGCAAAGCGCACTTTAGCGTCTTCTTCACCTACATTGAGGATGGAGACACAGTCGTGGCTTTCCCACTTTTCGCCCCGGCCCGAGGATGGATTGAAAGCATCTGGTATGTACCATCTTTTCTTACCTGCACGTTTTACTGGTTCAGACATTTGAGACCTCCTCGTTGATTTTGTGAATTTATGATATATTTATTATACTAAAGAATTAAATTTAGCGCCAGCTTAGCGAACTTAACCTTTGGTTATAAAGTCTGTGATAAAACAGGGAATTCGAATAGAGAAAGGAGTTTGATCGGGATGTTGAATCTAACAAAGGAAGCGCGGGAAAGAGTACTTAGGGATGTCATGAAGCTGGAAATTGAGACGCCTTCATGGGGTTACAGCTCAGGGGGAACTAGATTTTTCGTTTATGATGATCCCACCGCAGCCCGCACCTTAGAAGAAAAGATTGATGATGCGGCAGTTGTCCATAAGTATACAGGGATCACCCCTGCCGTCGCGTTGCATATCCCCTGGGATTTGACAGATGACTGGAAAGGCCTCAAAGCTTATGCCAAGTCGCGGGGGATCCGTATCGGCGCTATCAACCCCAACCTGTTCCAGAAGAATGAATATTTACATGGCTCAGTGACGAACTATGATCCTGCCGTCAGGGCCCAGGCCGTTGATCATCTGCTGGAATGTGTTCAGATCATGCGGGATACAGATTCACCCGTACTTTCCCTCTGGCTGGCTGACGGAACTAACTATCCAGGCCAGAGTGATTTTCGCCGCCGCAAGAAAAACCTCATTGACTCTCTCAGCAAGGTTTACAAAGAGCTTGAAGGCGAAGAGAGAATTCTTGTGGAGTACAAAATGTTTGAACCTGCCTTCTACCATACTGATATAGCTGACTGGGGAATGGCAACCTTGATCGCCCAGGCCCTCGGCGAGCGGGCCCAGACTTTGGTGGATCTGGGGCATCACGCACTGGGCACCAATATTGAACAAATTGTTGCCTGGCTTCTTGACTTGGGTATGCTGGGCGGATTCCACTTCAACTCCAAGAAATATGCCGACGATGATCTGACTACCGGTTCTGTGAATCCCCACGAACTGTTTTTGATCTTCTGCGAACTGGTCAAAGCTGACAGAGATCCGGAAATCACAAGTGATGTTGTCTACATGATTGACCAGGCCCACTTTGACAAGCCCAAAGTTGACGGCATGATTCAATCGGTACAAAGCATCCAGATTGCCTATGCCAGAGCACTGCTTGTTGATTATGATGCGTTGGAAGAAGCCCAGATGAACGGGGATATCATTAAGGCGGAAGAAATCTTGCTTAACGCTTACAATGCCGATGTGCGCCCTCTGCTTGCAGAAGCCCGGGAAAAAGCGGGTCTCGATCCTAATCCATTAGAGGCTTATCTGAAGAGTTCAGATCGGGAGATTCGCTTGGCCCGCAGCAAATAGTCAGCACAAGGAGGTATCCAGATGACCGCTGAGCTTAATCTAGCAGCCGCAGATTTAGGCGCAGAGAGCGGCCGGGTCATTCACGGTCATTTTCAAAGTGACCATTTGACGATTAATGAGATCCATCGCTTTCGCAACCAGTCTGTATTGCTGAATAAGTACCTGTATTGGGATTTTCTCAATCTTTTCTACAATATTACGCAGGGTTTGCGCAAGATGTCCCTCACTAACGATGATCTGCATGGAGTTGCCGTAGATACCTGGGGAGTAGACTACGGCCTCCTGGATTCCCTCGGACATTTGCTGGCCAATCCTGTAAGTTATCGTGATCACCGTACCGACAATATTCTGCCTGCGGTCTTTGACCGCGTCAATGAGCAGGAGTTTTATCGGCGCACCGGTATTCAGGTTATGCCGATTAACACCTCCTGCCAGCTGACGGCACTCTTAAATGAGCATTCAGTGCAGCTTGCAGCTGCAGAGGACTTGTTGTTTATGCCCGGCCTGTTCAGCTACTTTCTCAGCGGGGTGAAGGCCAATGATGCCACAATTGCTTCCACCTCCCAATTGTATGATCCCAAGGGCGGGATGTGGGCCCTTGATCTAGTAGAAAACTTAGGTTTGCCTGCCCGTCTGTTTAAGCCTGTTGTGCGTCCAGGCACAGTCCTCGGTGAACTGACCGCCTTTGTGGACGGGCTCTTTGCCGCGGCCAAGGTAGTTGCTGTAGGCGGACATGATACCGCCTCAGCTGTGGCTGCGGTGCCGACGCAGCAAGAGGACTTTATCTACATCAGCTGCGGCACCTGGTCCTTAGTAGGCACAGAGCTGCGCGGGCCTATTTTGTCTGAGGAGGCCCGGACGCTGAACTTTTCCAATGAAGTAGGCGTCGAAGATACAATTCGCTTTTTGAAAAATGTGATGGGCCTATGGCTGCTGCAGGAGTGCCGCAGGTCTTGGGAGAGGGCAGGAAAAAGCTATGACTACTCCGAGTTAATGACGGAGGGCATGAAAGCGGAAGCCTGGCGGACATTGCTCAATCCCGACGATCAGCTTTTCCTGAATCCTGTAGATATGCCCAGCGCCATCGCTGAGTACGCTAAGCGTACAGAACAGCCTGTACCTGAGACTGTAGGAGAGTATGTCCGCTGTATCCTTGACTCCCTTGCTCTGAAGTACTGGTGGGTGATTGAGAGAATCCAAGAGCTGACTGGTGTCGACTACGACTTTATCCACATCGTTGGCGGGGGCACGCAAAATGAGTTTTTGATGCAGCTCACCGCAGATGTTACAGGTCAGGCCGTTGTGGCTGGCCCCATCGAGGCCACTGCCATCGGCAACATTCTGATGCAGGTCCAGGCCTTAGGTTCCATTTCTGACCTGGCCCACTTGCGACAGGTTGTTCGCAATTCGTTTGATGTGAAAAAGTATCAGCCTGGAGATCTTCCCCAGGAGATCAAGGAGATCAAGAGAAGGTTTGTAGAACTTAATCGTTAAGGGGTGAAGATAAGATGCTGCAGGAACTCATTGACTTGTCCAATCGCTTAGGAGAATCGGGTGAGTTTGTCATTTTAGGCGAAGGCAATACATCTGCCAATCTAGATGCAGATCGCTTTTATGTCAAAGTCAGCGGCTCCCAGCTCCAAGGGGCTGATGAGGGGAGTTTTGTGCTGGTTGATCGCGGCAAGATCCTGGCTATACTCGAAAAAGAGGGCGTCAGCGATGAAGAGGTTGGCCAAGGCCTGCTTGATGCCGTTTGTGATGATTCGGGGAGAAAACCATCTGTAGAAACAATGTTCCATGCCTATTTGCTAAGCCTTCCCGATGTAAATTTTGTGGCCCACACCCATCCGACTACAGTGAATACCATACTGTGCTCAACCAGGGCAGAAGAGCTTGTCCGGAGCAGACTTTTCCCGGATGAGATCGTCTGCTGCGGGCCGGAGCCGGTGTTTATCCATTATGAAGATCCAGGTCATCTCTTGGCTCGCAAAATCGTAGAAGGATGCGAGGCTTATATGAAGAAATGGGGCAGCGCCCCCAGAAGTATCCTGATGCAAAATCATGGATTAATAGTTCTAGGAAAGACTTCGGGCCAGGTTCAGGCAGCCACCCGGATGTGGCATAAGACAGCCCAGATCTTAGTGGGTGCTGCGCTGCTGGGCGGAGCCAACTATCTATCGGACGAAAATGTACGGCGGATCAGCAGCCGCCAGGACGAGAAAGAGCGCGAGAAAGTAATCTTCGGCGACAAATAGGTTGCCGGCAAAGGAGGCAGCAGAATGAGCGGCGAGAACAAGATCTTGAAAGAATACAGAGCAGCGGCCTACCCCCTGCCAGAGGTCAACTTAAGTTGGCCCCTCTATGATGCAGGGCTGGAGAATTTAGGGAAAGACGGCTCCCCAGTTGAACTGCCCATGCCTGAAATTCGCGCTGACCAGCTTCTGGTCAGGGTTGACAGTGTAGGTCTTTGCTTTAGTGATATCAAGCTGATCACGCAGGGGAACACCCATCCCCGTATCTCAGGGCGGGATCTGCAGAGCGATCCGGTAGTTCCCGGCCATGAGGCATCCCTCACGGTGGTTAAGGTAGGGAGCGGGCTTGAGGATCGGTACAAGGTTGGGGAGAGATACCTGATTCAGGCCGATGTTTTTTACAAGGGACAGTCTATGGCCTTTGGCTATGTTCTCCCAGGCGCACTCCAGCAGTATACTGTGATTGGCCCCGAGATTCTCGACGGCGACGAAGGCAGTTATATCATTCCCCTGCGGGAAGAGGACGGATACGCAGAGGTAGCCCTGAGTGAACCCTGGGCCTGTGTGGTAGCGGCCTATCGCATCACCTGGCGAGAGACACTAAAGCCGGGAGGGGTCGCATTGTTTGTGGTTGCCGGAGAAGATGAGGCCGAGTACACATTGGATGGAGCCTTTTCGCCTGAAGGCAGGCCACAGCATGTTGTTATTCTCGGACCTGAATGTGCTGCCCGCAAGAAGCTAATCCAAGATTTGGGGGGGTTGGCTGTGGCGGCTGATTTGGGCCAAAGCCTTGAACAGCTGAGCCAAACTTATACGTCCGGCAAAGGGTTTGATGATATCGTCTTTTTCGGAACACCTTCACCTGAGATGGTGGAGGGAGCCGTCAAGGTTATGGGCCTGCGGGCGGTTATGGCCATCTTGGCCGAAACGCCCCTAGAGCGTGAAGTAGCCATTGACATTGGCCGGATTCACTATGACGGCCATATTTACACCGGTGCCAACACCAAGTCCGTTTTTGAGGCTTATCGGAAGCAGCGAGCTGCTAAACTTATGCCCGGCGGCAAAGCGTTGATGGTTGGGGCAGGGGGGCCCATGGGGCAGATGCACACCCAGATGGCTGCAGAAGATCCCGAGGGTCCAAGTGTAGTTGTGGCCACAGAACTTAATCAAGAGCGCATGGAGGAGCTGAACCTCAGATTCGGACCAGCGGCTAAAGAGCGAGGGGCGGCGCTCACGGCCCTTAATCCAAGACAGCTCGCCCCAGAGGAGTATGAGGCGAAGCTGAGGGATGCAACTGGCGGCGAACTCTTTGATGACGTTGTGGTCATGGCCCCATCTGCTGCAGTGGTGGAGGACAGCGCGCGCCGGCTGAAAGACGGCGGAATCCTGAACATCTTTGCCGGGGTGCCCAGGGGCACAATTGGCAGGCTCGACTTGAGCAAAGTGTATCTGGCAGGACATCGCTGGATTGGCAGCAGCGGATCTTCACTGGCTGATCTTGGCTACACGCTGGAGAGGATTCAGCAAAGGACGCTCAGGACGGATCGTTCGGTGGCGGCTATTGCCGGATTGAATGCAGCTAGAGAAGGTCTCTATGCAGTACAGGACGGAAGTTTCCCAGGCAAGATTGTGGTTTGGCCGCAGTTTCCCGAACTGCCTCTAATTCCCCTGCCTGAGCTGGAAAAACATCTGCCCAGTGTTGCTGCCAGGCTTTCTCCAGATGGTTATTGGACAAAAGCGGCTGAGGATGAGCTCCTTGCTTCCCAGTTAGTCCAAGACTAGTAGAGTGGTAGGAGGTATGGACCTTGCAGGAAAGGCATGAAAATAAAAAACTGGATGGACAAACAGCGATCGTGACCGGTGCGGCCCAGGGTTTAGGGGCCGCGCTGGCTGAACGTTTAGCCAGGGAAGGCTGCAAAGTTGTGGTTGCTGATATGAATTTTGCCAAAGCCCAAGAGGTGGCAGCAGCCCTGCCTGAAGCCATAGCGATTCAGGTTGATGTATCTAAGGAAGAGATGGTGGAGAGCCTGGTGGATCAAACAGTGCAGAAATACGGACGGCTTGATCTGTTCGTAGCCAACGCAGGCATTGTGCGCTCCGGTCCGATCGAAACCTTTGCCTATGATGCCTGGCGTCAGGTCATTGATGTGAATTTGATAGGCTATTTCCTCTGTGCCCGTGCGGCAGCCAGGGTCATGATTAAGCAAAAATCCGGTGCAATCATTCAAATCAACAGCAAGAGCGGAAAGCTGGGTTCTTATCGAAATTCAGCCTATGCAGCTTCCAAGTTTGGCGGCATCGGCTTGACCCAAAGCCTTGCATTGGAACTCGCTGAGTACGGCATTAGAGTGAATGCTATCTGCCCGGGCAATCTCTTGGATTCACCCCTCTGGCAGGACAGCCTCTTTGAGGAGTACGCGAGAAACCAGGGGATCACAGTGGAAGCGGTGCGGGAAAAATACTTGGGTAAGGTGCCCCTTGGACGGAGCTGCGACTATGAAGACGTGGCTAATGCCATGGTTTTTCTGGCCAGTTCAGATGCAAGTTATATGACCGGTCAGGCCCTTAATGTCACCGGCGGGCAGGAAATGCGCTAGGCCGAGTTTAGAGATGAGGATGTGATCGAATGAGCAGAAAAGTAAAAATCGATCTGGGGATTAACGGCGCTTTTCTTACCAGGCGCTGGGAAGAACCGGATAACTGGATGCGTTTGACCAAAGAAACCGGCTACGACTACCATGAA
The DNA here is from genome assembly GCA_012520315.1 of Bacillota bacterium. GTDB lineage: Bacteria > Bacillota > Limnochordia > Darwinibacteriales > Darwinibacteriaceae > UBA5420. Next base: position 2,339 of record JAAYOM010000121.1, on the reverse strand, counting down.
TTTTGCGGCGATGTGCTGGATCCATTCTTCAGCGGCGACAAGGAGTATCAGCTGGAAACCGCAAGGCAGACCAAGGAAGCTGCCAAGAAGCATGGAGTTACAATTGTCGACATCTACACCGGCGTGGCCACCCATCGCTTTCACGGGCTAGCCCACAGCAATCCGGCCGTGCGCGCGAGAATGCGTGACTGGATTATCGAAGCTATGGATCTTGCTCTGGCCATGGGGGTAACAAAAGTTGGCGGACACTGGGATGCCCTCTCTGTTGAAGTACTCGGCGATCCTGCCAAGGAAAAGGAAGCTATTGACAGGCTCCATAAGACTTTCCGCGAGCTGGCTGTAGCGGGTAAGGAGAAGGGTATCGAAGGCATCTATGTAGAGCAGATGTATATTCCCAGTGAAGTGCCCTGGACTATGGAGCAGTCCGATGAGTATTTGGTAGCGGTGAACAAAGACAATCCAGGCTGCCCTGTTTACCTCACTGTAGACGTAGGCCATATGGCTGGTATGCACTATGGGCTGCAGGGTGCGGATCTTGAGTATGAAGAATGGCTGCGCCGATTTGGAGCTGCCTGCGAAGTGATTCACCTCCAGCAGACCACCAGAGATGCCAGTCGCCACTGGACCTTTAACGAGGAATATAATTCCATCGGTGATATCAAGATGGAAGAAGTCCTCAAGGCGCTGAAATGGTCACATGAGAATTATCATAAGCAGCCATGGGGCAAGTACTTAGCGCCTGCAGCCCAGACCACCTTAGTCTTGGAGTACATTCCCGGTTCTACCACAACCGAGGAAAGGGTGCTGAGGGAAATCTCCGAGGGCTGCAGCTACTTAAGGAACTATGTACCCAAGGGCGGCCTAGAGTGGGAATTTGACAAGTAGAAAGCCAGGTGATCTCATGACGAAAGAAGCAACTCCCATTGTCATGATCGGTGAGACTCTAATCGATCTATATCTAGATTCTCTCCAGGAGTCTTCGCCGGGGCAGAAAAGCTTTGTATTCACAGGGGCGGTTGGAGGCGGGCCTGCCAATTGTGCCGCCAGCCTGGCTTATCTGGGCAAGCCCGTTTCGCTGATAACCAGTTTTTCCAGTGATCCGCTGGGAGTGCAAATGAGGGAGCTTCTCTTAGAGCGGGGTATCGATTTGAGTCTCAGCTGTCAGGATGACGAACTAAAGATGCCTGTGGTTTTAGTGTTACTGGATGAAAAGGGCGAGCGGTCTTTTAAACTGTATTTGGCAGATACGGTCTTTGAGTCCATTACCGTAGATCCAGCGTCTTTGCCGCCGGAGATGGAGTTTTTCCACTTCAGCTCGGTGCTGATGGTTTTTGATGCGGCCTATCAAGCTACAGAGACGATTTTGCATCACATTGCGGACAAGAATGTAATTCGTTCCTATGATGTGAACATCAGGCCCGACATTCTCAAGACCAATCCCAAGGCGCTGCAGCGGCTGATGGCGGTTTTGGATCATGTGGATGTGCTGAAGATCAGCGACGAAGACTTGGAGTGGATCCAGCGCAATATCGACGGTTCCCTGGCCAAGCCGGAAGACTATTTTCGCTACGGAGTTCAGCTTGTAGTCTATACGCAAGGGGAAAAGGGGGCCACCCTCATCACTCCCCAGGCGCGGGCTTACGCCCCTGCACCTAAGGTAGAGGTTGTTGATACCACAGGCGGCGGAGATGCTTTTATGGCTGGGATTTTAGCTGGCCTGTCTGATCAGAAGTGGCCAAGCAGGGCCAGTTTGCAGTCTATCCCCGAGTACCATCTCAGGGAGCTGGGAACCAGGGGCGCAGAGTCGGCCAAACGCGTACTCTCACAACCCGGCGGAATGCCCCCTTTGATCTAAAGGATGCAGCAAGAATGCAGAAAAACAATAGTCCATTGAGCCAGGCTCAATGGACTATTTTCTGGTGCAGAATTCGTCAAATTGCACTAATTGATCGAGGGACAGGCCCTCTTTGGAGGGAGTTTTTTCGTAAAAAACTCTAACAAAAGTCGGCAGGATAACCAAAAACTTCCATAGAATTCATTCTAATGGGAAGAGAAGGAGGGGATTGATATGGGGGACTTCGCACCTAACTCCAAGGAATACCATAGACTGTGCCTTGACAGCCTCTCAAACGGCGTATTAATTGCCCAAATGCTCTATAATGACCAGAATCAGCCGGTAGATGCTGTGATCCTGGAAGTCAACTCTGCGTTCGCCTCCACTGTTGGCCAACCCAAAGAAGGGCTGGTGGGAAGGAGAGCGACAGACTTCCATCCCGGCATTGGTCCCAAGTGGCTTGGAGAAAGTGTGGAAGTAATGGAAAGAGGGGTATCCAAGCGTT
>JAAYOM010000024.1 GCA_012520315.1 Bacillota bacterium | reverse complement strand
CCGAAATGATTATGCCAGGCGATAACACCAACTTGAACGCTGAGCTGATTACTCCAATCGCCATGGAAGAGGGACTGCGTTTTGCAGTTCGCGAAGGCGGCCGTACTGTTGGAGCCGGCGTTGTAACAAAGATTCTTGGCTAGACATTAGAAGCCAAAGAGAAATTTGCTGGATGTATGTTGGACAAGAAGGGGGATTCATCCCCCTTTTCCTGTGGAACACTGCTGATGGTGGGGTATTGACACACCTTCGAAAATGTGTTAAGTTCTAAAGGTATTTTGACAGTCTGGAGGTGGCGGCTGTGCGTGTCGGAATCACGTTAGAGTGTACGGAATGCAAGAACAGAAATTATCGTACTAACAAGAACAGAAAAAATGATCCGGATCGCATTGAGATGAGGAAGTATTGCAAGACTTGTAAAACCCATACCCCTCATAGAGAAACTAGGTAGGGTCAGAAGGATGTGAAAAATGTGGCAACAGCGCCAAGTAAGCCCGCTTTTTGGAATAAGCTTACCAAGTTCATACGTGAAGTGCGCTCGGAGATGCGCAAAGTCTCATGGCCAAACCGAAAAGAGCTCATAACCTATACCATCGTAGTTATTGTCACAGTAGTTGTCGTTGCGCTGTTTACGAGCGTTGTCGATGTGATCATAACTTGGATATTGAACCTGTTAGCTCGAATAGGAGGGTAGGGCCAAGCAGTTGGTCCCTGAAACATGAGTGAAAACATGCATGAAAATGGAAATGAAAACAGGAATTGGTATGTTGTTCACACGTATTCTGGTTATGAAAACAAGGTGAAAACAGACCTGGAGAAACGGGTAGAATCGATGGAAATGGAAGACAAGATCTTCCAAATTGTTGTGCCCATTGAAGAAGTGGTTGAGTATAAAGACGGCAAAAAGAAGGTTACTCAGCGCAAGGTCTTCCCAGGTTACGTTATGGTAGAGATGATTGTCACCGATGATTCCTGGTATGTGGTGCGCAACACACCTGGCGTAACAGGTTTTGTAAGCAGCGGGGTCAAACCGATCCCTCTGGAAAAACACGAAGTGGACATGATCTTGCGGAACATGGGTATGGCAAAAACTAAGGCAGACTTTTCTGTCGGCGAGTCCGTCAAGGTTGTCTCCGGGCCTTTTCAGGATTTTACCGGTACCATTACAGAGGTTAACCTGGATCGGGGCAAAGTGTGGGTAAGTATCTCCATGTTTGGACGGGATACTCCGGTAGAGTTAGATTTTCACCAAGTAGCCAAATTGTAGTTCAAGGTTTTAAGTGGGAGGACGAGAAGTCCGCCATTACCACATTATTTTTAAGGGGGTGTATGCGCCGTGGCAAAGAAGGTAAGTGCCATTATCAAGCTGCAAGTCAACGCTGGCAAGGCCAACCCGGCGCCGCCGGTCGGACCGGCACTAGGTCAACATGGAGTAAATATTATGGAGTTTTGTAAGGCCTTTAATGAACGGACCTCTAATCAAGCTGGAATGTTGATTCCAGTAGTGATCACCGTTTATGAAGATCGTACATTTTCATTTATTACCAAGACTCCGCCTGCATCAGTTTTAATCAAAAAGGCTATGAAAATTGAGCGCGGTTCTGGTGTGCCGAACCGGGAGAAGGTTGGAACCATCAAACGCAGCCAGGTCAAGGAAATTGCTGAGCTGAAGATGCCCGACCTAAACGCGGCAAGCATTGAGGCTGCCATGCGTATGGTGGAAGGTACCGCCAGGAGCATGGGAGTAGTTGTTGAAGACTAACTGGAAGCGCTATAAATATAGGTGGGAGGATAAAATCCGCTTGCACCACAAAGGAGGACAATACCATGGCAAAGCGTGGTAAGAGGTATCAGGACGCAGCAAAGCTAGTTGATACCCAAAAGTTATACTCACCGAGTGAGGCTATTGCATTAGTAAAAAAATGTGCATCCGCCAAGTTCGACGAAACAGTAGAAGTTGCTTTTAAATTGGGCGTTGATCCCCGACATGCTGATCAGCAAGTACGCGGGACAGTAGTTCTGCCCCATGGTACAGGGCGAGATGTGCGTGTATTAGTTTTTGCCAAGGCTGATAAAGCCGAGGAAGCCAGGGCAGCCGGTGCAGATTTTGTCGGCGACGAAGATCTGGCAGAGAAAATCCAGGGTGGTTGGACCGATTTTGATGTGGCCATTGCTACACCTGATATGATGGGTGTTGTAGGCAGGCTCGGCAGGATTCTCGGACCCCGCGGTTTGATGCCTAACCCCCGAACCGGTACTGTGACAGTTGATGTTGCTAAAGCGGTTGAAGAATCTAAAGCCGGTAAAGTAGAGTATCGTGTGAATAAAGAAGCGGGTATGCATGTACCGATCGGTAAAGCTAGCTTTACTGAGGAACAGCTTTATCAAAACTTTGCAGCGCTGATGGACGCAGTGGTTAAAGCCCGTCCGGCAGCAGCCAAGGGCACTTTTATCCGCAAGGTTCATCTATCCAGTACGATGGGCCCTGGGATTCGCCTCAATGCACAGGAGGCCGCCGCGGCTAAGTAGCTGTTTTACTTGCTGAGAAAATGGGTTGATTTTGCTCTTCGCCCATGGTATACTCGTCTTCGGGACGCAGTTCCCAAGACAGGCAAGGTGCTGCCGCATTTTGCACTACGAGAAAATTGAATCTAAGGACCGTAGACAGTCGGCTGTCTTTCGGGCAAAGCCCAAGACAATAATGCAGCATTGCTGCGCCCACCGAGGTCGGAGAGAATTGTACCGAAGAGTTTCTTCGTTATGCGATCATAGGATCTCCGCCTGGCTGCGGTAGATCCTTTTTGTATTGCAGGGAGGTGAAACGATGGCAAGACCTGAAAAGGTGGCAATGGTAGAAGAAATCCAGGAGCGCTTTTCTAGGATGCAGGGCATGGTGTTAACCGATTATCGCGGTTTAAATGCTGCCGAGATGACTGCCTTGCGCAAAGAACTCAGAGAATCCGGAGTAGAGTTCAAAGTTTTTAAGAACACACTTACTACTTTGGCCGCACAAGGCGCTGAGATGGACGACTTAGTTCAATATTTAACTGGGCCGACCGCTTTTGCCTTTGGCTATGATGACCCAGTAGCTCCAGCCAAGATTATTAGTGAATTTGCTAAGAAGCACAAGGCGCTAGAGGTCAAGGGCGGAGTTGTAGAGGGCAAGATTGTTGGACCAGAAGGTGTGGCTGATTTGGCCAACCTGCCAAGCAGGGAAGTATTGCTTTCCATGGTTATGCGTGGAATGCAAGGACCTATCTCTGGTATGGTTAATGTCTTACAGGGTAATATCCGCAACTTGGTTTACGCCCTGGAGGCAATCAGAGAACAAAAAGAAGCAAGTGCATAGACACATCCTTAAGGAGGGTATTTAAAATGACAAAAGAAGAAATCATGCAAGCGATTGAGAATATGACTGTTTTGGAACTTAGTGAACTGGTAAAAGCCATGGAAGAGAAATTTGGCGTATCCGCTGCTGCACCAGTGGCTGTAGCTGCAGGTCCTGCTGCCGGCGCTGCTGAAGCTGCCGAAGAGAAGACCGAGTTTGACGTAATTTTGACCGGCCCAGGCGAGAAAAAGATCAACGTTATTAAAGTTGTTCGCGAGCTGACCTCTTTGGGACTCAAAGAAGCTAAAGAACTCGTTGACAATGCTCCCAACCCAGTAAAAGAAGGCGTATCCAAAGAAGTTGCTGAAGAAACAAAAGCCAAATTGGAAGAGGCTGGAGCTTCTGTCGAAATTAAGTAATCTATTGTTCAAGCAAGAACAAACAATTGAAAAGGACTTCCTCGAGAGGAAGTCCTTTCATTGCTATTGTGTTGCTGATGCATAAAGGCGCCATCACACTGCTTGACAACAAAAAACCACTGTGATATCATAGAAAAGCGCAAATGGGAAAAATACACCAGCTTTATGTATATTCAACACAACGAAGGGGAATCCTGCTATCTTCTCAAAAATTTTGGAAGGTATGTGAAAAGTTCATAATTCAAGCGAGGGAATACACCCTTGCTTTTCGTCATGTTGTATAGATACCAAAAGGAGGAGAGGCCCTTGGTAGAAACTAAACAATGGGAAAAGCGTGAGCGCTATGGCTTCGGGAAAATCGAAGAAATACTTGAGATGCCAGACTTGATCGAGATTCAGCACAAATCATACCAATGGTTTTTGGATCATGGTTTGAGGGAAATGTTTGATGATGTGTCTCCCATCCAAGATTTCACTGGTAATTTGGTGCTCGAGTTTATGGATTACAGTTTTGGTGAGCCGAAGTATGAGGTTGAAGAGTGCAAAGACCGTGATGTTACTTATGCAGCTCCACTCCGTGCACGGGTGCGCTTAGTCAACAAAGATACCGGTGAAGTCAAGGAACAAGAAGTATTTATGGGCGATTTTCCTTTGATGACCAAAAACGGAACCTTCATTATTAATGGTTCTGAACGGGTTATTGTAAGCCAACTTGTGAGGTCTCCAGGTGTCTATTTCAATTATACAGTGGACACTAGCGGCAAAAAGCTGTTTTCTGCTAGTATTATTCCAAATCGCGGAGCATGGTTGGAGTTTGATACTGATTCCAATGATGTGCTGTGGGTTCGCATTGACAGAACACGGAAACTGCCCGTTACTGTTTTGATTCGGGCTCTAGGTTTAGGCAGTGATGAAGCAATTCGCCAAGCTTTCCATGAGGCCCCAGGTATGCTGGCGACTCTTGAGAAGGATAGTACCCAATCAGAAGCAGATGCAATGATTGAGATTTACAAACGTCTACGTCCAGGGGAACCCCCAACAGAGGAAAGTGCCCGTGGGCTGTTTTCTACGCTCTTTTATGAGCCGAAGCGCTATGATCTGGCTGGAGTCGGCCGCTATAAGATCAATAAGAAGCTGCGCTTGACAGAGCGCCTCATCGGCAGAGTCAGTGCGGAAAATATTGTCAATCCAGAGACAGGCGAACTCTTAGTAGAGCAAGGACAAAAGATCGCGCGCCGGCAAGCTGAAGAAATTCACGCTGCGGGCATTAATGCGGTTCTGCTTACAACCAGAGACGGCCAAGAGGTTCGTCTATTTTCGAACAATCAGCCTGAAGACAATGTTACTGTCATAACTCCAGGCGATATTCTAGCCACTATCAACTATATGGTTGCCCTTTCTTCAGATATAGGTACCGTTGACGATATTGATCATTTAGGCAATCGCCGCCTTAAGAGTGTAGGCGAACTTTTGCAGAATCAGTTTCGGATTGGCCTAAGCCGTATGGAAAGGGTTGTTCGTGAGCGTATGACCATTCAAGACGTAGAGGTCATTACGCCGCAGGCGCTGATTAATATAAGGCCTGTTGTAGCCGCCATTAAAGAGTTCTTTGGCTCCAGTCAGCTTTCGCAGTTTATGGATCAGACCAATCCCTTGGCTGAGCTTACCCACAAACGCCGTCTGAGCGCCTTGGGACCTGGCGGTTTGTCTCGGGATCGGGCCGGATTTGAAGTGCGGGACGTGCACCACTCTCACTACGGCCGCATGTGCCCGATTGAGACTCCAGAAGGTCCGAATATCGGACTGATCGGTGCCCTTTGTACCTACTCAAGAATTAACGACTACGGTTTTATTGAAACTCCCTATCGAGTTGTTGAAGATGGGGTAGTGACCGATGAAATTCGCTACTTGACAGCCGATGAAGAAGATTCCTACCGAATCGCACAGGCTAATGAAAAGACAGAGGACAGCAGCTTTACACGCTCCCAGGTCACTGTGCGTGAACGGGAAGAAATCAAGAATGTGCCGGCAAACTCCGTAGAGTACATGGACGTTTCTCCTAAGCAGACTGTAAGTATTGCTACGGCACTGATTCCGTTTCTGGAAAACGATGACGGGGCCCGGGCTCTAATGGGAGCGAACATGCAGCGGCAGGCAGTGCCTCTGATCGAAGCACAGTCTCCCCTGGTTGGCACAGGCATGGAATACAAGGCAGCCATTGATTCAGGTGCTGTGGTGTTGGCTCAGAATCCAGGTGTGGTCGAGAAGGTTACAGCCCGGGAGATCGTGGTTAAGACCGATTCCGGCAGAGACCATTACAGACTTCTTAAGTTTGAGCGCTCCAACCAAGGAACCTGCATCAATCAAAAGCCCCGCTGCTACGTGGGTCAGCAGGTTGAGGCCGGCGATTTGCTGGCAGACGGCCCCTCTACTGATCAGGGCGAGTTGGCCCTGGGGCGGAATGTGGTCGTAGCTTTCGTTCCTTGGGAAGGCTACAACTACGAAGATGCCATCCTGCTCAGCGAAGACTTGGTAAAAGAGGATGTATTTACCTCCATTCATATAGAAGAATATGAAGCCCAGGCCCGAGATACTAAACTGGGACCTGAAGAGATTACACGTGATATTCCCAACGTAGGTGAGGACAGCCTAAAGAATCTGGATGAACGGGGAATCGTGCGCATTGGGGCAGAGGTCAAACCAGGGGATATCCTGGTTGGTAAAGTGACTCCTAAGGGAGAGACTGAACTGACTGCAGAAGAACGCCTGCTGCGTGCAATTTTCGGTGAAAAGGCCCGTGAGGTTAGGGACACATCGCTGCGGGTGCCCCATGGCGAAGGCGGAATTGTTGTTGATGTGCGCGTCTTCACCAGAGAAGACGGCGACGAACTGTCTCCTGGGGTTAACCGACTGGTTCGCTGCTACGTTGCGCAGAAACGCAAGATCTCAGAAGGAGATAAAATGGCGGGACGCCATGGCAACAAAGGTGTAATCTCCAGAATTATGCCTGTGGAGGATATGCCTTTCCTCCCCGATGGAACACCGGTTCAAATTGTCCTTAATCCGCTGGGAGTTCCTTCCCGGATGAATATCGGGCAGGTTTTAGAAACCCACTTGGGTATGGCAGCCAACCTTTTAGGCATCCACGTGGCAACACCTGTCTTTGACGGTGCCAGTGAGATTGAAGTTATGGACATGATGGAAAAGGCCGGTATGCGGCGGGACGGCAAGACTGTTTTGTATGACGGCAGAACAGGCGAGCCCTTTGATAATCCTGTTACCGTCGGCATCATTTACATGGTGAAACTGTCACACTTGGTAGATGATAAGATTCATGCCCGTTCAACTGGACCTTATTCTCTCGTCACCCAGCAGCCCCTTGGCGGTAAAGCACAGTTTGGCGGACAGAGATTTGGAGAAATGGAAGTATGGGCCCTCGAGGCTTACGGTGCAGCCTATACCCTGCAAGAGATCCTTACCGTTAAGAGTGACGATGTGGTGGGCAGGGTTAAGACCTACGAGGCTATCGTAAAGGGAGAGAACATTCCTGAGCCGGGAGTGCCGGAATCTTTTAGAGTCTTGATCAAAGAGCTTCAGAGTCTAGCTTTAGATGTTCGCGTACTGAGTGAAAACGAAGAGGAAATTGAGATCAAGGAAGAGGAAGAAGATATTAGTGAAATGGCCAAGGAACTTGGAATTGACATCCAAGGACGCGGATCCAGTACCAGTATCACTCGCTCTCCGGAGGTCAGCGGTCGCGGGAAATCGGTAAAAACGGAAGATGAGGATGTAGAGGATGAAGATGATGATGGTTCTGATCCTCAGCAGTCTCCCGATTCCGAGTACGAGGAAGATCTCGATGACGACCAAGGCGACGACCAGGATTTGGATGACGACTTAGAGGATGACTTAGATGATTTCGAGCTAGATGACTTTTCGGATGATGACGACATTTAGTCAGAGAGCTTATGGACAAAAAGGAGGGACGGCCCTTGCTGGATGTCAATAATTTTGATCGGATTCGAATTGGGCTGGCATCACCGGAACAGATTCGGGCTTGGTCTAGTGGTGAGGTAAAGAAGCCTGAAACAATCAACTACCGGACGCTCAAGCCTGAGCGTGAAGGTCTTTTCTGTGAAAAGATCTTTGGGCCAACACGGGATTGGGAATGCCATTGCGGCAAGTACAAACGTGTTAGATACAAGGGAATTGTCTGTGATCGATGTGGTGTAGAGGTTACTAGGGCCAAGGTGCGCCGGGAGCGTATGGGCCACATTGAACTTGCTGCACCGGTTTCACATATTTGGTTTTTTAAAGGAATTCCGAGCCGAATGGGCTTGATCTTGGATATGTCTCCAAGAACCCTGGAAAAAGTTCTCTATTTTGCTTCATATATTGTGATCGATCCGGGCGACCCTGGTGTTACGGGCCTATCCAAACAGCAGCTTCTCAGTGAAGGTGAGTATCGGGAATATCGTGATAAGTACGGCAGCAGTTTTGAGGCCGGCATTGGAGCAGAAGCCATTAAAAAGCTCCTCGACGAACTTGATTTAGAGGAGATGAGCACAGAGCTCCGCAAGGAAATCAGGGACACCTCAGGTCAAAGGCGGGTGCGCGCAGTTCGCCGCCTTGAGGTAGTAGAAGCATTTCGTAATTCAGGCAATAATCCGGCCTGGATGATTTTAGATGTGATTCCCGTCATCCCCCCTGAGCTTAGGCCAATGGTACAGCTTGACGGAGGACGTTTTGCCACCTCTGATCTAAACGATCTGTATCGTCGGGTGATCAACCGTAATAATCGTTTGAAGAGACTCTTAGAGCTCGGAGCACCTGACATTATTGTTCGTAATGAAAAACGCATGCTGCAGGAAGCAGTAGACGCCCTGGTAGACAATGGCCGCCGGGGAAGACCTGTGACCGGACCTGGCAATCGTCCCTTGAAATCTTTAAGCGACATGCTCAAGGGCAAGCAAGGACGTTTCCGCCAAAACCTCCTAGGTAAACGGGTTGACTACTCGGGACGTTCCGTTATTGTAGTCGGTCCTAAGCTGCGCATGCATCAATGCGGCTTGCCGAAGGAAATGGCTTTGGAGCTTTTCAAGCCCTTTGTCATGAAGGAGCTTGTGGCTAAAGGAATTGCCCACAACATCAAGAGTGCCAAGAAGATGGTAGACCGCGTCAGGCCAGAGGTATGGGATATTGTTGAAGAGGTTATTAAAGAACATCCGGTTCTTCTCAACCGTGCACCTACCTTGCATCGCTTGGGTATTCAGGCCTTTGAACCTGTCTTGGTTGAAGGTAAGGCTATACAGCTGCATCCCTTAGTCTGTGCCGCTTATAATGCAGACTTTGACGGCGACCAAATGGCCGTGCACGTTCCTCTCTCGGCAGAGGCACAGGCTGAAGCTCGTTTGCTGATGCTTTCCACCAACAATATTCTGGTACCCTCGAGCGGAAGACCAATTGTGACGCCGAACCAGGATATGGTAATTGGCTTGTACTACCTGACCGCCCATCAAGAAGGTGCCAAGGGCGAAGGACGCTACTTCGGTTCAATCGAGGAAGTGCTGCATGCTTATCATGCAGGCTCTATTAGCCTCCATGCTATGATCACTTTGCGTTTGGACGACGAGGAGCGGACGCGCCTGCAAACCACACCAGGCCGACTCTTGGTTAATGAGATCCTGCCTGAAGGTATGGAGTACATCAACCATGCTCTAGATAAGAAGAGACTGGGTGCCTTAGTTGATAGGCTCTACAAGAATGTGGGGGCAAACCAGACTGCTAAGGTCCTTGACGAAATAATGCAGCTTGGTTTTGAATACAGCACCAGATCAGGAACTACCGTATCTATCGCGGATATCGCGGTGCCGGCAACCAAGCACGAGCGCATTCGTTCTGCTGAAGAAGAAGTTGAAAAAATCGAAGCCCAGTTCCGCAGGGGTCTGTTGACGCCCGAGGAGCGTTATCAAAGGGTATGTACTGTCTGGACCAAGACCAAGGAAATCGTAACCCAGGAAATGCTGGATAACTTTGACAAGTTCAATCCGGTCTACATGATGGCCATCTCAGGCGCCCGCGGCAACGAATCGCAAATGAGCCAGCTGGCCGGTATGCGAGGCTTGGTAGCGGATCCGACAGGCAGAACATTTGAAATTCCCATTAAGGCGAACTTCCGTGAAGGACTCACTGTTTTGGAATACTTTATTTCCAGCCATGGCACCCGCAAAGGTTTGGCAGATACGGCCATTCGGACAGCAGACTCAGGTTACTTAACCAGAAGGCTGGTTGACGTCTCACAGGATGTCATTGTCCGGGAAGTTGACTGCGGTACAACCGAAGGCATTACAGTCTCAGCTATTAAGGAATATACCGGTGAGCGTGAAACCGTCATTGAACCTCTTTGGGAGCGTTTGGTCGGCCGGGTTGCCGCTGAAGATATCGTGCACCCAGAGACAGGTGAACTTTTGGTAGCAGCCAATGAGATGATTGGTGATGCTGTGGCCCAGGAAATAGAGGATGCTGGAATTGAAGAGGCTAACATCCGCTCAGTCCTAGTTTGCAAAACCCGTCATGGAGTTTGCGTGCACTGTTATGGTCGCAACTTAGCCAACGGCAATCTGGTTGATGTTGGTGAAGCTGTGGGCATTGTGGCTGCCCAGTCTATTGGCGAACCTGGTACGCAGTTGACTATGAGAACGTTCCACACTGGCGGAGTTGCCGGTGATGACATTACGGCAGGTTTGCCGAGGGTTGAAGAACTGTTTGAAGCCCGTAAACCTAAGGGTCAGGCAATCATTTCCGAAATCGCAGGTACCATCAGCCTTTCCGAGGTCAAGGGTGTGCGTAAAGCAACTGTGAAGGGGCCGGAAGGCGAAGTCTCCTACACAATTCCCTACGGTGCCCGTCTGCGGGTGAGGGATGGCAGTGAGCTTGCCGCAGGGGACCGGATTACGGAAGGTTCTGTTAATCCCCATGACATTTTGGCTGTCCAAGGTGTTTTGGCAGTGCAGGAATACTTGGTCCAAGAAGTGCAGGAAGTTTACCGTTCCCAGGGTGTAAACATTAATGACAAACACATTGAGGTCATTGTCCGCCAGATGCTTCGCAAGTACAAGGTGGAGGATTCTGGCGACACACTGATGCTGCCTGGTTCACTGGTTGATGTCTTCGATCTTGAGGAAGCCAACCAGCAAGCAGAAGCAGACGGCGGTCTGCCGGCGGAGGCAAAACCTGTGCTTTTGGGAATTACCAAAGCATCGCTGGCCACGGAAAGTTTCTTGTCGGCTGCTTCGTTCCAGGAGACCACCAGAGTTTTGACGGAGGCATCCATTAAAGGACGGGTCGACAAACTGCTTGGTCTGAAGGAAAATGTGATCATCGGAAAACTGATTCCGGCAGGCACAGGCCTGGCCCGTTACCGCAACGTTGATATTGAGGTAGAGGGACAGGTAGATGTGGAAACAGAGGAACTTGAAGAGGAAGTAGAATTGGTATCCAGTTAATCACAACGAATTGTTTTATTTGCTCGCAAGATTTGATTGACAGAGCGAAAACCTGATGATAGAATGATGAGTGTTGCCCGCAGGGGACGCCCCCTGCGGGGTTGTTCGCTAGAGTTTTGAGTAAAGGAGAAACCTGGATGCCAGACAGACTTGAGACATCGCTGCGTGTAGTCGGTGCAAAACAGACTCTCAAGGCCATCCAAGCTGAACAGGCAGAGGTGGTCTACCTAGCTCGAGATGCAGATGAACATGTTACTGGTCCCGTTCGTGCAGAGTGCCTGAGCAAAGGGATCGAAACAGTAGAAGTGGAAACCATGGCAGAGCTAGGCAGAGCCTGCTCCATAGAGGTAGGAGCTGCTGTAGCAGGTGTCATGAAGTCCAAAAAGATTTAGATTGACTGAAGGGAGGTTATCCGTAGTGCCAACTATCAACCAATTGGTGAAGAAAGGTCGCAGAGCACAGAAGTCCAAAAGTGCAGCTCCAGCCCTAGGTTATACCCAAAACACATTGCGTGATGAGGTAATCTACAATCCGAAGGGGGCGCCACAAAAGAGAGGCGTTTGTACTAGAGTGTACACTGCCACGCCGAAGAAACCAAATTCGGCCCTTCGCAAAGTAGCGCGTATTCGGCTTACAAACGGTATAGAGGTGACTTCCTATATTCCTGGAGAAGGCCACAATCTGCAGGAGCATAGTGTGGTATTGATCCGTGGAGGTAGAATTAAAGACTTACCTGGTGTGCGCTATCATGTAGTCAGAGGTACACTAGATTCAGCGGGTGTGGCAGACAGACGTCAAGCTCGCTCTAAATACGGTACCAAAAGACCGAAATAAGCTGTTGGTTTACAAATCAAATCAGCAGTGGATGTTTCCCAAAGGGAAACTCCGAGGTGATTTGCTTGGCAAATTACCAGGAATCATGTGTACAAAAGGGGTGAAAACCAATGCCGAGAAAAGGGAGTGTTCCTAAACGGGACGTGATTCCTGATCCGAAGTACGGTACAGAACTCGTCACAAAATTTATTAATGCATTGATGCTCGACGGCAAGCGTGGGGTTGCAGAATCTATCATGTACAAAGCCCTAGAGACGTGCGAAGAGAAGACTGGTACTAAAGCTGTAGAAGTTCTGGATCAGGCCATGAACAATGTAATGCCGGTTGTGGAAGTCAAACCTCGTCGTGTAGGTGGCGCCACTTACCAGGTGCCTGTGGAAGTGCGGGCAGAGAGACGGCAGGCTCTAGCTTTACGTTGGCTAGTGCAGCACGCCAGGCTCCGTGGCGAAAAGACCATGACAGAGAGACTGGCTGGAGAACTGATGGATGCTGCCAATAATCAAGGCGGTGCTGTAAGAAAGAAAGAAGATACTCATCGTATGGCGGAAGCGAACAAAGCTTTTGCACATTACCGTTGGTAGTTCGCTGGTTGCTTGGCAATCAGCGTAAGACCAAGATGAGTTTACTCGGCTAGGGGGAGTGAAAAGTGGGTAGAGAGTTTTCTATAGAAGCGACCAGAAACATAGGTATTATGGCGCATATTGATGCTGGCAAAACAACAACCACTGAAAGAATCCTCTTCTATACCGGGAAAGTTCATAGAATAGGCGAAACACACGATGGCGGTGCAACCATGGACTGGATGGCGCAAGAGCGTGAACGTGGAATCACTATCACCTCCGCTGCGACCACCTGTCACTGGAAGGGTCATAGAATTAACATTATTGACACGCCCGGGCACGTGGACTTTACTGTGGAAGTTGAGCGTTCCTTGCGGGTGCTGGATGGGGCAGTTGCAGTGTTTTGCTCTGTTGGCGGGGTGGAGCCGCAGTCGGAAACGGTTTGGCGGCAGGCAGACAAGTACCATGTACCTCGCTTAGCCTATATCAACAAGATGGATCGAGTGGGAGCTGACTTTCAGCGCGGCCTGGATATGATT
>JAAYOM010000120.1 GCA_012520315.1 Bacillota bacterium | reverse complement strand
TCCAGCAGACAGTCCAGCTCATCCAGGCTGCGATCCCATGTCCAGTCAGCTGGGCATTGGGGCGCTGCGATGATAAAGGGAAACTCCCTGCCTTCCTTCACCAGACGGGCCAGGCCCTGCCTGGTTACGAGGGCCAAGTCGTCCCCGCGCTCTCCAGCGCCGTGGAGAAATATGACCAGAGGCCAGCTCTTGCCGGGTTCTTTAGCAAAGTCTGGAGGTAAGTATCGTAGGTAAGGCAGGCGAAAATGCTTGGTGACTGTCTTTTCAACTACCTGAGAAGTGAAGGGCAAACAGCATCATCCTTTCTTGCCTAGGTAAACACATCGCTGATCACTTCTTGTTCGAAGTCCAATCTCCTTGCCCGGATCGAAGAAAGATAAGCACCTTTGGCAGGAGCAAAGGGAGCATCAACAATGCGGCACTCGGGAAAGAGCAGGCCTAGCATATGGCGTACCCGGCTGCGAACCGTACTTGACCCCAGCAGCACTTGCCCATACAGACCAATCATCGGATCAAAGCGGGAAAAGTGGACAGACAGACTCATTACTAATTGTACCAAAGAGTGGGCCAAATCAAAAGCGAGTGCCAGGGCGAGTTCACATCCTTCCTTGGCGAGCTGATCCAAGGTTTGGGTCATAGTGCAAATGCACTTGCCCCCCTTAATTTCGGACTTAACACGAAAATATTCCTCCTGGTATTGGCTGCCGCCTGTTTGAAGAATCTCCAGCAATCTAGCTTTCAGGTGGAGAGCGGGATTCCACATTAAGACCTCTTTGCGCAGCTGGACAGGCTGCTCCATAGTATTTTTAAAGATAGCGAAACCTAGCTGACCGCCGGCCAGAAACAGCCGACATCGGTTGTCCTGCATACCCAGGATGGAACTGCGCGCAAACTCTTCCACCGTAACCTGCGTTCCGTCCAGGACACCTGCAACCAAATCAGCTACCTGCCGCCCAGCAACTGCATGATCAGCTTTGTATGTAAAACAAGCTCCCCCTAAGTATGCTAGATTGTCCAACCCCACAGTTTCACCAATCAGTCTGGTTAGGTTAGCTCGAGCTTGCTCCATTCCCCAATGGTGGTGGTTCACTGATCCTCCCACACTAGTGGCAATGATCTTGCCCGAAGGATCGCCCAGAACAACTGAAGCATAGCGATCACTGTCTGCTATTCCCAAAAAGAGTTTTTTCTCCATCTGTAGTTGCCCAGGTAGTCGTTTTTGACACCCATTCAACTATAACCAAAATTCTGTCTTTTAGCCCGACAAACGACTACTGGCTTCCTCCTCCCTAGTATATTGTTTCATCTTTCGCATTATATCACGGATATCGAAACAAACCTAGGGATATGTGTAATTTTTCCTCATTTTATGTAAAAGAACCATGACGTTCTACACCTCATATGGATGCAGAGGGGCACCCTTCGAATTCCTGTTGATTTTCATACCGATTTAGGTATACTGAGGACAACCGCAGATCATGAACCAGAGGAGATGCTTATGAACTGGGAACTAATCACGCTGCCCGTTGTGGCTGCAATCATTGGCTGGGGAACTAACGTTATCGCCATCCGCATGCTCTTCTGGCCCAGGGAGCCCATTCGCATCTTGGGTTTTGAATTTTTGGGTGTCCTCCCCAAGCGAAAATTGGATATCGCCCGAAGTATAGGCGAGGTTCTCGACGATGACCTGCTGCCTGTAGATGAACTGATTGCAGCAGTAAACTCGGAAGAAAACAGGACTATGGTCGCGCAGTTAATTACCTCTAACTTGGCAGCCAAGATCCAGCGTTTCTTACCCCGTTTCATCATGGAACATGCGGAAAGCAAAATCCGCCCCCACCTGGAGGATTTAGTCAGTGCAGAGGTGGAAGACCTCTTTGCCAAACTTGGGGACAACTTCAGCCAGGAGCTAAAGGACAAAAGGTTCTTGGGCAGCCTGGCGGAGGAAAAAATCAACTCCTTCGACCTGATGCACCTGGAGAAACTAGTGCTCAAGGTGGCAAAAAACGAGCTCCGCTACATTGAGTTTTTTGGCGCCGTCATCGGCCTTTTCATTGGAATTATGCAAGTGTTGCTGCTGCTCCTTTTCTAGAAGCAAATCCCCTGCACAAATGAAGTGCAGGGGGTATACTTATTTCCTGATGAAAATTTGGGTAATGTGATAGCTTGTCCCCTGTTTAACGATACCTACGCCAATGTGTGTGTAGCCCGAGTGCATGATGTTTGCTCTGTGACCTGCACTGTTCATGAACAAGGGATGGGCTCTGGAGACACTTCCGGTTCTGGCAATGTTTTCCCCAGCACGGGAATAGCTGACACCGGCCCGATCAAGCATCGTATAGACCGTTCCCAAAGTTGGGGAGACATGGGAGAAATAATTGTTTACCGCCATATCATGGCTTTTCTGTTTAGCCAGCGCTACTAGCTCGTAGTCAATTTTCAGCGCCTGCAGGCCGCTTTTCGCCCTCTCCTGATTGACCTGGTTGATCAGGCTGTGTTCATCTGAAGTCAGGGATGCGCTGGGTACGGGTACCTTGGCACCAGGATTGCTAGGCTGCGAAGGCAAGATGGGAGCCCCTGGAGTTGGATTCGGGCTGGGATTAGGACTTGGGTTTGGCCTTGGGTTGGGACTTGGATTTGGCGCAGGCCAGCTTGGCTGACCCCAGGACGGATTTTGAATATTAGGTGCAGTCGGTGCCCACCAGGACCAGGACGCCTCAGCCAATGGTGCTGCAAGCAGGACGCAGACAAGTGCAAATAAAAGAATACGTTTCAAGCTGATTTCCTCCTATAATAATGTTTTGTTGCAGGTACCATTATAACAGGATTGGAAAACAGCTTGAAATGTAAGTTTTGGTATTATCCCAGCTAGGCGCGGTATCTCCTAGCTATTTCCTGGACAATTTCTCGAACCGAAAAGTCGCCTCTGTAAACGACGTCACCATCGATAATCACAAGCGGCAGCGGTCTCTCATCTTTCCAGGAGGCGCTCTGGGCTTCTCCCCTGGCAATGTTAACCAGCTGAACTTTAATGTCTGGATCAACACTCCTTTTGACAGCACGCCTCAAGTAGATTACTGCCTCTCCCAGAGACAGGTTTTTCCTTCAGCCCCCGCAAGATGAAAGCAGAGCACTGGCCTTTCCGTAGACAATGACCTCCACATCCAGCCCTCCAATCTCCTGATCTCGGGCTAGTATATGCTTTACTGCCTGCCCAGGACTCTCTGCCAAAACCCTTGGGGCCTGTTCTTTTCAGTATCTTCCACGGCCTGCAGGCGCATTCTTAATCTGGATATGCCCTGCTCCATCTGGGCCAAGTTGTCCTGGCACAGCTTTTTGCTTTGCTCCTGGCTTTGCTGCAGATTAAGCAGCCTTCTTTCTAAACGCTCAATACGTGTGACAAGGGGCGTCAAATCAACGGGTTCAGGCATTTTAAACTCCCTTTGCAGACGGGCCAACTCAGCCCTGGCCTGCTCCCACTCCTGCAGGGTGCGAAAGGCCTGCTCCATAAAGGCAGCCTGCAGTTTAGCCTCTTCACTTTCCTGCCTGGCCAGAACCGGATCTTTTTTCGGCACAGGCGGCGGGGACGCTTCTGGAACTGGCTCCTTAAGCTCCGCAGATTCCTCTTTTGTTTGTTCGGAAAGCACCTCTTCTGCCTTGACCTGGTAAAGCGCTAGGGTTTGGGAGCCTTCAGCCATCCAGATGTAGTCATAGTCTTCCCGCCGGTGTACCTGACGATCAGACCAGTGGTCGAACAGGCTGGCATAGAATCTGCTTTCTTCACCCCAGAGCACCTTCCATTCGTTGTTTTGCCTAGAAAACCCCACAGCGGCCGCATGGCCGTCGCCGGTGGAAACTTGCGCGACGGGAGACCAGTTCTCTTTTTTGGAACGCACCTTCAAGACTGTATTGTCCCTTTCTTCCTGCCAGAACAGATAAAGGGTCTCAGGTGTGGGGATAAACTGGGGCCGGCTGCATCTTGCCTCAGAAAAGACCACAGCCCCGCTCCACACTCTGCGCTCCAGATCATAGACCCTGTAGTACAAGGGCTGGTCTTGATATCCACAGTAGACTAAGTGCAGGTAGCCGTCCCCATGCCAGCTGGCGCTAAAGCTTGATTTATCTGCGAAGACATTGGTCGAAACAGTCTGGGGGATGCTCCACTGATCGGTATAGACCTGGTGTCTCAGTAAAGAGCCGCTGCCTACCGCTTGCTTGGCAAGGTAAAGAAGGTGAATGTTTCCCCTGCCGTCGGCTGTGAGCTTACCACCCCCTCCATAGGGCAGATCAAACTCAATCCGTTCGCTCCGCAAATCGTCCCTTCCACTGAAGCACCAGGCGTATGTCTTGTCCAGAAACGCCACCACACGGATTACCCCGTCAGTCACATCTACTGCAACATCCTCCACATTCTCCTGTAACATCCTTGCCCTTCCCTGCATAGAGTGGATCACTAAGGAACCATCGCGCAGCTCAACACTGTTAAATTTTGGATGCCTGATCTTGATTAACAAAGCCACACCTCCTCATAATCAAGTTATGCGCAAGCCTGGACATTCAGACATTTTATTACGAGCTACGCACCCCATTTCACAGTTAGCATACTATGGTCTAGAAAGGAGGATTAAGTATGAAGTGCGAATATGAGCCCGATTTCCAACGGGAGGTTATTTATGTCAACAAGGTGTACAACGAATGTTCCATCATTGACTGCCCTACCTATCGGATTCCCATTCCTCCCACCTACCCTCTGGCAGTAAACATCGTTGATTGCGCCATCACCGACATTGTTGCCGAAGGAATCATTGTCGGAAACGACGAGATCGATGTCGTTGTGAACTTTGTCATGAATGTTGAATATGACAGCAACGGAGCAAGTCAATTTATTCAGCAGACAGCCCAGTACCGCCGTCGGGGGGTTCGGCTCGAAGGTGCTGTCCCAGGAATGAATGTGGTAATTCTGCCCCTAGTCCGATGCTTATCTTGCCGGGCTGTTGATGGAGGTACAGTTATCGAATGCGACGTGGGCATCTACCTAATTGTGAAGGCCGTCGCCTTAGTCCAGTTGGAGGTCTTGGGCCGCTTTGCCCCCGAACCACCAGAGTGTGAGCAGGTGTCTCCCATTGGTTGCGCAGAATGGTTCGAGCTGGCGGAATCTGGTGCGTTCTGGCCTCCATTTCCACCACAGCCGCAAAGAGAGCATCGGTAAGAAAAGCCCAAGTCCAGCGCCTAGCTGGATTTGGCTTTTGCACAGACGGGGACAACCCCAAAAGGAGCTTCAGCCTTGAATATTATCCTTGTCACCCGCTTTTATCAAAATGGGCAAACAGCCCACGTAACTGATCTGTGTACAGAACTGATCCGCCAGGGGCATCAGATCCTCTTGGTCATAACTCAGCTGCACAATGTCCCGTACTCCAGATGGCTTAGGCAAAGGAAGATCCCCTATGTAACTGCCGCAAACCCCAATCAACTGCAAAAGTACCTGCAGAGGCGACGGTTCCGGCCCCAGATAATCCACAACCATTCCTCCCACACTTTGGAACTTACCCTCACCTTAGGGGCCCTTTGGCACGTCCCTACTGTTACTACCGTGCATTACCTGGATTTTCAGGCAAAGGAGCTTCTATCTGAGCAAGACGGGGTAATTTTGATCAGCCGGGAAATGCAGGATGTGTTTCACGATCTTGTTGTTCCCTCCTATGTAGTGGAAAACGGAGTTTACCTGCCCCGCCCCGGCGCCGGGGCTAAACCTTGGAGCAAAAAAGCACTGTTTCTGGCACAGGTAACATCTAAGAAAAAAGAAAACTTCCGATCCATGACCGAAAGTCTCTTGGCCTGGGGCTGGCAAGTCAGCAGCGCAGGCAATTGGTGTTCTGAAGGAATTTTCTGTCACGGCTGGGTCAATGAGATCGGAAGTCTGCTTAGCAAAACCAACTTAGTGATCGGCACTGGCAGGGCTGTCAGGGAAGCCATGGCCTGGGGAACTCCGGCCTGGGTGCTCGGGTCTTACTCTGACGGCTTGGTAACACCGGAAAATGTCGGTCAGCTGGAGGAGACAAACTTCAGCGGACGCTGCAGCAAAAGACCATTTTCTCCCTCTGAAGCCGAGCCTTTGCTCAAAGATCCTTCTCCCCAGACCTGGCATGAACTGAGTGTCTTCGGCAGAGAGCGGGCTCTCCGACACTATTCCGTAGAAGCTATGACTAGGAAACTTGGTGCGGTTTATGAAGAGTGCATCTTGAAATCTGGCGGAGAAAAGCAAACTTAGACAGGAAATTAGCATAAAATGTCTAAATTATGAGGGAAAGGGAGGAGGAATTCAGATGAAACTTGTAATCACAGTAGTCGAAGACAACGATGTAGCCTTCTTGATGGAAGCTTTAATCGATAAAGGTTTTCAAGCTACCAAGCTGGCAAGTACCGGAGGCTTTCTGCTCCAGGGCAATACAACGCTTTTGATTGGTATTCAAGACCCCCAGGTGGAGCAAGTCATTGAAATCATCCGAAGCACATGTGCACCGCGCAAAAAAATAATTCCTCAAATGACACCCGAACTGCCCACAGCCATAGGTGTGCCTGTGGAAATTGAAGCTGGCGGCGCCATCGTCTTTGTTGTCGATGTAGATCAGTTCTGGAAGTTATAGACCAAGAAGCCAGACACAAAGGACAAGGCTGTTTACGGCAGCGTGGGCAATAATCGGGACCAGAACGTTTTCTGAGCGGGCAAAGAGGATCCCTAAGAAAATACCGGAAAGCAGCACTGGAACAAACTGAAGCACATAAAAGTGCATCAGCGCGAAAAGGAGAGCGGCCAAAAGCACCGCTTTGCCTGTTCCATAGCGCTCCTTCCATAGATCAACAAGTAAGCCCCTGAAAAAAAGTTCTTCGCCAATTGGTGCCCCCAAGGTCAGAAGGAACACCATAGCGAAGAAGATAAGGGGCTTTTTGCTTGCCAGCAGAACCTCCACGCCGAGGCGTTCCCTAAGGAGCAGACTTTGAACTAGGTCATAATCAAACAGATACATGGCTGCCCGAATACTGATCAGACCCGTGACGGTGTTAAGGACATAGAGCAGTACTCCGCTGAGCAGACTGTAAGCCACGGTTTTGCGATCCGGACGGCGAAAAACTTCTCTGCGCCCCCCGGCGATCCCGCCTAGGATAAAGAGCATCTGCTGCAGGGCAAGTAAGGCAAGCCTCATTTCTTCTGTTCGGGGCAGGAAACCCGCTGTTAAACCCAGGGTCAACACAGCGATTAGCACCAAGAAAACCCACATCGTCCTTTTATCCACTGCAGCCACAATCTCTCCCCCTTAGATGAAAGGAGCGCACCTGCGCCCCTGTTAACATCAGCTGGATTCTCTTGTTTGTGTAAATCTACTCATGTTGTATGCCCCATAGGTCGGCAGAGGCCGCACAACTTCCCACCAATAGCGATGCGCTTCGCCGTGAAGGACATTCCAATAAAAAGTAATATCTGAGTATTCTATGGTAATCCCCTCCTTTATACACTTGTACGCAGTTTCAGGAAGGTCTGCCATAGTGCCCGGTTCCTAAATTCGATAGTTTGGTGCCTCTTTTGTGATCTGCACATGGTGCGGATGGCTCTCATGCATGCCTGCAGGCGTAATCCTCACAAAGCGGCTCTTCAGATACAGGCTTTGCAAATCTGGTGCCCCGCAGTAGCCCATTCCGGATCGCAGGCCCCCAACTAACTGGAAAACAGTATCGGCCAAAGATCCTTTGAAGGGCACCCGACCTTCGATGCCTTCGGGGACCAATTTGTTGGCATCACTTTGGAAATAGCGATCCTTACTGCCTGATTTCATAGCACCCAGGGAACCCATGCCCCGATAGACCTTGTAGCTGCGGCCCTGGTAAATCTCAGTCTCTCCTGGACTCTCCTCCGTTCCTGCCAAGAGACTCCCCAGCATCACAGTCTGACAGCCGGCCGCCAGTGCTTTGACAATATCCCCCGAATAACGGACTCCGCCATCGGCAATAACAGGAACCCGATGCTCTCTGGCAGCCTGGGCACAGTCCCAGATGGCAGTGAGCTGAGGAACGCCCACACCGGCCACAACCCTGGTGGTGCAAATTGACCCCGGTCCAACTCCGACTTTGACAGCATCTGCTCCAGCCTCAATTAGGGCTTTGGTTGCTGCACCTGTGGCCACGTTCCCGGCCACAATCTCAACGCGTTCTCCGTAACGATCCTTCAGTTCCCGCACAACTTTCAGCACACCGCTGGAGTGGCCGTGCGCGGTGTCGATTACTAAAGCGTCTACACCCGCATCAACTAAAGCCGTGCTCCGTTCAATGCGATCAGGGCCTACCCCTACCGCAGCGGCGACCACCAAGCGCCCTGCTTCGTCTTTAGCGGAATTAGGGTACTGCCTGGCCTTTTCAATATCCTTGATCGTGATCAGACCCTTGAGTACATAATCATCATCTACTAAGGGAAGCTTTTCAATCCGATATTTATGCAGGATAGATTTTGCCTGTTCTAAAGTGGTGTTCACCGGAGCAGTGACCAAATTATCCTTCGTCATCACATTACCGATGGGCTGATCGATATTTTCTTCGAAGACTAAGTCTCGGTTGGTCAGAATGCCAACTAGCTTACGATTTTCGTCCACAATGGGTACGCCGCTAATCCGATAGCGGGCCATCAAGGCCAGAGCATCGCTAATTAAGTGCTGGGGACTCAGGTAAAAGGGATCTACGATCACGCCGCTTTCCGACCTTTTTACCCGATCCACTTCACCCGCCTGTTCATCGATGGAGAGATTCTTATGAATGACCCCTATGCCGCCCTCTCTGGCCATGGCGATAGCCATGCGCGATTCGGTAACCGTATCCATTCCGGCACTGATCAGCGGTATATTAAGTCGAATCTTCCTGGTAAACCAAGTTCCTGTCTTTACGTCCGATGGCAACACATCTGAGGCCATGGGGACCAGCAATACATCATCAAATGTTATTCCCTCACGTCCAAATTTGTCCTGAAAATCCACGCTGCCGCCCCCTCTTCGTCTGGAATACTCCCTGTGATTTGTGGATATTTTATCATAACCGGAAGAAATAGCAACCAAAAAAGAAGGAAACCCGAAGCCAGATTAGAATTAGCAACATGTGAAGGTGTGAATTTAGGAGGTATTGACAGATGGATATTCGTAGAATTGCAGTACTAGGCGCAGGCCGTCTCGGCCGGGGCATAACCGAGAACGCCGCCAGCAAAGGCTATGATGTAGTGCTTTTTTCCCATGGAGCAGGCGGCAAGGATGCCCTCGCCCGTATTGAAAAAAGTCTCGATCGCAAGCTCGCCAAATGGGGCATTACCGAATCCGAAAAAAGGCTGATCCTGAATCGGATTGATTACACACAAGACCTTAGAGAACTGAGCAAAGCCGATTTGCTGGTTGAAGCCACTCTAGACCACCTTGATATTAAGTACGAGTTACTGCGGACTGCCGATCAATTGTGCCGCCGAGAAGTATTTTTCCTTTCAGCCACATCTACCCTGAAAGTGTCTGACTTAGCTAAGGAAATCAACCGAGGCGACATGCTTGTAGGCCTGCATTTTATTCCCCCCGTGCCAGATGTGGCCGTTGCAGAACTCGTCCGTGGAGTCCGTACTTCTGATCAGGCAGTGGAAGTTGCCAAAGCTTTTGCAGCCCGTCTGGGAAAACAAGTTGTGGAAATCGAAGAGAGCCAAGGTTTAGTCAATCCCCGCGCCTTAGTGGCGATGATTAACGAAGCTGCCTATCTCTTAGACGAAGGTGTCTGCGATGCGCAAGACGCTGATTTGATTTTCAGGGAAAGCTGGGGTATGAAGCAAGGACCTCTGGAAATGGCGGATAGGCTAGGCTTAGATTTGGTGCTGAACTGGATGGAACAGCTGCAGATGGTGTTCGGTCCCCGTTATGCACCTTGTCCGCTGCTGAGGCGTTATGTGCGGCAGGGACGGCTTGGCGTCAAGAGCAGACAGGGCTTTCTGGCTTACACCGAAGATGATGCGGTGCTGACTGAAGACGAAGGTAACAAGGAGGATTAGACATGAATATTTTTGTACTGAACTGCGGTTCCTCTTCTTTAAAATATAAACTTTATGCCATGGAAAATGAAGAGGTCTTAGCGGAGGGGAAGGTAGAGCGTATCGGGCAGGATAACGCCATCATCACTCACCAATCCACTGGTAAAGAGAAGGTATCTAAAACCATGCCCATTTTAGAGCACACTGTAGCTATTCAGGAGTGCTTAAACCTCTTGACCCACAGCGAACACGGAATTCTCAAAAACGTTAACGAAATTGACGCCGTTGGCCACAGGGTTGTACACGGCGGTGAGTCTTTCTCTGATTCCGTGCTAATCGATGAGCGTACGAAGGAGATCTTGGATTCCCTGGCCGAGCTGGCCCCTTTACATAATCCAGCTAATGTGATGGGGATCCGGGCCGCTGAAAAGATTATGCCCAAGACTCCGCAGGTGGCTGTGTTTGACACTGCATTCCACTCTACTATTCCGGCCCATGCCCATCTTTATGCCATCCCCTATACTGTCTACCAGCGGCATAAAGTCAGGCGCTACGGGTTCCACGGAACCAGCCATAAATATGTTTCGCAGCGTGCTGCCGAGATGATGGGCAAAAACATAGAAGACCTGAAGATCATCTCCTGCCATTTGGGCAACGGAGCCAGCATTACTGCCATCGAAGGCGGCAAATCTCTTGATACTTCCATGGGCTTTACTCCCCTTGAAGGCCTCATGATGGGCACAAGGAGCGGAAACATTGACCCAGGGGCTCTCTTCTATATCATGAAAAAGGAAGACCTATCCCTCCATGAAATCGACTCCATGCTCAACAAGCACTCAGGCCTTTTAGGCATTGCAGGGGTCAGCGATATGCGCGACATTGAAAAGGGCATTGAAGAAGATGATAAGATGTGCAAGATGGCCTTTGACATCTACGAGTACCGCATTCGGAAGTATATTGGTTCCTATGTAGCGGCCATGAACGGTGTAGACGCCATTGTGTTTACAGCAGGCATCGGCGAGAACACTCCTGCCCTGCGAACCAGGCTGATATCCAAGCTTCCCTACCTAGAGATTACTCTTGATGAGGAAAAGAACAAAAAACGCGGTGAGGACATTGAAATCTCCACTCCAGAATCCCGAGTCAAAGTTTTCGTCATTCCCACCGATGAAGAACTGGTTATCGCCAGAGATACAGCTGAAATTGTTTCGTAGATCAAAGAGAGGTGCCGCAAGGCACCTCTTTAGCTTGTGAAGCGATGACTGCCGATAGTTACTTTGGCAGGACGACTATGCATAAAACGATCGGTTGATTGACGGGGGTTGAAAAAGAATAGGGCCCCTCCAGTGGGGTCGTTCCCGTTTAACGCTTCCAAAGCGGCCTTGCGGGCACTTTCGTTGGGCGTCATGTAGAAACTGCCGTTTTGGATTGGCTGGAATGCATTCCGCTGGAACAACACTCCCCGCAGGGTGTCGGGGAATTGGGAACTGAGCATTCTGTTGATAATCACCGCTCCAACCGCAACCTGTCCTACATATGGTTCTCCTCTGGCTTCGGCATGGATCATCTGCGCAAGCCATTCAACTTCTTGATTGCTTAAGGTAACTCCGACCGGATAGTACTTTACGGTATCAAGCGGAACTACAAGCCGCTGTCCCACCCTGATCACATCGCTGTCAAGACAGTTTAGCTCCCGCAGCTCCTCAACACTGAGTCCGTATGTGGATGCAATCCAATAAAGGCTATCCCCTGGCTGGACCTGATAGACCGTTACCACTTTCTGCTGAGAGGAGGCCTGTCCCACATTTTCGGACAGAGCAGGAGCTACTGGTTCCTCCCCACTCACAGCAGAAACAGGTTCTTGCTGGCCTGGACTGCTTGTCATGCCAGCACCCATAGATATGTGAAAAAGCAGCAGGATACTGACGGCTAAATAGCCGAGAGTGACTACTTTCTCCCTGTTCTGATGTAATTGCTCAATCATTTTGAACCTCTTTCTAAGAACGATTGTCAGGTAGATTATACTAATAATATGCTGGGCTGTCAATTTTTCGGGCCCAACTGAACTCGATTATTGCAAATGGTTTGCAAACATAATATACTTAAAAAGTAGGATCAAAGGAGGTTAGCCGGTGAGCTTCTTACGGGAACTTTTAACCCCCAAACGAGTTATCATATTCATCCTGATCGCAGCAGTGCTGGTCTTCTTTTCCAAGCAGCTGGCCACTATCCTTTTGCCCTTCATCATTGGCGTCACCTTTGCCGTTGTCTTAGAGCCAATCATTGCGCTCTTGGTCAGACGTTTGCGTGTCCCGAGGGGTCCAGCTGTGTTTGCCACCCTGATCGCCGCAGGGGCGCTGATTTTCTACGGAATCTTTATGATCGTCAGTCAGGCCATAGGAGAACTGGTGGAGTTAGGTTCATTATTGCCACAATACAGGGAAAATATTACAAGTTTTACCACTGATTTGCTGGAACAAGTTGAAGTATTGAACGAAAACCTGCCGGCAGTGGTAAGCCTTAACATTCAACTCAGTGTACAGGAGTTCCTGGTTACGTTGGAAGAGGGAACCAAAGATTTGATTAACCGTGTCTTGTCAACCTTTTCAGGGCTGCCGTCTTTTATAGTTGTCAGCATCATCACCCTGGTTGCTACGTTTTTCATTGCCAGGGACAAAGACCAAATAATTGATGTCCTGATGCAGTTTGTTCCGCCTCGTGCCAGGGATCAGGCCGGAGAGTTCAGAGAAGCTCTCAGCGTAGATCTGTTCGGCTACATTAAAGGCCGAGTCGTGATGCTCCTGATTTCCATCGTCATCGCCGCCCTTGGACTCTTTTTGATTGGCGTCCGTTACTGGATTTTGCTGGCTATTATCGTCGGCATCCTAGACCAAATTCCGATTGTAGGCCCAGGAATCATCTTTACCCCTTGGGTGGCGATGAGTGTGATCGGCGGCAATATCGACCAGGCAGTTTACCTGACGATCCTCTACTTCATCATTTTTGCTATCCGTAACATTGCCGAGCCGAAAATCATGGGTGATTCAGTAGGGCTCCATCCCTTGATTATGCTCCTGGCAATTTACGGCGGAGTAGTGCTCTTTGGCGTCTGGGGGATTTTTATCGGTCCGGTCATCGCCATTGTAGTTCGTGCTACGACCGCTTCAGGATTATTCAAGTGGCCTCCCTATTTGGAGAAATGAAGTTTGTCTGCAAAGGCTCCCTTACATAAAAGGGGGCCTTTTTTTGTACACTAAAGGCAGTATGCAGACGAGGAGATTCAAAATGGTTTCCCTTCCCTTTAGTGTTACGCTGCTTGCAGTCATCACAGTACTGATCTTCCTCGGTCTCGGACAGAGGATCCTTGACCATATGCGTCTAACCGATTCTACAGCCGTAATCATCCTCGTACTGATGATTATCGGACATTTTTTGCCGACCATTTCCGTAAGCAGATTCCTTGCGGTAAACCTCGGCGGCGTAACTGTTTTGGGAGTTGCGGCTTATCTCCTGGTCACCGCATCCAGGGCGGAGCGCACACGCGCGGCGATCATAAGTCTGCTCACCGCGCTGCTAATCCTTCTCTCGGACAAGTTACTTCCCCTGCTGCCAGGTATATTAGATCCGGTCTACAGCAGCGGGATTTTCGCAGGTCTGCTCGCAGCCTTCCTGGGCCGTTCTCGCCGCAGCGCCTTTATCGCTGGATTGCTCGGCATTTTTCTAGTCGACTTGGCCAATGCCGTTCAGCTGTGGTTTGACAAGGTAGACGCCCAGATCACACTAGGCAGCGGCGGGCTGTTTTCCAGCGCTGTAATCAGCGCATTTTTGGCCGTGGTCATTGCGGAAATAATCGGGGAGATCCGAGAAAAAATTCAGCTAGGGGGCATGCATGATGAGTAGGAAATTGCTCCTTTTGTTAACTTGCCTAGCTGCTGTCACCTGGCTGTGGAGTCCCGTTTCGGGTGCCGAAGACGTGTGGGGAGAGTATCTCCCCACAGGCGAATACTATCAGCTGCTTGATCCCCTTGAACAAGTTTTAATGGAAACAGGGCGGTTTGTTTATCCCCAGGACCAATATCTTACTGCCGATAATAAACTTTATGAAGTGATTGAAGTTGACGAAAACAAGCGAGTTGCCAGGACAAAATTGGTTGAAGAAACTAAACTCGAAGTCTTTCCGCTAAATGATCTCAGGCAGGAGCTGGGGCTAACAGTTGTCGAAGCTTCTGATGAGACCCAAAAAGGGAGGATTGCCATCTATCACACGCACAATGCTGAGAGCTACGTACCTACTGATGGGACTGAGAGCATTAACGGCAAAGGGGGCATTCACCATGTGGGACGATCATTTGCCGACTCCCTCACAGACCTAGGCATTAACGTCGACTATTCCGAGTCGCTTCACCTTCCCCATGATCGAGGGGCTTACAGGCGGTCCCGTGAAACTGTCCTCCAACTCCTTGCTGACAGCCCCGATGCCATCTTCGATGTACACCGCGATGCAACTCCCAAGTCTGCCTACGCCATTCAGCTACAGGACGAGTGGATGACCCGGGTAATGTTTGTGGTGGGCAGACAGAATCAAAATTTTGGAGTCAACCGCAAATATGCCCAGTCCCTGAAAGCGATCGCTGACGAGCTTTATCCCGGCTTGGTAAAGGGAATATTCTACGGTCGCGGCAACTACAACCAGGATCTGTCTCCCTTAAGCCTGCTCTTGGAGGTTGGCGCCCACACCAACAGCCGCGAGGCGGCTGAAAAGGGGGTCAGCCTCTTCGCTGAAGTGGTAGATCACTACTTTTATGGCCCAGTTGCAGAAGCAGCAGATGGACAGCACCAAAGAGTCGCTGCTCGGAGTATTGTGGGAGTAGTCAGTTTCACAGCTGCACTGAGTATAGCCATCTATGTGCTGAACGCGGGGGGATTTGGCCCTGCGCTGGATAGGCTGCGCAGATTGAGAAATGGCAGGAGGCTAAAATAGCGACTGATCACAAAGTTCTATACAAAGCCGCCGGGGCTGATCAATTCACCTAACTCTGCCCGCAAGGCTGTAACAAGATCCTTGGGAGCTAGTCCGAGCTGTGCACCGCGTACTCCCGCGCTGACCACAATAAAATCAAAATCCAGTGCCCTGGAATCGAGAAACGTGGGGTACTGCTTTTTCATGGCCAACGGCGAGCAGCCGCCCCTCACGTATCCAGTCAGTCCGAAAATCTCCTTCATCGGCACCAACTCTACTTTTTTATTGCCTGTCAGTTGGGCCACTCTCTTTAAATCAAGCTCACCATTGCCCGGAATACAGCAAACAAATACTCCACCCTTATCACCCCGCAGCACCATAGTCTTGAAAACCTGCTTTGACGGCAAACCTAGCTCCCGGGCAACGTGTTCGGCACTGAGATCTTGTTCATCCACCCTGTATTCGAGGAGCTGATATTCTATCCCCAAACGTTCCAGGAGCCTTGCTGCGTTGGTCTTCTTCATTTTACCTTGTCTCCCTTCATGTGATCATTTTCTAAGTTGACATTCGACAGCGTATTACTGCTTCCTTTAGATTTTTTTAATCCACAGGAGGAAAGGGGACTAACAACTTCGAATTTACCAAGACGTTGATCTTCCTGGAAAAGGATGGTTCCCATGGGCGTTGCAAGATGGTTGTTGTTGGCAATTCTTGTAGTTACAATGGCATTCTCAGAAGGCGATCCTCCCCTGCCATTAGAGGGAACATCGCTAGTTATAGCCCATCGCGGAGCCTCATCTCTATGCCCGGAAAATACCATAGCTGCTGTGTACACTGCGCTCGATCTTGGTGTTGATATGATAGAAGTGGATGTCCATCAATCCCTTGATGGGGAGCTGGTGGTTATTCATGATGCCACAGTTGACCGTACAACCAACGGAGAAGGCAAAGTAAAACGCCTGAGGTTAGATGAACTTAAGGCACTTGATGCAGGTTCCTGGTTCAAAAGTACATTTCGCAACGAAAAAATTCCCACCTTGCGAGAAGTCCTGGAAGCAGCTGCAGGTAAGGCCGTTATACTCATAGAGCTAAAAGCGAAGCAGATAGAGATGCAGACGATCCAGTTAGTCAAAGATCTTAACATGGCGCACCATGTGATAATTCAATCCTTTGATCCCCAACAGATCCATAATGTGAAGCAGTATGCCCCCGATATTCCCACTTTTCTCCTGGTTTACAAGCCAAAACACAGCTCGCAGCCTGAAAGGGCGGCACGCTGGATGATTAGCGTTGCCCAATATGTCGGCGCCAGCGGTATTGGTATACGCGGAAAGTGGTTTACTCCAGAACTGTTAGCCCTAGCCGCAGAGGAAGATCTGCAGGTCTTTGTCTGGGCTGTAGACAGTCCGTCGCGTTTTAGAAAGTTTATTGAAGCAGGCGTCCATGGCATCATAACTAACCGCCCCCAGGATTTGCTGACACTGCAAAATAGGAAGCCTAGTTGAATGCAAAAACCCAAAAACTCGACCAAACCATAACTATTCCCTTAGGCAGTGGAAACCCCTGAACGCGCTTCTCCTGGATAGCAGGCAATGGGTGGTAACCCAAAAGTGCGTCTCTTGTGATCGCCCGCAAGTCCCGGAGCGTTCGTCCTAAGGGCAGAACTCACACCTAGACCTCCACTCTAATAGTGGAGTTTTTTGTTCCCAACCTAAGATTCAGTTGCAAAAACCAGAACAGCCCATCTTGGTCCTGCCCGAGTTGCAGCTGCATTTAAAGTCTGACACAAAATTAGGTTTGAGACTGTTATCAGCAATCTAGTACTTTGATAACATGTATATGAAGTCACAAGGGGGTATGGAACATCACAACACTGACCCAGCAGAAGTATGGAGACCGCACCGCCAAAAGGAACGCGAGGAGTCCGGTGCGGATCCCTCGCTTTTTGGGCGTGCGAATTTCGTCAATTTGTGTGAGGGCCAGGCCCCTGATCAGTAGGACGTCCGATTCTCCACATCTCCTCTGTAACCCCTAAGTATCTGCCTTGCTCTGCGTCCCACACCTTGCCTTGCATGAAATCGCTATACCATCCCATCCAGCCTCGTGGTGGTGAATGCCTGTAGCCATAATGTTCTTGGCCATGGAGACCTTCAACGGGGAAGTCTTCCTGGGAATAGCCCCAGGTCGTCATGAAACTCTCTACCCCGTGCAGCCATTCATGTAGCCATACTTCGCCATGAGCTTCGCCAACATCAAGCCAAACCCAGGGCTCATAGCAGACAACTGTGTCAAAAGTTGTTGTTCCGTCATACAGGAGATACCCACCGAGTCCAAAGTACGCAGGAAGATAGTCCTTCGAGACGCCGTCTTCACCATTATTCCAGAGTACATGGACAGAATCATAGGATCCTCGAGGGGCGTATGTTGCTAGATCAGCCTTAACGGTTTCGCTATCTGGATCAGCTCGATAGATGTATTTCCCATACTCGTCAGCGGCATAGGATATGGACGTCAATGGATGATCCAAATAGATTACCTCTGTTGTGGCCGTGACCATACCATTTGAACCTTCGCGGATTAAGTTTGCTAAGTTCTCGAAGCCCTCCACAGCTACCCGCTTGTTTTCCTCAGGCATCGTCGTTCGAAAACGAAACGTAGTGCCATGCTCCCTTTCAACGATGGCATCGACTTCTGAATACACCAAAAGCAAATGCTTCCATTCAACCGGCAGCTCCGCAACCGGTGCAGGATACTGCGGATCATAGTCCACGTCGACTCCGCGGTCAAGCAGCTCCTGAATCGTATTCATAGCAGCAGATCCAAAGGAAAGATCGAGCTTGTTATGGTCTAGATCGACCTGCTCTAGACTGTTTAACCTGACCAAAACATTTATGTCGGACACCCTGTTATGCCTCAAAGCGAGCTCCTCCAACTTGGTTAGTCTTGCCAATGCATCAATGTCGCTGATATGGTTGTATCTAAGGATCAGCTGCTCTAGGTTCACCAACCCCGCTACGGCACAGCGAAAAGAAAAATGGTTCCTGAAAAATCCGGTCATTGCTTCCGGCAAAAGCCAGCCTAGTGACCAGGTAGTTCCCTTGCTGGCACTGGAAAACATAATACGCATATAAACGCAAAAAAAGACACCACTAGGTGTCTAAAATGGCTCCCCGGGTTGGACTCGAACCAACAACCCTTCGGTTAACAGCCGAATGCTCTGCCATTGAGCTACCGAGGAGCGAAGCCTCTCATGCAACGCCGGGGTGATCACAGCACCACATAAGAGAAAAATAGTTCTTGGCAGCGAGTTACTCTCCCACCACGAGATGTGGCAGTACCATCACCGCTGAAGGGCTTAACTTCTGTGTTCGGGATGGGAACAGGTGGAACCCCTTCGCTATTGCCACCAAGAAATTCTTGGT
>JAAYOM010000023.1 GCA_012520315.1 Bacillota bacterium | reverse complement strand
TGGCGGGGTGGAGCCGCAGTCGGAAACGGTTTGGCGGCAGGCAGACAAGTACCATGTACCTCGCTTAGCCTATATCAACAAGATGGATCGAGTGGGAGCTGACTTTCAGCGCGGCCTGGATATGATTGCCGACCGTCTGGGGGCCAATCCTGTGGCAATTCAGTGGCCCATTGGCTCGGAAGACACCTTCCGGGGCATTGTGGATCTGGTTGAAATGAAGGCCCATCTGTATGTGGATGATCTCGGAACTTCTGAGGAGATCGAGATTCCTGAAGAACTTCTTGATGTTGTTGAAGATGCACGCCAGAACCTGATTGAAAAGGTTGCAGAGAGCGATGAAACGCTCACCGACAAGTATCTGGAAGGTCAGGAAATTACAGCGGAAGAGATCAAGGCTGCGTTGCGGAAAGCATGCATTAAAGTAGAGTTAATTCCGGTGTTGTGTGGTTCGTCGTTTAAGAACAAAGGAGTTCAGCTCCTGTTGGATGCAGTAGTAGATTACCTGCCATCGCCAAAAGATTTGCCTGCGGTTGAAGGGACAAATCCAGAGACTGGCGACGTTGAGACACGTGCTTTGAACGACGAGGAGCCCTTTGCGGGATTGGCCTTTAAGATTATGGCAGATCCTTATGTAGGAAAACTTGCGTTCTTCCGTGTGTACTCCGGAATTTTACGGGCCGGAAGTTATGTTCTCAATGTGAGCACAGGCAAGCGCGAACGGGTAGGGCGAATTTTGTTGATGCATGCCAATCATCGGGAAGAAGTGAGTCAGGTCTATTCAGGCGATATAGCCGCGATGGTGGGTCTGAGAAACACTTCAACTGGAGACAGTTTGTCCGATGAGAAGAAACCGATTTTGCTTGAATCTTTAGAGTTCCCTGAGCCGGTCATTAATCTGGCTGTGGAACCAAAGTCCAAGGCAGACCAAGATAAGCTCGGTCAAGGGCTGCAGCGCCTAGCTGAAGAGGATCCAACCTTTAAGGTCTTTACCGACGCTGAAACTGGTCAGACCATTATCGCAGGTATGGGTGAACTTCACCTGGAGATCATTGTGGATCGTCTATTGCGTGAGTTTAAGGTTGAGGCCAATATCGGCAAGCCCCAGGTTGCCTACCGTGAAACCATTACGAAGCCGGTTACGGCTGAGGGCAAGTTTATCCGCCAAAGCGGTGGACGCGGCCAGTATGGGCACGTGGTGCTGGAGGTAGGGCCTAACGAACCTGGTGCAGGATTCGAGTTTGAGAACAAGATTATTGGTGGAGTAGTGCCTAGAGAGTATATTGGCCCTGTGGAGGCCGGAGTCAAAGAGGCTATGCTTACCGGTGTTGTAGCAGGCTTCCCTATGGTGGACGTTAAGGTTGCCATTGTAGATGGTTCGTATCATGAAGTGGATTCATCGGAACTTGCCTTTAAGATTGCAGGTTCGATCGGATTTAAGGAAGCCTGTCAAAAGGCAGGACCCGTACTTCTAGAACCGATGATGCGGTTAGAGGTTGTAACGCCAGATGATTTCATGGGTGAGGTGATGGGTGACATTAACTCACGCCGTGGCAGAATCGAAGGCACGGAGCAAAGGGGCAGCACTCAAGTGGTCAAAGGCATCGTGCCCTTGGCGGAGATGTTTGGGTATGCCACTACTATACGCTCTCTCACTCAGGGCAGAGCGCAGCACACTATGAGTTTTGCTTATTACGAGGAAGTACCTCGTAGTTTAGCCGAAGAGATCAAAGGCTCGGTTGGCATGTAAAATAAATTTCATTTCCTGAAAACAAGGAGGAACAAAAATGGCAAAGCAAAAGTTTGAAAGAACTAAACCACATGTAAACGTGGGCACAATCGGCCACGTTGACCACGGCAAGACAACTACAACTGCAGCAATTACCATGCTGCTAGGCCGTGACAAAGAGG
>JAAYOM010000022.1 GCA_012520315.1 Bacillota bacterium | reverse complement strand
GGCGGCACAATTTTTCTCGGGAGGGGAACAGTCGAAAACAGGTGGCTGAGACTTCTGGAGCTTACGGATATTCGAAAAGAAATCGTGCTCATGGTATGCGAAGAATCTGTCAGCAGCATTGCTCTTGATGCAATCGACCAAAAGCTCCACTTCAGCAAGCCGAACCACGGCATAGCATTTAAGATGCCCCTTAGTGCAGTGGTCGGCATGGCAGGTGCTCCAACTGAGTTTAAACCCGAAAACGGAGGTAGAGAAAGCGTGCATAAGGCCATTTTTGTGATTGTTGATAAAGGTAAAGGTGAGGCCGTAATGGATGTAGCTAGAGAAGCGGGGGCCAGAGGAGGCACGATTATCAACGCGCGCGGCTCCGGGATTCACGAAACAGCTACGTTCCTAAACATGGAGATTGAGCCGGAGAAAGAGATCGTGCTGATGTTAGTCGCAACAGCGTTGTACGACAAAATCATTGACGCCATCAGAGACAAACTCAAAATCGATGAGCCAGGTCAAGGAATACTCTTTGTGCAAGAAGTCAAAGAAACCTATGGTCTAGTCAACGCCTAAAGACTGCAAACCTGAAGCCTGAAGGCAGACTGACCAGCAACACTAATTAAAGCCGCAGTGCCCTCAACCGGAAGGAGCGGAGGAAGGCACGCGGCTTTTTCTTCATAGCAGTTAGGCAGATGTTTGGATCGTTTGCATCAACTTTCTGCGCCTAGATTTCTAAACGATGTGAGCCGAAGCAGGGCTTATTGTTTTTTTGTTGAAAAATAGCGTTAGACTCAAGGAAATAGGGGGATTCGGATGGCTGTGATTATTAAAACGTATAGACAGCAAGTTCCGGCGATGCGGTTTATTGGCAAAAAGTATTTTGATGGAGATAGGGTTAATGGATCCTTTGCTGAAAAATGGTGTGAGTGGTTTGATAAAGGATGGTTTGCACAAATTCAGGGCAGCTTCGATGCCAAGGCCCTGTATGAAGACGGAGATGCAACAATTGGGCTGATGCGCTGGAAGGAAGGGGAACCCTTCGAGTATTGGATTGGCGCTTTCTGTCCCATCGGGACTATTGTGCCTGAGGGTTTTCTCTCCGTGGACTTTCCTCCGGCAACCCTTGGTGTAGCATGGGTCTACGGTAAGGAACAAGAGGTTTTTGGCCAAGAATACGAGTGCGCTGAGGCCCTGAAAAAGCAGGGAGTAGAAATTATCAGTGATGAACAAGGGGCCTATTGGTTCTTTGAGAGGTATGTCTGTCCCAGGTTTACCACGCCCGATGCAGATGGTAACGTAATTTTGGACATCTGCCAGTATATTGCCTAGAGTGGTAAGTGCCAGAGGTTTCCGAGACGGAAGGGAGAAGCAACGTGATTTTGTCTGACAAAAAGATTCGAGAGTTACTGGACCAAGGTACACTGATTATTGAACCTTTGGAGGATGATCAGATCAGCCAGGAGCGGGCGCGGGTCGGCAAGCAAATCCAGCCCGCCAGTGTCGATCTGCGTTTGGGAACGCATTTTCTCAAACTCGATGAACACAATATACCCTACATCGATCTTGAGAATCCGGCTAAGTATATATCCTACGAAAAGGATGAAATTATTCTGCCTCCCCACTCCTTTATGCTTGCTACAACGATGGAATATGTTAAGCTGCCCAACAACCTCACGGCCTTTGTGGAAGGACGCAGTTCAATCGGGCGTATGGGGCTGTTTATTCAGAACGCAGGGTGGGTAGATCCAGGGTTCGAGGGAGAAATCACTTTGGAACTGTATAATGCTAATCAGCTTCCAATCAGGCTCAAGTCAGGCCGGAGAGTCTGTCAGCTGGTGTTTGCCCAGATGGATCAGGCAGCCTTTTATCCCTATCAAGGCAAGTACCAAGGCCAGAGGGATGCAACCGGAAGCCAAGTTTACTTAGACAGCGAGAATAGATTGGAGAAGGACTGCAATTAAGCTAATTTACGGCACTACTAACCAGGCGAAGGTGCAGCATATGCAAGATATGCTGCTGGGACTAAACATTGATATAGTTGGCATGGATCATGCCGTACCATTACCGATTGACATTGAGGAGACAGGGAATAATCCCCTGGAAAATGCACGTATCAAAGCGCTCAGTTACTTCAATTACCTGCACTCTCCTGTCTTTTCTTGTGATTCCGGTCTATATATCGAAGGGCTGGGTGCCCAGGAACAGCCGGGTGTCCACATACGCAGGGTAGAGGGAAAGGAACTCACCGATGAGCAGATGATAAGCCACTATTCCAGGCTTGTCGCCCGTTTGGGCGGCAGAGTGAAGGCAAGATACAGGAACGCGATTTGCCTGGCGATTGATTCGCATACGATACTCGAGTATGACGGTGACGATATAGCCTCTGAAGAGTTTTTCATAGTCTCCATACCTCATCTGAGGAGAGTGG
The DNA here is from genome assembly GCA_012520315.1 of Bacillota bacterium. Classification (GTDB taxonomy): domain Bacteria; phylum Bacillota; class Limnochordia; order Darwinibacteriales; family Darwinibacteriaceae; genus UBA5420. Next base: position 4,943 of record JAAYOM010000022.1, on the reverse strand, counting down.
AGGGGTTTCCATTAGACTCCCTTTCTATACACTGTGAAACCCAAAAGTATTACTTCGATCTCGCAGAAGACTATCAGGTTGGAAAACATAGTCTGGTACAGGCAAATGGATTTAGACGCTTTTTTCAGAATGCGATCATGGCGCACGGCTAACATGTCATGGAGGGAGACAAATGGCCAATTTTTCAGCGGAGAACTTTCAATTGCCTTTGGAATCTGCGGGTGTCCGCAAAGGTGCAAACACTCCTGGCTAGGGATCAAGTAATGGATACATTTCGCAAGATCAAGGAAGAACAAGAGAAGGGGAGGTACTGCGGACTTAGTTTGAAGTACTTCTTTGGCGTCGCGAGCCTCACTTCGGATGAATTTACGGGGAATTGTATCAGCTGAATGCGGAGGATCGGTGGGAGGGAGCGGCCTGCAGACTAATTTTGGAGGCCACTGGAAAGATCATGCCTAGCTTAGAGGTTTCATGTTGCCCAATGGGCAAGAGAAAGGAGAAAGACATTGAAGGTTTCAGTCTTGGGCTGCGGTAGATGGGGCACCTTTCTAGCATGGCACGCCTCAACTGTTGAACATGAAGTAATCTTGTGGGGCAGGGAGGACTCGGCCAATTTTAAGCGCCTAGAATCGGAAGGGCGCAACGAGTATTTAGCCCTCCCTGAACAGGTTAAGCTTTGCAGTTCGCTAGAACAAGCATTAGAAAGCGACTACATTATCGTTTCCATCAGTTCGCAAAATCTCAGGGAGTTTACCCGTGAGATAAATTACCACGCACCAGTGGGCAAGAACTTCATTCTTTGTATGAAGGGTATTGAAGCCAATACGGGAAAGCGGCTTTCTCAGGTGTTCAATGAAGAGTTTGCCCATCCTGCCTCGGTTGCCATCTGGGTGGGTCCCGGTCATGTGCAGGACTTTGTAGCGGGAATTCCCAACTGCATGGTTATTGGCTCTGAAGATATCGAGTATACCAAAGGGATCGTTGAGACTCTTGGAAGTGACTTGATTCGTTTCTATTACGGACAAGATATGATTGGCAATGAAATCGGCGCAGCTGCAAAAAACGTCATGGGTATAGCCGCCGGCATGCTGGACGGCTTAAGCTGCAGTAGTCTCAAAGGTGCCTTAATGGCCAGAGGGGCCCGGGAAATTTCCCGCTTGGTGAGGGCTATGGGAGGAAATGAGCTAACGGTCTACGGGCTGAGCCATCTTGGTGATTATGAAGCCACTTTGTTTTCAGCCCATAGCCACAACAGGAGATTTGGCAAGTTATTTGTTTCAGGACAGAGGTTTGAAAAACTAGCTGAAGGTGTGGAGACAGTAAGGGCCCTACGTTTTCTTTCTCAGCTCCACGATGTGGAACTGCCGATCTGCAACGCAATCCATTCTATAATATTCGAAGGTAAGAACGCCAAAGATGTGCTTCTTGACTTATTCTTAAGACCCGTCAAATTCGAGTTTTGAGCTGCCGGGGGGTTCTATGGATGAAAGGGATAGAAAGTTATTTCATTCACTATGTCTGCCCCATATGGTATAATATAAATTGGTGCTGATTATGCTAGAGAAAGGCAGCGTGATTAGTTGAACATACTGGTTAGTTATTTGCGTGACAACACCCAAGCTGTTGTCCCCATCGTTATTATCGTTCTGTTACTTAACTTCACTTTGGTTCAGTTGGCGACACATGTCGTTCTACGGTTCTTAGTGGGTGCCCTCACCTTGATAGTTGGACTTTCGATCCTGCTTATTGGTGTGGAAATTGGCATCACACCCATGGGGACTCGAACTGGCTCTGGTTTGGTTAAGACTAATAAACTTTGGCTGTTCCTGTTAGGCGGGGGTCTGCTTGGATTCTTTGTCTCCATGGCTGAACCTGGCCTATTGGTGTTGGTCAATCAGATTGAATATGTTACAGCGGGAGGCATAAAGGCATCCACGCTGTTAGCATGGGTACCTGTCGGATTTGCGATAATGATTGCTTTGGGCTTTGCCAGGGTTTTTTTGGGTCTGTCTATTAAAGCCTTCTTTGCTGTGGGTTATGGATTAGTTCTGTTGTTAGCGTGGTTTACGTCGCGAACCTCATCGGAATTTTTGGCAATTGCATTTGACTCTTCAGGATCTATTACCGGTATCCTGGTTGTTCCGTTTATTATGGCATTGGCTGTAGGAATCTCCAGCATGCGAAAAGACAGTAAGCAAGCGGAGGAAGACAGTTTCGGCCTGATCGGCGCAGGAGCCATAGGACCCATCCTTGCTGTGATGATTTTGAATATGCTGACACCGGCACAAGAATATCCTGTGATCAGTTTGGAACCAGCTGCTACAGAAGCAGGCTCTATTATGGGCCCGTTTTGGAGCATTTTACCAACTTCTCTAAAAGACAGCGCAGTTGCCCTATTACCATTGGTCCTTTCCCTCTTTGTTCTGCAGCGCATACTGCTAAAGTTCGACAAACGGCAGTTTTCCAGAATTCTGAAGGGATTTGTCTATACACTGCTTGGAACATTTCTCTTCTTCATGGGGGTAAATGGCGGCTTTATGGAAGTCGGCAGCCAACTGGGCTATCTGCTCGCATCTCTGGATAACAAATTCTGGCTCTTGTTAGTTTCCTTCCTGCTTGGCTTCGTGACTATCCTAGCCGAGCCTTCTGTGCATGTCTTGACGCATCAAATTGAAGAGGTGACCAGCGGGTATGTTAAGCGTAAAGCTGTGGCCGCGTCCCTTTCAATCGGTGTGGGAAGTGCCATTTTGCTGTCGGCAATCCGCATTCTGGTCCCTTGGCTGACTTTATGGCATATCCTGTTACCAGGTTATCTCATTGCAATTGTTATGATTTACTTTTCACCCAACCTCTTTGTGGGAATCGGCTTTGATGCTGGCAGCGTGGCTACAGGACCTTTGACAACAACTTTTATCCTAGCTTTCACTCAGGGTGCCGCGAGCGCTTTTCCAGGGGCAGATCTTTTGCGCGATGGATTAGGTATGATCGCACTGGTGGCTATGATGGGCATTATTACGTTGACGGGTCTCGGTGTTGTCTTTGGGGTGAAGTCGAAAAAGCGAGGGGTTGAAGCAGATGTCGCAGGCGAATCCTGAAACAACCGCCTATGAGTTACTCTATGTGATTGTCAATCACGGTCTAGGCAGCAAAGTCCTGGGCATGGCCAAAGACAATGGTGTCTCCGGCGGAACCATTATGTTAGGTCGAGGCACAGTTCACAACCGCTTGTTGAGACTTTTAGAACTGAGCGATATCAGAAAAGAGATAGTTCTGATGGTTGCCGAACAACAATTAGCACGGGAAACTCTTCAATTCATTGACTCTAAACTAGAATTGAGCAGGCCCAATCATGGTATTGGCTTTACTATGCCGGTTGGAGCATTTATCGGCACTGGTACTGGGAATCCGGACTATGCGTTTGATGCTGAAGACGGAGGTGTCAGGAGCATGCATAGGGCTATTTTTATTATTGTGGACAAGGGTAAGGGCGAACAGGTTATGGACGTTGCTAAATCTGTCGGTGCCCGGGGAGGAACAATCATTAATGCTCGCGGCTCAAGCACTCACGAAACCATAAGACTGCTTAACATGGAAATTGAACCGGAAAAAGAGATTGTATTGATCTTAACTAGGTCAGAGTCGACGGCGGGAATAGTGAGGGCTGTCCGTGAAAATCTGAAGATCGATGAACCAGGAAATGGCATTATCTTCGTTCAGACAGTAAGTGAAACATATGGTATCCTAGACGCATAAGCCTCACACCTGCAAACATAAAATGAACGCCGAATAGTATAATGATAAGGCACAGGCTTACATGGTCAAAGGAGGTAAGGTGCATGCTACTCGAGTTGATTGGAGCCATTGTTGTTATTTGGATGCTTATCCATCTGTTGGGTAAGATCACCCCTTAGCAAGTAAATGATGTTTGGAAACGCTTGCTTGCCTGGCGATCCAGGCAGCATCGGAGAGATACCTCAAGGCATCTCTCCTTTATTCTTTTGATGAGGAGAAGGACCATGGGAGAGAAATCAAAACGCATCTGGGCCTTTATAAGCAAGGATTTCTATGAGTCCGTAAAAAACCGCACTTTGTTCATTGCGGTTGTACTTCCAGTTGTGGCATCATTTCTCTTTGGCGCACTGGACAGTGTTCAAACGCCGAAGGAATTCTCGGTTGCCATTTATGACGAGGCTGGTACAGACTTTGCCCAATTTGTGACCTACACTGCCCTCAATTTCAAAGTAGAAGCGGCAGACAGTATGGAACAGGGACAGGCATTGGTAAAAAGCGGTGACGTTCATGGTTTTATTCTAGTGCGAAGTGAAGATGAATTCTCAGTCTTTCTAGACAGTGGACGGCCCGTGCATTACTTTGCCCTCAGTGAGCAGATCGAACAGTTGGTCGAACTGTACTTAGGCCTCCATCCCCGTTATGATCTGGAGATCAGGGCGCTAGGCGAGACTAACGTGAGCCGTTCGGTACTGCCGGTCTGGATCACTGTCACGATGAGCATGATAGGCGTGATGGTTATCTCAGGCGTATTCGCGGAAGAAAAGGACACGAAAACACTCGAAGCAATTGGAGTGTCACCGGCAGGTTACGGCGAGCTGCTGCTAGGCAAGGGCCTATTTGGAGTGCTGCTCAGCTTGGGAACAGTTGTAATTATGCTAGTGCTCAACCGTGTCTTTGCACTAGATTTTTCAGGTGCGTTGGCGCTAGGGATCCTTACTCTGGTCGGTGCAGCCTGTTTTACTGCGATTGGCCTTTTGATCGGTGTTTTAGCCAGTGGTCAATCAACCGCACGTTCAGTTGCAACTGTAGTTTACTTTCCCTTGCTGTTTCCTGCTTTGACAGCAGAACTCTCGGCATTTACCCGCCTATTGGCCAACTTCTTCCCCACATTCCATCTCTTTTCTGCGCTAGAAGCAGTCTTGCTCCATGGG
>JAAYOM010000119.1 GCA_012520315.1 Bacillota bacterium | reverse complement strand
TCATTTCATGCAGTTTTAACGCGGCGAAGATTGCAGAAGATAGAGGAAAAACTTTCCCTTTTGGAGAATGATAGGAAAGGTTTTGATATTCGTATGGAATTATATCAGTTATTAAAGGAGTACTATGACATTCTTGCTACGAAGCCTTCATAGCATCCGCAGGAAAGGGGGTTGTCATGTTGAACAAGAGAGAAGCAAGCGTTGCTGATGAACATCGAGCTGCAATCAACCAACTTATGGCCAAAGCAAAAAAACGCGGTATGGTTACTTACCGCGAAATCATGGACAGTCTTCAAGACATTGAACTCATGCCTGAACAGATAGATGAGATTTATGAGAGTTTTTCAGCCATGGGTGTTGACGTGATTCCCCATCCTGGTGGAGATGACATGACTGACGATGAGCCCATAGAGAATGACGTCGTAGGTGATGATGCCGACGATGTTGATGAGAGCGAAGATTATGATCTGTCAGTGCCTGAAGGCATAGGATTAGATGATCCCGTGCGCATGTATCTCAAGGAAATTGGGCGAGTTCCCCTGCTGACTGCTGAAGAAGAGGTAGAGCTGGCTAAAGGCATTGAAGCTGGCAGCGAAGAGGCTAAACGCAAGCTAGCTGAGGCGAATTTGCGCTTGGTTGTGAGTATTGCCAAACGTTATGTAGGTCGGGGGATGCACTTTCTGGATCTTATTCAAGAAGGGAATCTTGGACTGATCAAGGCTGTTGAAAAGTTTGATTATCGTAAAGGTTTTAAGTTCAGCACCTATGCCACTTGGTGGATTCGTCAGGCGATAACAAGATCAATTGCAGATCAGGCACGGACCATTAGAATTCCAGTGCACATGGTGGAAACTATTAATAAGCTGACTCGCATTTCTCGGCAGTTGCTCCAGGAGTTAGGACGGGCGCCTACTCCCGAAGAGATTGCAGAAGAGATGGATCTGCCGGCAGAACGGGTGCGGGAGATTATGAAAATTGCCCAGGAACCGGTATCCTTAGAAACTCCGATTGGAGAAGAGGAAGACAGCCATCTTGGTGACTTTATCGAAGACCAGGAAGCCACAGCACCGGCAGAGGCAGCTGCTTTCACTATGTTGCAGGAGCAGCTGGGGGAAGTCTTAGAATCATTGACCCCGAGAGAACAGCAGGTGCTGAGACTGCGTTTCGGTTTGGATGACGGTCGGGGCCGAACTTTAGAAGAGGTTGGACAGGTCTTTGGGGTGACCCGTGAGCGGATCAGACAGATTGAGGCGAAAGCACTGCGCAAGCTGCGCCATCCGAGCCGCAGCAAGAAGCTGAAAGATTTCTTGGAGCAATAACAGGCACACTGTTCTTGAACCGCATAATGCAGATCTGAACTTGACAAAACGTACGTTGTTCCCTTATAATAAACCAGTGTTGGACCCCTAGCTCAGTGGTCAGAGCAGCGGACTCATAATCCGTTGGTCCTGGGTTCAAGTCCCAGGGGGTCCACCAATAACGAGAATGAGAGACTGCCAAAAAGTGTCCTTGCAGGGTGCTTTGGAAGCAGTCTTTTCTGTTTTCCGAAACAGAATTCGAAGTGCTGCCCCTAGCAGGGGCGGGGCAGCAGGACAAGGAAGAGTGGTTGTGGAAATAACAACAGACAGGGGGTAGCGTGTATGAGGCCTGAGTTGGAGTGGGAAACTGTTGAACTTTCCCAAATTTGCACATATCGACATGAGAGGATTGAGGTGGGTAAGTTAACCACATCAAACTACATTTCAACCGCCAACATGCTGCCCGAAAAGGGCGGTATCAGGGCCGCAGACGGCTTGCCCAAGGCCAAGACTGCGAGCAAGTTCTATCCGGGTGATGTCCTTGTCTCTAATATCCGCCCTTACTTTAAGAAAATATGGTTGGCCACCAGGGAGGGCGGCTGTTCTAATGATGTTCTGGTGATGCAGGCGAGGGACGGTACTCATGCGCCTTACTTATACTATTTGTTATCATCTGATGCGTTTTTTGCCTATATGACTGCCACCGCGAAAGGAACGAAAATGCCGCGGGGGGACAAGGACGCAATCATGGGCTATATGGCCAAGAAACCGCCTTTAGATGTGCAGTGTGCGTTTGCAGACACTTTAGCCTGCTTAGATAGGAAAATTGCTGTCAATGACCGAGTTTGCCGTAACTTGGAAGAACAGGCACAGCTGATTTTCAAGCGCTGGTTTGTGGATTTTGCGCCTTTCAGAAGTTGCGGATTTGTCCAGAGTGAACTGGGGTTAATCCCCAAGGGGTGGCAGATTGTCTCCATTTTAGACATGGTTGTCTCAACATTTGCAGGTGATTGGGGAAAGGCTGAGCCGGAGGGGAATTTCATCCAAAAGGTAGGGTGCATTCGAGGTACTGATCTGCCCGATGTGCAGCAGGGAAGCAAAGGGAAGATTCCGGTCAGGTACATCCAGACCAGAAATCTATTAGGAAAGCGGCTGCAAGCCGACAATTTGGTGGTGGAAATCTCGGGAGGATCACCAGTCCAGAGTACAGGACGGATCGCCAGGATCTCAAGGCACTTACTAAACAGATTCGATGCGGACCTGATCTGCACGAATTTCTGCAGCGCTTTGGCTGTGAAGTCGCCCTACAGCATTTTTTTATACCACTTCTGGCTTTACCTGTATGGGCAGGGACGGATGTTCGGTTACGAAAACGGGACTACCGGCATTAAGAATTTTGATTTACAGCGCTTTCTGAAGAACACATTAATTGCCTTACCCCCCAGAGGGATCGTGGAAGAGTTTAACGAGCTTATGGAAGCTCTAGAAGCTAAAGTTTATTCTCTCGCATCAGAGTCGGAAGTTCTAGCCAACTTGCGCGACACGATTCTTCCGCCGCTGATAAGTGGAGCGCTCGACTTACCGCGAGATTAGACAAAGATCAAGGCTAAGTTAGAGGAGGACGATGTCTAGTGAAAGTTGGCCAGTTTACCGATACCTTTCTCCCAGTAGTTGATGGCGTAGGCAGGGTGGTCAGCCATTACGCGTACACCATGGGGGAGCTTTGTGAGGCTTGTTATGTAATCGCCCCCTGGCAGAAAGATGTTGCTGGGCAAGAATTTTCATTTGAAATAGTGGATTACAAGAGTCTGCCTGTGCCCAAGAATCCCCAATACCGGTCGGGACTTCCTGCACTTGATCTGGCCTATCGCAGGCGGCTGGCAGAGATTGAGCTGGATATCGTCCATGCTCACAGCCCTTTTGTAGCGGGGCGGGAGGCACTCAAAGTTGCCCGCAAGCGCGGGATTCCCCTGGTTGCTACCTTCCATTCAAAGTATTATGATGATTTCTATCAGCTGACTAGGAGCAAAACCTTGGCCAAGCTGGGCACGAAATTTGTGGTTGACTTCTTTGCGAAATGTGATCAGGTTTGGGCTGTCAGCAGTTCTACAGCTCAAGTACTTAAGGACTACGGATACAGGGGTCAGATTGAAATAATGGAGAATGGAACGGATTCCAAAGAACCGGATCCCGCCGCGGCCCAAGTAGTGGAGGAACGTTTCGCCCTCGCTGACTTTCCTGTGCTGCTGTTTGTTGGGCAGATGAACTGGAAAAAGAATATTCGAAGGATCCTGGAAGCCGTAAGCGTCCTGGCGAAAGAAGGGCGAGAATTTCGCTTGGTCATGGCCGGCCAAGGCCCCTCAGAAAGGGAAATTAAGGAATTTGCGTCATCTCTAGGGCTGGATGGGGTGGTTGTTTACACAGGTCACATCAGTGATGGACAACTGCTGCAGGGTCTCTATGACCGAGCAGACTTGTTAGTGTTTCCGTCGCTCTATGATAATGCCCCCATGGTCGTGCGTGAAGCGGCTGCAGTGGGGACTCCTGCACTTTTAGCCGCGGGTTCAAGCGCAGCCGAGGTCGTACGTGACGGCATGAATGGTCTGCTGGCTGAAGATACGACGAATGATATGGCGGAGCGGATCGCCTGGGCGCTGGATCATCTTGACGAGCTTCGTCAAATTGGCTTGGCTGCCCGCCGCACAATCCCCAAGCCCTGGAAGGAAATTGTCGCACAGGCTCTCGAACGCTATGAACGGCTGATTCAGGCAAAGGGGCAAAAGTAAGAACCCCAAAGGTTTTTACCTCTGGGGTTCGACTGGCAAAGACTTAGCCTACTTGCTCTACTTGTTTTGCTCGTGAATTGTCTCTGCTTTCCAGCAGATGGGGGTTTTCCAAGTACTTCTCTAAGAGTTTGAAGGAACGGGAAAAATACAGTCCGTCACAGATTCTCTCATCCATGGTATAGCCGATTTCACAGCATCTCTTGGCTACAACCTGGCCATTTTGCACGACAGGCAGAACGCTCGGTTTTCCTAAGGCCACAAAAAGACCTGTAGTGCCAAAATCGTATAAATGGTGATAGATATAATTGGTGTTAATTGACTTCAAATAGGTAAAAAAGAGCGTTGTATGAAAGGGGCTAGCCTTAATCACGCTCGCCGGCAGCATGTTCCAGCGATCCATCAGCTTGATCGTTTTGACCAGGAGCTTGGTGACGATACCGGGCATCGACATGATCAATGCCGCCAGCTTATCTGTGTCAGTATCGGCGTCTGCTGCTATTGCTTCGGCTATCAGGTTATCTACTATCTCGATGACTTCGAAAATGTTTTCTTTGCCTGTAAATTCGAACTTAACCGTTGTCTCCTCGTCATCATCGGATCGGAGGGAACGCTTGATTGCCATGGAGATGCAGATATTGTTTCTTTGATAGATTCTGCTGTTCATGATGAAACGGTTCAGTTGGGGTCTCTCATCGATTACCCTGACATAGGCGGCGATGAAAAGATGCAGGTAACTGATCCTTATGCCCTGTTTCTTTTTTTCCTGGATGTATCGATCAACAGAATCGACGCACACAAGACGTTTAGCGAAATTCTGGGCGTCGCTGCGCCTCTCCATAATATATGGGATGATTTTCACAAAAGGGTCCAAGGACTTGAGTAACACACCGTCGCTACGTTTCATAGTGCCTCCTAGGGTACTTTTTGACACCATTATAGCATGTCCACCCGGGAAAATCTATGTTTTTCTGGCAACATGTGTTTGGTGCTTGGGGAGACAACACAAAAGACTGTGACAGAAACGGAGGTTTATTGAAATGACGTACAAGCTTGCAGACTTTTGTCGGCGAATGGAAGAACTGGCCCCGCTGGAGCTGGCTCTTGACTGGGATAATGTTGGGCTGCAGATCGGCGAGCCGCAAAAGCCGATTGCTGCAGTGCTAGTGGCGCTCACCGTCACAATGGATACAGTACAAAAGGCGGTTGAACATGGGGTAGACTTGATTGTTGCCCACCACCCAGTGATCTTTAGGCCTATGAGGCAGATTAGAACTGATACTCCGGAGGGAGCCCTTATCTCCACGCTGCTGAAACATGATCTATCTGTGTATGTTGCCCACACAAATCTTGATCAAGCAGAGCGCGGTCTCAACCATTGGTTGGCCGTCGAGGCCGGGCTGGAAGAACAGCAAGTGCTTGTTCCGGCCCATGACAGCAACGCAGGGCTAGGTCGCATCGGGAGGATCTGCCCCATGAGTTTGGGGGCTTATGCGGAGCGATTGGAGGCACTCTGGGATGTTCAGGTTCGCGTGGTGGGCGACAGGGAGCGGACGGTCACCAAGGTTGCCGTTGTGGGGGGATCGGGCGGAGATTTCATGCAACATGCCAAGGCAGCCGGTGCCGATGTGTTGGTCACTGGCGACGTTTCTTATCACGATGCCATGGATGCCCTCGGCCTGGGGCTTGCTGTGGTAGATGCCGGACACTTTTCCACCGAGCAGTTAATGGTAAGGGAGGTAGCCGGGTACCTCCAGCGCACTTTCGGCAAACATATCCGCATATTGCAGGATACTAGTACCAATCCGTTTTCCTTTTAAAACAGAGCAAACTGTGTTATACTTAGCTTGCTGAGTGAACTAGGTGATCGCGGAGGAGCAATCCTCTGAGGAAAGTCCGAGCTCCTCAGGGCAGAATGCTGGGTAACGCCCAGTGGAGGCAACTCCAAGGCTAGTGCCACAGAAACAAACCGCCTTGCAGACAAGGTAAGGATGAAAAGGTGAGGTAAGAGCTCACCAGCGGTTAGGTGACTAACTGGCTAGGTAAACCCCATTCGGAGCAAGGTCAAATAGGGGAGAAGAGGTGGCCCGCCTCGTTATACTTCCGGGTTGACCGCACGAGGCTTTAGGCAACTAAAGTCCTAGATAGATGATCATCCACGACAGAACTCGGCTTATCGGTTCACTCAGACCAGAATAGGAGCCTGGATACCTTTGTGTATCCAGGTTTTTTGCTATGTATTTTTATGAAGTTTTTCCGAAAATCAAGCAGGAATTGATCGGCAAGGGGCGAATAGGACAATAAAGTGGTAGTAAGTGGGGGAAAGTGGGGGGCTTTTCGGAGAGGAGTGGCGGGGATGTTCATGGGCGAGTATCAACATGGCCTCGATGCCAAGGGTCGTTTGATCATTCCTGCAAAATTCCGTGAAGAACTGGGTGAAGGGGCTGTTATTACCAGAGGTTTGGATAATTGTCTGTTTCTCTTTCCCAAAGATGAGTGGTTTGTTCTAGAGGAAAAACTTAAGACGCTGCCCTTAACCAAGCGGGATGCTCGTCAGTTTGTGCGCTTTCTCTTTTCAGGTGCTACCGAGTGCGAGTTAGATAAACAGGGCAGAATTAATATACCCCAGAACCTGAGAGAATTTGCCTCGATTGAAAAGGATGCTGTGGTGATCGGCGTTTCCAGCCGTGTTGAAATCTGGAGCAAAGAAAGCTGGGGATCTTATGTAGATGTTGCCCAGGAATCTTTTGAGGAGATTGCCGAAAACATTGTAGATTTGGGAATTTGAATCAGGAGAGATAACGATGAACTTTGCCCATGAACCTGTCTTACTTCAGGAGACAATCGATGCCCTTGATCCCCAACCCGGCGAGACCTATGTGGACTGCACACTTGGGGGAGCGGGCCACAGTCTGGGCCTTCTAGCCACAGAACCATCCATTAGGCTGATATGTATCGATCAGGACAAAGAAGCGTTGGAGCGGGCAAAGTACAGGCTGGCGGCCTATGCTTCCCAGGTGACCCTGGTTAAGGATAACTTCCGCAATCTAAAGTCCATCTTGAGCAGGTTGAACATTTCTTCCGCAGCGGGCGTGCTGATGGATATAGGGGTGTCCTCGCCGCAGCTCGATGATGCAGAACGAGGTTTCAGCTACCATCAGGATGCACGTTTGGATATGAGAATGGATCAGGATTCTGAACTTAATGCCTGGACCATTGTTAATACATATGATGAACGAGAACTTAACCGCATTATTTCCGAGTACGGTGAAGAACGGTGGGCTGCCAGAATTGCAGAATTTGTCGTGGCAGAACGTGCCAGCCGTCCAATCAACACCACCGGCGATTTAGTAAGTGTGATAAAAAAGGCGATTCCCCTCGGGGCCAGGGCCAAAGGACCCCACCCGGCACGGCGCACCTTTCAAGCATTGCGCATTGCTGTAAATGATGAGCTGGAAGCGCTGAAGTCGGCCCTGGAGCAGGCAGTGGAAGTGCTGCAGCCAGGGGGACGCTTAGCAGTAATTACATTTCATTCCCTGGAGGATCGCATTGTAAAGGAGTACTTTCAATCTCTCTTGGGGAAATGTACCTGCCCTCCTGATCTGCCGGTTTGTGTCTGTGATAATCAACCTGTGGTATCTTTGGTCAATCGTAAACCCATTGAGGCTTCTCCAAGGGAGCTAGAATCTAATGCCCGCGCTCGCAGTGCCAAGCTGCGGGTTGTGGAAAAACTCTAAGGAAGGTGTTACCACATGACTGCGGCTAGAAAACTTGACTATTATTCGAACCATGTGGAAGAGACGCCGCTGCCGCCAAAAAGGCGATCTGTGAAGAGAAACAGAGTTCCTGTTACTCTGAAAATCTGCCTCTTGGCTGCTTGTTGCGTGGTCGTTGGCCTGCTTTACATTCAGCAGCAGGTGACATCGTACTATCTAAATATGGAATTAGTGCAGCTGCAGGAGCAGGTAAACATTATGCAGCAGCGAAATGATCAAGCAATGCTCAATTTGGAGTCTCAGCGTTCGCTTAAGCAAATTGAGCAAATGGCCCGGACTGAGCTGGGCATGGTAGACCCTACATATGTGACAACACTAGTGCTTGATCAGCCGACAACTATGGCTGCAGAAGCTGGAGAACCTCCGTCTCACTGGGCTCGAGACGCTGGCCACACCGAGAGTCTTGGTTTTTTGGCTACCTTGACTGCATGGATGAACAGGGTTCTGCCGTTAGGAGGAGTAGAAGCTGGCACGTTACAACGCTAATCGATCCCGCGTTAGACGCACCATTTTTATTTTCTTTCTCTGGACATTCGGATTTTTCTTACTTGTACTCCGCCTCGGGTACTTACAGATTTACCAGGCCGCTGAGCTTTCTGATCTCGCTGTTGCTCAGCGCATGAGGCCCCAGACCATTGACGCGCAGCGGGGTAATATTTTGGATCGCAATTACAACACCTTAGCCATAAGTGTAGGAGCCGATGCAGTGTACGCCCTGCCCGACGCAGTTCGGGATGTGGAGGGGACAGCACGACAGCTAGCTCCTTTTTTGCCTGTCAGTGAAGAAGATTTGATCCGAACTTTGGATAGTGGGTCTTCCACCAGTGTTTGGCTGGCCCGGGGCCTCAGCGTAGAGGCAGCGGAGGCCATCCGTCAGCTCAGAATGCCCGGAATTAGGGTGGTCAAGAGACCGCAAAGGTACTATCCCCAAGGCTCCCTTGCAGCCCATGTGGTGGGCATCGCCGGTTCTGATAATCAAGGTTTGGAAGGCATAGAATACTACTACGACAAAATCCTGCGGGGAATTCCAGGCCAATATGCTGTAGAACGGGATGCTACGCAAAAGAACATTCCAGGCGGAGCCAGTGAGTTTACTCCCCCTGAGTCCGGTCACGATGTGGTGCTGACTATTGACAGTGTACTTCAGTACATAGCGGAAACTAGGATTCAGGAAGCTGTGATAGAAACCAAAAGTGAACGGGGATTGGTCCTCGTTATGGATCCAAACAGCGGGGAAGTGCTGGCCAATGCCATCTACCCGACCTTTGATCCGAATTATTACAATGATTTCTCTGCCGATCGACGGCGAAATGTGGCCATAACCGACCAGTATGAACCAGGATCAACATTTAAGTTCGTTACTGCCGCCGCCAGTGTCGATTTGGGTTTGGCGTATAATGAACGAAAATTTGACAGCGGTCAATACTGGGAAGTAGGCGGCGGACGGGTGCGCAATTCCGACGGCCGTGTTTTTGGCAACATTTCCTTTCTAGAGGCGATGGAAAGATCTGACAATATCACCTTTGCCAAGTTGTCAGCCGAGATGGGTCCCGAGCGTTTCCATCCCTATATTCAGGAGTTTGGCTTTGGTTCACGTTCAGGTGTAGACTTTCCAGGCGAGATTTCCGGCATGGTGGCGACTCCCCGGATTACGGGGCAGGCACTGCAATGGGCTAACACTGGTTTTGGGCAAGGGATAGCTGCAACTCCCCTGCAGCTGCTTAATGCACTTAGCGCAATTGCTAACGGCGGCAAGCTTATGAAGCCCTATTTTGTCAGGGAGATACGGGATGCCCAGGGCAGACTGGTTGAAAAGTTTGAACCTGAGATCATTGGCAATCCTGTCGGCTTTGAGACTGCTACTGAAGTGAGTCAGTTGCTCCGCTCGGTGGTGGTCAATGGCAATGGCAACCGGGCTGAGGTGGCAGGATATTACGTGGCTGGAAAGACGGGTACGGCGGAGGTTCCGCAAGGCGGAGCCTATGGGGAAGATCGCATAGCATCATTTGTGGGCTTTGCGCCGGTAGATGATCCTGCTTTAGCGATTTTGGTCGTGCTTTATAAGCCAAGAACAGATTCTCCTTATGGCGGAGTATTGGCTGCACCGGTCTTTAAGGAGATTATGGAGGAGAGCTTGGAGTATTTAGGCGTGAAAAGACGCCAGGAGGGGCAAGAGCGCACGCCCCTCGCTTTGGTTCCGAACTTGTCGAACTTCACTCGGGAGGAAGCTAAGGCGCGCTTAACCCGGGAAGGTTTTCCTTGGACTATGGAAGGAGGAGGAACTCTCGTCACGGCCCAATCACCGCGACCCGGTATGCGAGTTCCCGTTCAGACCACGGTCCATCTCTTTTTTTATGAACAGGAAGTAGAGGATGTGGAGGTTCCTGACGTTATTGGCTTGAGTATGCGCGATGCGTCCTCCATGCTCTCTGATTTGGGTTTAAGGATTAATGTTGTAGGCAGTGGCGTGGCGGCCGAGCAGTCACCGGGTCCGGGTACGAGACTTCCCAAAGGTTCTGCCGTTGAAGTAATTTTTAGTCTCTAAGCAAAAAGGAGGATCGCGCTTTGGAGCTACTTAGGGTTTTACAGGGAATCGAACACCAATTTTCAGAGGAAGTATCGACAAAAATAAGCGGGATTAGCTATGACTCCAGAGCGGTTCAGCCAGGAGATTTGTTTGTGGCTGTTTCGGGCCTGGAAATGGACGGCCATGACTTTGTCCATGAAGCGGCCCAAAAAGGCGCTTGTGCGGTGCTGGTCGAGCGGGAGCTGACTGATTTGGACCTGCCCCAGGTAGTGGTAGAGAATACAAGATTTGCCTTGGGAGTGGTCAGCGCCAACTTCTATGGCCACCCTGACCAAAAACTCCGTGTGCTTGGGGTCACGGGAACAAACGGCAAGACAACTACGACCTACCTCGTTAAGTCCATTTTGGAACAGGCCGGTTACAAAGTGGGCTTAATAGGTACCATCCAGACCTTGATCGGCGATACCGTTTTGGAGTCCAGGCGTACGACTCCTGAGTCCTTAGATTTGCAGCGTCTTTTTGCACAAATGCTTGACGAAGGAACAGATTTTGCAGTTATGGAAGTATCTTCCCATGCTCTGGATCTTTATCGGACCGCGGGTGTAACGTTTGCAGGCACACTGTTTACCAACTTATCCCAGGATCATCTGGACTTTCATCCAACAATGGAAGACTATTTCAGAGCCAAGGCCAAGCTTTTTGCAGATAGTCAGTGCCCGGCTGCGATCAATATTGACGATGAGTGGGGCAGCAGACTAACAGATCTAAAGAGGTCACATGTTATCTCCTATGCTGCAGAGCAGGCAGCCGACTTTAGGGCAAGCAATATTAAGTTGGAAAATGGAGGGCTTTCTTATATACTTAATACTGAGGCAGGGCAAATCCCCATCAGCCTAAGGCTTACAGGTTTCTTTAATGTGTACAATTCCCTTGGTGCCGCTGCCCTTTGCTTTAGTCAGGGTGTTTCCCTGGAGAACATCAGGGACGGCCTCGAGGCGGTAATCGGTGTTCCAGGGCGGTTTGAGCGCATCGAAAACGACAGGGGCCTCAATATTGTAGTCGACTATGCACATACACCAGGCGGGTTGGAGAATGTCCTCCAGTCCGGACGGGAGTTGACCCCCAAGGGACGCCTGATTCTAGTCTTTGGAGCCGGAGGAGACCGAGATAGGAGCAAAAGGCCGTTGATGGGAGCTGTTGCTGGACGATTAGCTGATCTGGCAATCATTACGTCTGACAACCCCCGTTCAGAGGAACCGGGCGAGATTTGCTCTAGTATTGAGAAGGGCCTTCTAAAGGAAAATCATCAAAGCAGCTATAAGATCATAGTTGACAGGCGCACAGCCATACGTAGGGCTGTGGAGCTGGCGAATCCTGATGATCTCGTTATTGTAGCAGGTAAGGGCCATGAAACATACCAAGAACTTGCCCAAGGACGAATCCATTTTGATGACAGGGAGGAAGTCAGGAAGGCTATTAAGGAGCTGAAACAATAATGCGCCCACTAACACTCGCACAAATTGCCAAATACACACAAGGTCAAGCTATTGGTGAAGGTGTTGTAGATCATGTTGTTATTGACAGCCGTCAGGCTCAAGCAGGGAGCTTGTTTGTGGCTTTGCCCGGCGAAAATGTTGATGGCCACCAGTTCGTATCTGATGTAATTGCCAAGGGTGGTTATGGCCTAGTAAAAAAAGGATCGCACCCAGGGCCCGGAATAGTTGAGGTTAACGATCCTCTCCTGGCGTTGCAGACTTTGGCCCAGAAGTACCTGGCGGATTATCCGGTGCCGGTAGTTGCAATTACGGGAAGTAACGGCAAAACGTCCACTAAAGATATGATTAACCAAGTCTTAAGTACTAAATGGGCTGTCCATGCCACGCAGGGAAACCACAACAATGAAATAGGCGTACCTTTGACAGTACTCGGCCTGGAAGAACACCATGATATTTTGGTGGTTGAAATGGGAATGCGAGGCCTTGGGCAGATTCGCCGCCTCACCGAGATAACGCCTCCGAACTACGGCGTGATAACAAATATTGGGCCGGTACACCTGGAGCTTTTAGGCGGGATGGGTCAAATTGCCCAGGCCAAAGGCGAACTGCTCGAAGCAATGGATGCATCTGGAGTTGCTGTTCTAAATGGGGATGACCCCTCCGTACGAGGTCAGGCCCGGAATTTTAAAGGACAGATTGTTTATTATGGACTTGATGTGGCCAATGATGTGGTAGGACGGGGAATAAGCATGGACGCCGAGGGACGTCCGTCTTTTACCATTCGCTATGGAAGTGAGGAAGTTCTAGTAAAGCTCACTCTGCCAGGTGTTCATAATGTTTGGAATGCCTGTGCTGCCTTGACAGTCGGGGTTCAATTGGGGATCAGCTTGAAGAAAGGCGCAGAGGCCTTAAAGGAGCTGGCTTCTACAGCAATGCGCCTTGAAGTTCGCCGCAGCCCCGGGGGCGTTATCGTTGTCAATGACAGTTACAATGCCAGCCCTGCCTCTATGCAAGGTGCTTTGGATACCTTGGGGCATATGTATTGCTCTGGGAATCGGGTAGCAATTTTAGGAGACATGCTTGAACTCGGAGATATCGCCGAATCTGCCCACCTGGAAGTGGGACGGCATGCTGCCGAGTGTGCCCAAACCCTGATCTTTATCGGGGAGTATGCAGGACTTATGCAGGAAGGGGCCGGCAGGGGAGAAGCATATGCATCGACAGATGAATTTTTGGACACAGGTGAACTGCAGCTTGAAAGTGGAGATCTGGTCTTGGTTAAGGCGTCGAGGGGCTTACATTTTGAAAAAATCGTGGCAGAGCTGCTGAAGGGTGGGGATGAATAGTGTTTGTGCCAGCATCATTTTGGCCTCTCCTGAGCGGCCTTCTGGCCTTCGTGCTTTCCTTAGCGGCTGGGCGGAAGACAATTCACTATCTCAGCCGTTTAAAACTGGGCCAGCAGGTCAGGGGTGATGGACCCAAGACGCATTTGGCGAAAGCCGGAACGCCCACTATGGGCGGTATTTTAATTGTACTGGCCATTGTGATCGCGGTGGTTGTCTTTCCGCCCATCACTGACAGCAAGATTGTCCTGCTCTTTGCCACACTGGGTTATGGCGTCATTGGATTTTTAGATGATTTTATTAAAATTGTGGCGAAACGCTCCCTTGGGCTAAGGGCTAGGGAAAAACTAGTCGGCCAGTTTGGAGTAGCACTCCTCGTTGCCTTGTATGCTTCAGCCCGAGTCGGCACAGATCTGCTTGTCCCTTTTTGGGGAAAAACCATCGTCTTGCCGACCATTCTCTACATTGTGTTTACTACCCTGGTCTTGGTCGGTGCGGCAAATGCGGTGAACATTACAGACGGGCTTGACGGCCTTGCTGCGGGAAGTACGGCAATTAGCGCATCTGCTGTGGCCCTTGTCTGTCACTTTCTCGGCTACTCAGATCTTTCTCTGTTCTGTGGGGCGGTGGCAGGGGCCTGTTTGGGATTCGTCTGGTTCAATGCACCTCCAGCTCAAGTGTTTATGGGAGATACAGGGTCCCTGGCGCTAGGGGCAGCCTTGGGGACAGCAGCAGTCCTGAGCAAGACCTCCCTTTTGCTGCCGCTCATAGGCGGTCTGTTTGTGATTGAGACCCTGTCTGTGATAATCCAGGTGGTCTACTTTAGGCTCACCAAGGGGCAGAGACTGTTTCGCATGGCGCCTTTACACCATCACTTCGAACTCTTAGGCGTACCGGAAAGCAGGGTGATGACCCGTTTCTGGTTAGTAGCCCTCGTGTTTGCAGTTTTAGGGTTGTACGCTCTATTCTAGAGACATATAGATTAGAGAGGGGGCGAGGAGTATGTTCACTAAGGGCGGAAAAATCGATGTGTGGGCATTTGCTGCAGTTATCATTTTGTTGAGCCTGGGTCTGGTTATGGTTTTTAGTGCTTCTTCCGTAATGGGGCTGGCTGACGCAGGAAATCCTTATTACTATGTGCAAAGGCAGACGATCCTAGCTGCGGTCGGCTTAGCGCTCATGTTTGTGCTGATGAAGGTGGACTATCATGTTTTCAAGCCCCTGGCACTGCCTGGCCTTTTCATATCCTTTGCCTTGCTGGTTGCGGTATTATTTATTGGATCAGGAACTGGTGCCACGCGCTGGATTCGTATCGCCGGCTTTAATCTGCAGCCGTCAGAAATTGCAAAACTTGTCATGGTCAATTATGTAGCGGTATATCTATCGACCAAGCGAGAAAAGGCCCGTAAGTTTTTTGGCGGTCTCTTGCCAATCCTGGTGATCACAGCTATCCAATTTGTGTTGATTATGCTGGAACCAGACTTTGGGACCGGTGTGGCCCTGGTATTTTCCGTCTTAGTTGTACTTTTCGCTGGAGGAGTACACCTTGGCCAGCTCACTATGGTCGGAATGATGGCGGCCCCAGTTATGGTCTACTTTTTGATGATGAAGGAATATCGGGTGCGCAGACTGTTCGCATTTCTAGATCCTTGGTCTGATCCTACAGACACGGGCTGGAATGTGATTCAGTCACTGCTCGCCATCGGCTCTGGAGGGCTCTTTGGCCTTGGGCTTGGGAAGAGCAAGCAGAAGTTCTCCTATCTTCCCGAACATCACACGGACTTTATTTTTGCCATTCTTTGCGAAGAACTAGGTTTTCTCGGTGGACTTTTTGTTGTCATTTTGTATTTTATCGTTGCCTGGCGGGGTTTGCGCATTGCCATGCGGGCACCTGATCTGTATGGTACGCTGCTGGCGATTGGAATCACATCGATGATTGCCTTCCAAGCCTTGCTGAACATTGGGGTGGTAACCGGCTCCTTGCCGGTGACCGGAATTCCCCTGCCCTTCATTAGCCACGGAGGTTCTTCCCTCTTGATGAGCCTGGCAGGTGTAGGCATCCTGCTTAATATCTCCAGGCAGTGCAAGGACTGAGTGCCTAGTTTTCACCCATTACCCCTTACCGCATAAGATGAACGGTAAAGTCAGGGGTAGAGGTGATACAATGGCCAAGTTTTTAGTGGAAGGTCAGCGCACTTTAGGCGGCACGGTCAGCATCAACGGAGCGAAAAACTCCGCACTTAAGCTCATGGTTGCAGCCCTCTTAGGTCAAGGAACGTTTAGGCTGGAAAATGTACCCGACATCACCGATGTAAAGACGATGGCAGGCGTACTCCAAGCTCTAGGTGCCGATGTCTGTTTTAATTCGGGTCGCATGGAGCTGACTGTTTCATCCGTCGAGGGACAGACGCCGGAGGCATTAGTTAAGTCAATGCGGGCATCGGTGCAGGTAATGGGTCCGCTTTTGGCTAGGCTTGGTTGGGCAAGGGTGGCAAAGCCCGGGGGCTGTAATATCGGGAACAGGCCGCTTGACATTCATCTGTCCGGTTTTGAGCAGATGGGTGCCACCATTGAAGTTGAAGATGATATGTATGTGGCCCGAGCCCCACGTTTGCACGGTGCAGACATCACCTTCCGCTATCCGAGTGTGGGCGCCACTGAGAACATAATGATGGCTGCCACTATGGCTAAGGGACGGACTGTGATCAGAAACGCAGCCCGTGAACCAGAGATAATAGATATCCAAGAGTTTTTAAATCTCATGGGCGCTAAAGTGAAAGGCGCAGGCACCTCGGTGATTACCATCGACGGTGTGGCTGATCTGGGAGCTGCAAATTTTTCGGTGATACCCGATCGCATTGAAGCAGGCACTTATCTCTTAGCTTTCTTGATCACCGGGGGCAGCGGCACGATAGAAAATGTGATACCGGAGCATATAGTTCCTTTGCTCCATTTAGTGTCTGCTATGGGTGCAGAGCTGGAAGTGGAGGAAAGGGCAGTCCATGTAGGGTCTCCCCCTAAACTCAAGCCCTTTCAGGTCTCAACAGCACCCTACCCGGGCTTTCCAACAGATCTGCAGCCGCAAATCACGACACTGGCAACCCAGGCCTTTGGCAGGAGCAGGCTGGTGGAAGAGGTGTTCGACCGCCGCTTTGGCTACACACGCGAGCTTTTGAAGCTCGGTGCCCGGATTGAGGTTAGCAAGAGAGCAGTATTTGTTGAGGGCCCCACCAAGCTGCGCGGTGCCCAGCTGTCAGCAGGTGATTTGCGGGCAGGGGCAGCCCTGGTCTTGGGTGCTCTTGCTGCTGAAGGCAACTCAGTCGTTTGTGGCGTGGAACACATCGATCGGGGCTATGAGGCTATGGAGATGCGTTTGCAGAGCCTAGGCGCGCATGTAGAGAGAACTGAGGAGTAGAGGTGGTAAAGATGACAAGCCAGCTATCGAGTGCGAAAAACGCCCTATCTGTCCTAGTACTGGCTCTAGTGATTGCCCTGTACCTCTTTGCCAACTCCAATTTTTTCGAAACAGACAAAATTGAGTGGACAGGCTTAGCACACCTCAGCCCTGAACAACTTGATCTTTTCGTAGACTTTCCTCTGACAAATGTCTGGCGTGTAGATACAAGGGAATTGGTGTCCCTGCTGAAGGAACATCCATGGGTGGAGACGGCGAAAGCGACCTGGCGCTGGCCAAATCGCCTGATTGTACAGGTAAAGGAACGAACACCGATTGCTCAAACTCCCACCCCCGGCGGCTGGGTCTTTCTTGATCATGAAGGGGGCATATTGCCCCCTACTCAGGCCGGTGCAGTGTATTCTTTGCCCATTGTGACCAATTGTGATCTGTCTTCTGCTGAACAGCTGGTGGCTGCAGCCAGGCTGATTACGATGATTCCCACCAATCTGCAGGACATCATTTCAGAATGGAATGCTGCAACCCGCTCTTTTGTAACTCGGACAGGTACAGAGATCTTGATGGGACAACCTGTTGATCTTGAAGAGAAATTCATCCTGCTGGAGAAGATTCTGGAGGATCTGGCTGTCCGCAGTGAACAGGCAAAACGTATCGATCTCAGGGTGCCAAAAAGTCCGGTAATAAGTATTTTATGAGAAATATCCTCCGCTTAAAGGGAAAAGTGGTCTGAGTGTGGAAATACTGTGGAAATTAGATACTCCGTAGAGAGTTTTTCTGGATGTCAACTTGATTTGGAAATAATTCACATATTGTGAAAAACGCATTGTTTATGCAATTTGATGGTGAAGAAGGGGGATCCCATGTTCGAATTTGATCTGGATAACGTTCAGTTTGCGGACATAAAGGTCATAGGCTGTGGCGGCGGTGGAGGCAATGCAGTCAATCGCATGGTGGCCGCTGATTTGAAGGGTATTGAGTTCATTGCCCTAAACACCGATGCCCAGGCGCTGCAAATGTCAGAAGCACACCAAAAGATTCAATTAGGAGAGAAGCTCACAAAAGGTTTAGGTGCTGGTTCGGATCCGAGTGTGGGTCAGAGGGCTGCCGAGGAGTCCCGGGAAGAGATTGCCCAATCCCTTGAAGGTGCGGACATGGTGTTTATTACCGCGGGCATGGGCGGAGGAACTGGAACCGGTGCTGCTCCTATTGTTGCCGAGGTGGCTAAAGAATTGCACGCTCTGACTGTAGGGGTAGTTACCAAGCCCTTTACCTTTGAAGGCAGGCGCCGCCGAGAGCAGGCTGAAAAAGGTATAGAACTCTTGAAGAGCAAAGTAGATACCCTGATCACTATTCCCAATGACCGTCTGCTGCAGGTTGTAGAAAAGCGTACATCTATGCTGGATGCCTTTAAGATAGCTGATGATGTGCTGCTCCAGGGAGTACAGGGCATTTCAGACTTAATTACTGTTCCTGGCTTGATTAATCTTGACTTTGCCGACGTCAGGGCAATTATGACCAATGCTGGTTCAGCCCTGATGGGCATCGGACATGCATCTGGTGAAGATCGTGCAGTCAAGGCTGCAGAACAGGCCATTTCCAGCCCCCTGTTAGAAGCATCTATTGAGGGAGCTAAGGGTATTTTGTTGAGTCTGACCGGAAGCTCCAACCTGGGATTGTTCGAAGTGAACGAGGCTGCGGAGATTGTTTCCCAGGCAGCCGATTCAGATGCTAACGTGATTTTTGGAGCCGTCATCGACGAAAGTCTGGGGGATACACTTCGTGTGACAGTAATTGCCACTGGGTTTGATCTTCCTAAGACAAAAGAAGAGTTTAGAATCACAAAAGAGCTGGATGTCCGCCCCTTCACAGATCAGTCATTAGAAATACCGGCATTTCTCCGTAGAAAATAGGAAATTTCAATAAATGAGCCGCAGAGCTTCCCTTCGGGACGCCCTGCGGCTTTTTATCTGCAAGCTTATTCCATCCTCTTCATTTCCTTCCGCAGTTTCTTCAAGATCTTTTTTTCCAAGCGGGAGATGTAAGATTGGGAGATGCCCAGTAAATCTGCAACTTCCCGCTGCGTTCTTTCCTTTTCCCCTTTAAGCCCAAATCTAAGCTCCATGATTTTTTTCTCGCGCCCTGTCAACTGCTTTAGAGCGGTAGTTAACAGAGCTTTATCTACTTCTTTTTCAATATGGACAATTACATCACTCTCGTTGCCCACCACATCAGCCAACACAAGTTCATTTCCGTCCCAGTCGACATTGAGGGGTTCGTCAAAGGAAACTTCGGCCTTCAGTTTGCTTGTGCGGCGCAGATACATTAGAATCTCATTTTCGATGCACCGGGAGGCATAGGTAGCCAGTTTAATGTTCTTACTTGGGTCAAAGGTGTTAACTGCTTTGATCAGACCTATGGTGCCGATTGATACCAGGTCTTCAATGGGAATACCCGTATTCTCGAACTTGCGGGCGATATAGACTACCAGCCTGAGGTTGCGCTCGATCAAAGGTGTCCTCACCATCAGATCGCCTGCCTGCAGGCGCACTAAGAGAGCCTGTTCCTCCTCGGCCGAAAGTGGAGGAGGCAGCACTTCATTGCTGCCAATGTAATGGATCTTTGGGCTTAAGCGCAGGCGATTTAAAAGGCCAATGATCTTGAGACGAATGCGCAGCTTAAGCGTCTGCAGAGGTAGCCTTGGCATCTGTTTTCCCTCCTTCCCAGGCAGGTAGAGCCCTCTCTACAAGAACAGGAGGGACAAGAGCCATGTATTCGCCGTCGGGATCCAGACTGTAGGGATGTACAGCAATCGTTGGCTGCACAAGACCAGGGAAAGAGTTGCCGCCAATTTTCACTTCATCAGGTCTAAACCCGATCAAAATTCCATTGTTCTTGCCTATGGAGCTGAAAGGAATGAGACGCAGGCGCGTCTGCCATTCCTGAATGCCTGTGAGATGATCAATGGCTGTTACTTCTCCCTCACCGAGGTCAACGATAACCTCTGTCAGCTTGGGGGGGAGCAGATTGGTCAAGGCATTCTTGTCTACTATGATGACAGATTGGCGGTTTAGAGGATCTTTTAGATGGTTGCCGGTGTCAACTAAAGCTGTGGTTCGAACCTGCTTTCCATCGCACAGAATCTCCAACGGGACCCGGTACACTCTGTTCACTATTGTCTCGTGAACTATACCCCAACCCAGTTCAGCAATGAGTAGGATGGCCAGAATCGAACCGACTGTACCGAGGGGGAAATTGGGAGAGCTAGGCTTGCCTAGAACGTAGGCTGCTGCCATACCCACTCCAGCCGCGGCAAAGCCAATGCCGTAGAAATAGCCTGCCACCTGCAGGAGCCTTTTGAAGGACAGGGGGTAAAACGCAAGAAAGATCATGGCCAATGACACCAAAAACACGATTGGGAGGAAACGCAGCAATCCGTAAAGCGGTATCAGGCCAACGCTGGCAAGGAGATAAAAGAAGTAATGCAAAGTTCCAAACAGCGCTCCCAGACTCAGCCGTGCAGGTCTGGTCTGGGCGCGGGTAATTGTCGCCGTCGCCCACAGCAGAAGGTATTCAAAGATAAAGTTACAGCCTAAACGCAGCAGCCATACGTCAATGTACAGCGTATATTCGGGCATACGCATTTCACTCCCCTAAGTGCCTATTTATGGAAAGATATTAGTTGACCGCTAGCCAAATTCCTCCTTTCTCCAGGAAGTCCTTAATCGCTTTCCATTAACAGGTGCTCCGGACAAAATGGAATAGATCCGATTCGAGGTGGCAATACTGAACTTTGTAATCGGTATTCTGGGGAGGAGATGGACATGAACAAAGTGGAAATTTGCGGTGTAAACACCGCTAAACTGCCAGTTCTGCCCAACCGAAAGATGCGTGAGCTGCTGGTGAGAATCAAGCAGGGCGATGAAGAGGCCCGCGACGAAATGGTGCAGGGAAATCTGCGGCTGGTTCTCAGTGTCATCCAAAGATTTAACAATCGCGGAGAGTATGTTGACGACTTGTTTCAAGTTGGCTGCATTGGACTTATGAAAGCTATCGATAATTTTGATCTTAGTCAGAACGTAAAGTTTTCTACCTATGCCGTACCGATGATCATTGGGGAGATTAGGCGCTACCTGCGTGACAATAATCCAATTCGGGTAAGCCGCTCTTTGCGTGACATTGCTTACAAGGCTCTGCAGACAAGAGACAGCCTTGCCAACCGCCACTCCCAGGAGCCTACCCTGGGGCAGATTGCCGAAGAGTTGCAGATTCCAAGGGAGGATATTGTTTTTGCTCTGGATGCTATTCAAGATCCCATTTCTCTATTTGAGCCGATTTACAATGACGGGGGCGACCCGATCTTTGTTCTTGACCAAATCAGTGATGATAAGAACACGGAACGCCATCTCATTGAGGGAGTCAGCATTAAAGAAGGGATGACGCAACTGGGAGATCGGGAGAGGCTGATCCTTACTATGCGTTTCTATGAAGGGAGGACGCAGATGGAGGTTGCAGAGGAGATCGGGATCTCCCAGGCTCAGGTGTCGCGTTTAGAAAAGGCTGCTCTAAAGCACTTGCGAAAATATATGGCTACGTCATAAAGGAGGAAGGTGCGTGTCTCGCTATTCTATCAGAGCCCGGTTGACTTGGGGCCTAGCAATCCTGTGTACCGCTGTCATCGTTGCTCTCATTATTCAGATCGCAGAGGAAAGCCTGCACTACGATAAAGCCTATGCAGAAAATCTGATTCGACTTCATGTCATAGCCAACAGCAACTTACCGCAAGACCAAGATCTCAAGCTTATCGTGCGCGACCAGGTGTTGAAAGAAGCAGAGCGAATTTTGGCTGAAGTAGACAGTAAAGAAGGAGCCTATGACCTCTTGCTCGGTCAGCAGGAAAGATTGAAGGAGAAGGCGCAAGAGGTTGTGGCCTCAGCGGGATATGATTATCCTGTGCAGGTAAGAATGGGTCAGTTTGTCTTTCCCTACCGAGAGTACGGTTCCATGGCCCTGCCCGAAGGGTGGTATGATGCTGTTAGGGTGGAAATTGGAGCAGCACAGGGGGATAACTGGTGGTGTGTGCTGTTCCCTCCTTTATGCCTGGCTGAGTTAGAAGGGGCCAATCACGATCTGGTCACTGTCACGGAAGAGAGCTCATCAGGCAATCGCCTGGTCTTTCGTTTAAAGCTTTGGGAACGTATTGCCGAAACCCAATACGCCCAGGCCGTAAAAAAGTGGCTGCAGGCATCTGCCGCCGGTTTTCCCGCAGTCTCTAACTAGTTCATCCAAACCCTGAAGGGAACGGCCTAGGCCGTTTCTTTTTTGTCATTGCCGCATATATTAGTTAGGAATGGAGGATGGGGCCATGACAATGATGAAGACCTCAGAACTGCGGCGACTCGATGTGATTAACATGGAAGAGGGCCGATACCTGGGCAGTGTCTGCGACCTGGATTTAGACCCTGACACCGGGCGCGTACTGGCCCTCATTGTTGAGGAAGTCAGGACATTCAGACTGTGGGGCAGCAGGCATGCTGATTTAGAGATTCCATGGAAAGATGTGGTCCTAGTTGGGGCTGATGTTGTTCTGGTCAAAAACAGAACATGGAAACGCTGACAGTTTTATTGTATAATGTTGTTAATGATAATCTACTGGAATTCTAGAGAGGTTGGGGTCAATGCGCTGCCCTTTTTGTTCACATTTAGATAGTAAGGTATTAGACTCGCGGCAGACTGAGGAAGGTGCTTCTATTAGGCGGAGGCGGGAATGTGCTTCCTGTCAAAAACGGTTTACTACTTACGAACGAGTTGATGAGCTGCCGTTTTTGGTGATCAAGAAAGACGGCGGTCGCGAAGCATTCTCCCGAACGAAAATATTGAACGGTATTCTGAGGGCTTGCGAAAAACGTCCCATATCATTGGAGGTCATCGAGAAGACTGTTGATGACATTGAACGGCATATTCGTTCGGGACAGGACAGGGAAATTCACTCAGAGCTCATTGGTGAACTCGTTATGGACAAGCTGCGGGGGCTGGACGATGTGGCCTATGTACGTTTTGCTTCGGTGTATCGCCAGTTCAAAGATGTCGAAGGCTTTATTGAAGAGGTTCAGCAGCTGCGTCAGGATAAATGATGCCGGCAAGAGTAGGGTTTGGCTTGGCTCCGTAGAACAAGGAAGTAAAGAGGTGGCGTTGTGAAGAAGATGAAACGTTCTGAGAGGGCTAAGAACGAGGAAGTGCGGGGAGGAATTAGACCAAGAGAGGTAATAGGCATCTTACTCTTGGGTTTTTCTGTTTTCGCGATATTAGCCCTTTACGTAGATGCTGCTGGTAAGGTAGGCGGGCAGCTCCGTTCTGTTCTGCGCATCTGCTTTGGCGATTTGGCCGTACTTTACGCCTCGATACTTGTTCTTTTGGCGCTGCATATTTTCCGGGGCAAGAAGTGGCCTCCGTCTGTC
Source organism: Bacillota bacterium (assembly GCA_012520315.1). Lineage (GTDB taxonomy): Bacteria > Bacillota > Limnochordia > Darwinibacteriales > Darwinibacteriaceae > UBA5420. The sequence continues at coordinate 20,572 of JAAYOM010000119.1, read as the reverse complement.
CAGCGAGGGCTGGGACTAACTTTGCTCCTTGGGTCAGCTACTTTAGTGTTTCACATGCTGTATTACCGAGGCTACCAGTTTCCTCCCAATCTAATGGAGGAAATCAGCTATGCCAGACGAGGAGAAGGTGCCGGCGTTTTAGGAGCAGTGCTCCTGGTTTTCAGTTACAACGCCTTTGGCATTCATGGTACATACGTTCTGGTTGCTACCATGGTTTTGCTTGGTCTCATTTTTTTGTTTAGAATTTCTTTGCTTGCGCTTGTGCAATATGGTGCAAAGTATGTTTGGGATGCCTTCTGCCGCTTTTGGCATGGGCAAATTGACGGCTACCACGAGTGGAAAGACGAACGCAAACGTCGACGTTTGGAAAAGCAAACGCTAAAGGAACCAGTTGTAGAAGCAGAGCCCGCCCCAAAACCAGTCAGAAAACCTAGGCCGAAGAGGAAGGAAGCCAAAAAAAAGGAAGAACCTGAAGCCAAGGAGGAAGCGGAGCAAACCCCAGAACAGCTGGTGCTGAACTTGCCGGCAGGTGAGGAAAAAGGAGCCTATACTCTGCCGCCTACATATCTATTGAAGCAGTCCGGCTCAAGGACAAAGAGGACTGAAGGGGTCCAGACCGAACTGCTCGAAGATACACTGGCGAGTTTTGGCATCGAGGCCAAGGTGGTCAATGTCAGCCAAGGCCCAGTTGTGACGAGATACGAGCTGCAGCCGGCACCAGGCATTAAGGTGTCGCGGATTACCGCCTTAGCCGATGACCTGGCCCTTGCTTTAGCGGCTGAAGATGTGCGCATCGAAGCTCCGGTGCCGGGCAAGCCTGTAGTGGGCATTGAAGTTCCTAACAAGGCAACCGAACCTGTCTTGCTCAGGGACGTATTAGAAAGTCCAGAGTTATCAGAGCATCCATCACCTGTCGCCCTGGCCATTGGAAAAGACATTGCCGGCAAACCAGTTGTGGCCGACTTGAAGAAATGGCTCCATGTGCTGGTGGCAGGTGCTACCGGGTCAGGCAAGAGTGTTTGCCTCAACGCAATGATTTCCAGCATTCTGTTTCGGGCCAGTCCTGAAGTTGTGAAACTTTTGATGGTGGATCCCAAGAGGGTAGAGCTCTCTGGCTATGACGGGATACCGCACCTAATTTCACCGGTGGTCACTGACCCCAAAAAGGCAGCCATTGCCCTTAGGTGGGCGGTTGGTGAAATGGAGCGCCGTTACGAGATTTTTGCTGAAACAGGTGTGCGCAATATTGATATGTATCTAGAAATGCTAAAAGAAGACGATGGGGAAGAGCCAAAAGAGCATCTGCCTTATATTGTGGTGATTGTAGATGAATTGGCCGACTTGATGATGGTTGCTGCTGCCGAGGTTGAAGATGCAATCTGCCGCCTGGCCCAGATGGCCCGGGCAGCGGGGATGTACCTGATTATTGCCACCCAGCGTCCTTCGGTAGATGTAATCACCGGTTTAATCAAGGCTAATGTTCCGTCCCGCATCTCCTTTGCTGTTTCAAGTCAGGTCGACTCCCGGACAATTTTGGATATGGGCGGTGCAGAGAGGCTGATTGGCAAAGGCGATATGCTCTACTATCCCATTGGGGCCAACAAGCCTATAAGGGCCCAAGGCGCCTGGATTTCAGACAAGGAAGTTGAGGCACTGGTCAGCTATTGGCAAAAGCAAGGTGAGCCAGAGTACCAGGAAGAGGTTGTGGAAGAAAGGGATGCAGGATTCTCGATGGATGAACACGAAGAAGATGAGTTGCTGCCCGATGCGATTCGCTTAGTGGTGGAAAACGGCCAAGCATCCATCTCTATGCTGCAGAGGAGATTTCGGATCGGATACAGCCGGGCCGCCCGTCTCATAGATGCAATGGAGTTGCGGGGAATCGTAGGATCATACCAGGGAAGCAAACCTCGGGAGGTACTAGCCGACAGTTCAATCTTGGAAGAAAGGTGAGGAAAATGACAGGATTGGGGACACTCTTAAAGAAGGCGCGTCTTAAGCAAGAATTGACGATTGAAGAAATGACCGAACGCACCAGGATCAAGCCCCAGTTTCTGCAGGCGATCGAGGAAGAAGACTATCATTTACTTCCTGGTGAAGCCTATGTGAAGCCTTTCATTCGAACATATGCCAAGGCTTTGGGGCTAGAAGATCAGGTTGCCAGCGGCCTAGAGAGACCCCAGTCCATTTCTGAGGAAGTACTGGCGGAAACAGGGATCCGAGAGCGGCGGGAACGGGTGAAGAAAGCCCGGCGCAGACGCCTTTTTGTCCGTTTGTCTATCGGAATTGTGATACTTGTCGGGGCTCTATATTTAGTCTATAGGTTCTTGAACATTTAGGAGGAAAAGTCGTGCAAGGAAACGATTATTTAGTCCGGGCAATGCTCGGAGATAACCAAGCAAGGCTGTTTGCGCTGCGAACCACTGATGTGGTTCGGGAAGCGGCTGCAAGTCATCAAACAACACCGGTTGCGACAGCCGCATTGGGTCGGACACTGACCATGGGTCTGGTTCTCGGCGCGATGTTAAAAGGTGAAGAGACGATTTCCATTCAAATTAAGGGTGATGGTCCCTTAATGGGAATTGTGGTGTCTGCCAACTCCAATGGTCACGTGAAGGGTTATGTAGGTAATCCCCATGTGGAGCTGCCGCTCAGAGGAGACAATAAACTAGACGTCGGTGCGGCTGTGGGAAAAGGCAACTTGTACGTAATCAGAGACTTAGGACTGAAAGAGGCGTATCAAGGAACCGTTCCCCTGCAGACCGGGGAGATCGGGGAAGACTTCGCCTATTATTTTGCTAATTCGGAGCAAACCCCATCGGCTGTTGGGCTAGGTGTTCTGGTGGGGGTAGACGGTCTGCCCATGGCAAGTGGAGGAATCGTCGTTCAGCTCCTGCCCGATGCAGTCCATGATGAACAGTTTATTGCCGCACTGGAGCAGGACCTAACTAAGATGTCTGCCGTCAGTTCCCTTTTTGCGCAAGAGCAGAGTGTGGAACAAATTGTGGAATCCATTTTTCCCGGACTGTCTGTCCGTTTTATCGATACGCACGCGGTCAAGTTTCAGTGTGACTGTTCATGGGAACGCTTTGAACAGGCACTAGTGACGCTCGGCAGTGAGGAGCTGCAGGAAATGGTAGATGCCAACGAAACTATCGAGACAATTTGTCACTTCTGCAATCGACGCTATGAGTTTACGGTGGACCAGCTGAAATCGGTATTACAAGGCTTGTAAACAGTAGGGAATAATTGCAGTCCCCTTCTGCATATATTGTTGTGGAAGGGGGAATAGCAATGGCTAGAATGGGAAAAAATGAAAAGAATGGTCCTGGACTTTTGTTTATTGTTGTTACATTGATTGTAGTCGCAGTGGTAGGAGCACGTTTTTTTGGTTTCATGCCCGGGGGCAGTGAGGAAGAAGAACCCCTTCCTCCAGTTGTGCAGACTGAGGACCCCCAACCTCCCCAAGGAGATGAAGAAGAAGATATAGTGCCGAAGGTTTTGGTATTCCACAGTCATGCCTCAGAGAATTACAAACCTAAGGACAGCCATGAACGTGGCACATTTGGCGATATCGTCAGGGTGGGAGAGGCATTTGTGGCGGAGTTGGCCAGTCTGGGCGTGAACGCAGTTCACGACAGATCCATCCATGATCAGCCCCGTTACAGCGAAGCTTTTATCAATTCAGAGAAAAAGGCTAACGAGCTGTTGGCTGCCAATCCCACAATCGAAGTTGTCCTGGACATTCATCGAGACGGCTTAGAGGATAAGCCTGATGACTATACCAAGACCCGCGTCAACGGTGCAGATGCAGCCAAGATTCTCTTTGTGGTAGGGGACAAGGACAATGAGCATCTCGAGGAGAATATTGAGTTTGCCCAGACTATCAGTGATGCCCTGGAGAAGGAATATCCAGGGGTATCCCGCGGTGTACGAGTGTTTAAGTCAGACTACAGCGGAGAACTTCATCCAAACAGCATCATGGTATTGATCGGGGACTGGCGTGGCAACACTATTGAAGAAGCAATGGCCTCGGCACGCCTCTTGGCGCGTGTTGTTGCGACATTGCTAGAGTGAGAGTAAGCGGGAGTGACATTCATGAATCAGCACATACATCTAATTGGCATTGGCGGAACCGGTATGGGTCCTTTAGCAAAGGTCTTTTTGGAAATGGGCCACAGCGTGAGCGGGTCAGATCTGCAGCCTTCAGATACAACTGACTATTTAACTAAGTTAGGGGCCAAGATCTATTTCAAGCATTCAGCTGCCAATGTCAATGGAGCTACAAGTGTAATCTACTCGAGTGCCATTCCCTTACAGAATCCAGAGATGGTCGCTGCTCGCAAGAACGGCCTGAATATCTTGCATCGTTCGGAGGTCTTAGCGCAGCTGTTAAATAATAGGCGCGGGATCGCCATTGGAGGTGCGCACGGCAAGACCACTATTACCTCGATGTTGGCCCTCTGCCTTGAACACGCAGGACTCGATCCTACGGTTTTGATCGGTGCCCATTTTGAACCCTTTGGTCCAGGTGCCAAATATGGACGAGGGCAGTTTGTGGTGGCTGAAGCTGATGAGAGCGATGGTAGTTTTTTGCGTTACCGTCCGGAAGTGACTGTTGTGACCAGTATTGAACCGGATCATCTGGAGAACTATAACGGCACATTTGAGTCTTTGATCGACAGTTATCGCAGATTCTTGGCAAACTGTCAGCCCGCAGGCCTACGCCTGATTGGTATTGATGATGCAGTGGCTGCGTCCATAAGCAGAGAGTTCGATTGCGTAACCTATGGGTTTTCGCGCCATGCCTACTTTCGGGCTGAAGTCTTGGACCTGGATCAACAGAGAGCCAGGTTTAGAGTTTACCGACAGGGAGCCTTTTTTGGAGATTTTGAGCTTAATGTGCCGGGGCGCCATAATGTTTCCAATGCCTTGGCCTGCATAGTGATAGCCAATTACGCAGGGCTTTCCATTGCCCAAATCCAGGCAGCCCTCAGGATCTTTCAAGGTGCCCGGCGCAGATTTCAAATAGTCGGCAGCTGTAACGGCGCCATCATAGTTGATGATTATGCCCATCATCCCACTGAGGTTGCTGCCATGATCCAGGCCGCGCAAGAGGGCTGGCCAAAGCGCCAGATTGTGGCTGTTTTTCAGCCCCATCGCTATTCGCGCACAAAACTTCTTTTCGAAGAGTTCAGCCGATCCTTTCAGGAAGCTGATGTTGTGATTATTACCGATATTTTTGCGCCCCCGCCTGAACAGCCCATCGCAGGAGTAAGTTCCTCTTTGCTGGCAGAGCGAATTCGTGACTTAAAAGGACCGCAAAAGGTCTACCATATTCCCAAACAGGAAGATGTAGTTCCCTTCTTAAAAGGATGGCTGTCTGCAGAAGATTTGGTGCTGGTTATGGGCGCAGGTCCAATTTGGCGGGTAGCCAAAGACCTAGTCTAGTTCCGGCAGATACATATTGCCGATGGGATCATAGCTGATGAGTCTGCTCGTTTCCTTTCCGCCGGGTGACACCACAACTAGACCGTAGCGAAACAGGGGAACAAACAGGATGGCTCCTCTTAAGGCGTTTATGCGCAAGGCCGGCGCTAGGCGCTTGTGGAGCTCTTTCTTTTTTATTTCATACTCTTCCGAACCAAGGCGGCCCTTGAAAAACTCGTGCAGCTTGCCTTCTTCCATGGCCAGCTTTTCTTGGGCTTCTTTGGCCCAACCTTGATCTTGCTGGGCGAAGAGCTCATGGAGATAGGCTGCGGCGTTGATAAATGCCTGTTTGTAACTGCATTTTCTGGGCCGCACTTTATGTTGAGCCGCTCCGCCTGGCTCGAGCAGGTGGAAGGGAAAGGCATATTTAAATATGCTGCCTGTAGAGAGGTCCACAACTACGGTGTGGATGCTCTCTTTTTTCTGCAGCCCTCGTGCTTCTGCTAAGAGCTCAAGCTGCAGGTACTGCGCAAATTGCAGCGAGCAGCTAACTACATAGGCCCGCCCTGTACTGCCCGATTTTGCCAAGATTTTTTTGCGAATGCTGGGTTCATGGAAGTGATGGAGGGGAATATGGGCGTGGCTTAATATTCCCTGTTTGCGGATGACTTGGAGAATACTGTTGAGGCGGTAGCTGCCTGGGCAAATTAGGTCCGCTCCGTAGATTTCTGCAGAGCGCTGATCGAAGGTGAACTGCAGCAGGCGCCCCTGGGAGCGCCAGCCATCTAACTCTTTCATCAGGGCGTCGTCAACTTTAACCTGCCAGACTCCTTTCCGTATTTCCAGCGGTTTCAGGCCGCAAAGTTTGAAAAAATCGAAGACTAGATGCTGCACTTTTCTTGGCCCCTTCTAAAATAGTTCCCATTTGGCGGTCCTGACTTCCGCCTGCCCTTTGATGAAACGGTCGCCAAATTGGTCTAGTCTTTCCCTAATCTTTTCTTGCTCCTCGTGGGCGAGGAAAATCTCCATAATTTCACTTTCAAAGGACTTGCCAAGGTTGAGATGGAGCAGTATGGCGTCGAGTTCGCCGATAATGGTCTCGAACATATTGATTTTCTGGTGGAGCAGATAAATAATGTGTTCTTCAATAGTATCTTTAGTGATGAGGTTAAAGATGTGCACATCCCGGGACTGACCAAGCCTGTGAACCCGCCCGATCCGTTGCTCTAGACGCATCGGATTCCAAGGCAGATCAAAATTGACAATCACACTGCAGAATTGAAAGTTGAGACCTTCGCCCCCTGATTCGGTGCTGACCAAAATTTGACCTTGATTTTGAAACAGGTGACGGATCCATTGCTTTTTTCCCCGGGAGAGGGTGCCGTCAAAGGCAAGTGTGCTGTAGCCTGCTTTTTCCAATCGGTAGCGGATATACTCTTGGGAGGCTTTGTATTCTGTGAAAATGATGATCTTGTTGTCACCAAGTTCTCCTATAAGGCGTTCCAGGGCATCACACTTTGAGTTTTGCTTGACATCGGCGAGATCTTTTAGAAGTTCTGCTGCCTCCATCTGCTGGTCCTGCTCGATACTTTCCATCATCTTTTCAAGCGTGAGGGCGGTTGCTAGAAAAGTAGAACAAACTTCCCGCTGCAGAGTGATCAGGGGAAGGATATTTTGCAGTCCGCTTCGTCTTCCCCTCTCTCTGACAAACCTGGTTACCCGGTTATAAAGTTCCTGTTCTTTAGGGGTTAAGGAGACTACGACGGGGTGGACAATACGCTCTGTAAACTGGACAGTTTTTTCGTCGCGGCGATTGCGGACCATCACCTGGCCCAGAAGCTCCCTGAGCTCCTGGGGGTTTTTCGGGGTTCGTTTATCCTTGATAAACCGGCTTTTGAAGGAGCGGTAGCTGCCGAGTTGTCCTGGTTTGATCAGACCAATTAGGTTGTAGAGCTCCTTAAGATCGTTTTGGATTGGTGTGGCAGTCAACATCAGACAGTACTTTTTTTGAACAGCATTCACAAAGCGATAGCCCACCGTCGAGCTGTTTTTTAGCTTATGGGCTTCATCGATAATGAGTAGATCGTAGGGTATATCCAGAATCTGCGAGGCGTGTGGCTCCCGCTTGGCTGTATCCAAGGAGGCAATCAGGATGTCTGAGAAATTCCAGTCCCATTCGGTGCGTTGGATGCCTGGAGTGATGTCAAACTTTTCGTAGAGCTCATGGTACCACTGCCAGAGCAGGTTGGCTGGAGTGAGGATCAACACCTTTTTGACCAGACCTCGAAGGAGATATTCTTTGAGGATTAGGCCAGCTTCGATGGTCTTGCCGAGGCCTACTTCGTCTGCCAAAATGGCCTGGCCCTGCATGTCGAAAATGACGCGCCTGGCTGTCTCGAGCTGGTGGGGGTAGGGGACGACGCCCGCTTGTTTCCAGCGTTCCTTGAGATATTCTATGGCTAATAGTTCTGTGGTCTGCTGCTGAGTGATCATAAGCTCGTCTGCTCTTCTTGCCAAAGAGTACCAATCCCAGGTATCGAAACGCTTTTGTCTAAGGTCGCCGATAATTCGCTTAAACCCAGTGGCTAACACTTCCACTGTACAGTTTGGCGAAGGAGTTTCTTGCAACAGGTCAAGTGACTCTATTTTGATTTGGTTTTTTGCGAAACCAGGAAAAAATTGAGACAATTGTTTCGACCTCCTTAGACAAGCCTCCCCATTATTGGGATTTGTTATGAGGAGCATTAACTGGTATCGTCACAAATTTGGTTTTATAGCAGGATTTCTCTGCTCTTGCAAGAATACTATTGCACATGTTCGGCGGTTAACGGACCTTATTAGGAAAGAAACGCCGATATCTAATGAGTTGGGTTACAGTAGGAGGTAGATCATTAATGTTTAGGTACATCGTACGGAGATTTCTCTACATCATTCCGATGTTGATAGGAATCTCATCTCTGAGCTTTTTTATTATGCAATTGGCACCGGGTGATGCTCTCACTACGATGTCTTTGAGTCCAGATATTTCTGATGAGGTTTTAAATGCCATGCGTGCTCGCTTTTGGCTTGATCAGCCTCCGCATATGCAATATATCAAGTGGGTTCAGCAATTGCTGAAGGGGGATATGGGCCACTCCTTTTTATGGCATGCTCCCGTTACTTGGGTAATCAGTCAGCGCATTTTCAACAGTCTGCTGCTGACTAGTGTTTCAACAGTCTTTGCTTGGATTATTGCCATACCTATTGGGATTCATTCTGCTGTAAATCAGTACTCTTGGAGTGATAAACTGCTGACTTTTGTAGCATTTATCGGTGTGGCCATTCCAACCTGGTTTTTTGGATTACTGCTGCTTTATTTTACCGTGAGCAGAGGATGGGGATTCCCAGTAGGCGGCATGACCAGTATTGACTTTGTCGATTTTACCTTTTGGGAGAAAGTTGCAGATCTAGGCAAGCATATGTTCTTGCCGACCCTAGTTTTGACTACTGGATCTGTAGCGGGCTTAATGCGTTATATGCGCTCGAACCTCCTCGATGTTCTGCGTCAGGATTTTGTGACCACCGCCCGGGCTAAGGGTTTATCGAATCGGGTGGTAATTTACAAACATGCTGTACGGAATGCCATCAATCCCTTGATTACGATCTTCGGCTACCAGCTGGGATCCCTCCTGAGTGGAGCGGCATTGACGGAGATTGTAATGAACTGGCCGGGCATTGGCAGTCTGATGCTCAATGCTGTGCAGGGTAAAGACTATTACTTGGTAATGGGCAACCTGATTATCGGATCAGTAATGCTTATTTTAGGCAACCTGGTTTCAGACATACTGCTTGCAGTCAGTGACCCCCGGATCAGGTACGAATAGGAGGATTGAGGTAATGGCTAGAACGATGACAGAACCAGAAAAGAACGGCGGAGATATTGTCTACGGTGATGGCGGTGCAATTCGGTCGCCCTTAAGAATGGCGTGGCGCAAGCTGAAACGCCATAAGTTGGCCATGGTCGGGATGTGGGTTTTGATTTTCCTTCATCTCTTTGCAATTTTTGCCGGCTTCTTCGCCCCATATAGTGAACTGACTACAGATCGCAGACGCACTAATCATTCGCCCACAAAAGTTCACTTCATCAGCCCAGAGGGCAAGTTGACCAGACCTTTTATTTATGGGCATACACGTACTGACACGCTGAGAAATATTTACGAAGAGGATACCTCTCAGGTCTACCCGATTCGCTTCTTCGTGCGGGGAGACAAGTATAAGATTCTTTGGTTTGAGACTGATCTCAGGCTGTTTGGTGTGGATTCTCCTGCCAAGATCTATCTGCTCGGTGCTGATCGCTACGGTCGCGATATTTTCTCACGCTTGGCCTATGGCGGCAGGCGTTCACTCTTTATCGGAATTATTGGTTTAGTGGTCAGTATGTCAATTGGCCTTGTCTACGGAGGGATATCCGGCTATTTTGGGGGCTGGGTTGACAACTTGATGATGAGGGTAGCGGAGGTGATCATTTCCATCCCCAGTTTCTACCTGCTCTTGGCGCTCAGTGCGGTGTTGCCGCCAAGCCTTGGTTCAACCGAGCGATTTATAATGATTACCTTTATTCTAGCCTTTATTGGCTGGGCTGGATTAGCGAGGGTAATCAGGGGGATGGTGCTTTCCATTAGGCAGCAGGACTTTGTAACAGCAGCCGAGGCTGTGGGCTGTTCCCAGCCAAGGGTGATTATCAGGCATATTCTGCCTAACACCATGAGTTACATTATTGTCAATGCCACATTGAGCATACCCGGCTTTATCCTTTCTGAGGCAGGTCTGAGCTTGATCGGTGTCGGTATTCAGCATCCCGACGCCAGCTGGGGCAATATGTTGTCAGAAGCGCTGAACTTAACTTCCCTAACGCGCTATCCCTGGCTCTTGGTTCCAGGTTTCGTAATTTTCATCACTGTCTTGTCATATAGCTTCTTTGGAGACGGTATCAGAGACGCGTTTGATCCCAGAGCACAGACTTAATGCGGTGTTAATCTGAAAATTACACCACTTTTTAGCAGGACAAATGGCCCGTAGGTCGAACTATCATGAATAGATTGTTGCGATTTCTGTTCGCAAACGTGAGGATTGTTCACGAGTTCGCATTGTAAAGGTGGTGATCTTGCTAAACGAGGGAGAGTTTTCGTGGTGGAAAATCATTAAAAGGGGGAAGAACAAGATATGAAGAGAAAGATTTTCGTATTGGCCTTGCTTGTGGCACTAATAGTAAGTGCTGGCGTAGTTAGTGCAGTGGAGCTAAAAGATCCGCGCATTTTAGAAATCGAAAGTGATTTGAACGGTACCGTTGGCAGGTACGGAGGTACCATGACTGTTGCTGCAGGTGCTTCCGGTCCCAAGACGTACAATCCACACCGGGCCGCAGAAACATCTAGTACTGATGTAACTGACCGTATCTTTGAAGGCCTGGTCGCTTTGCATCGTGACACCGGTTTGGTTCTGCCCAAACTGGCCCGTGCCTATGAGATTAGTGAAGACGGTACAGAAGTTACCTTCCATCTGCGCCGCGGCGTGCAGTGGCATGACGGTGAAGAGTTCACTGCCGATGACGTAATCTTCACATTTGACGTAGTTTATGATGTGAACGTCGGCTCTAACTCCAGAAGCGGCCTGCTAATCGACGGTCAGCCCATGGAGTATGAGAAAATTGATGATTACACTGTAAAGTTCACCTTGCCACGTCCTCATGCACCAATCATGTTCAGCATCGGAACTCCAATTGTTCCGGAACATCTCCTCGGTGACGCCTTCAGAGAAGGACGCTACCACGAAATGTGGGGTCTGGAAACACCTGTCGAGGAAATCATCGGTACCGGTGCCTGGAAGATTGCCTCCTACCGCATTGACCAAGAACTGGTTCTTGTACGCAATGACAATTACTATGAGTTCGATGAAGCCGGCAATCGCCTGCCTTATCTAAACCGGGTTATCTTCAGATATTATGCCAGCACCGACACATCGACACTTGCTTTCTTCAACGGCGAGTTCGACTACATTGGTATTCCTGCTAACCAGTATCCTGAGTATGTAGATAGGGAGCCTATCAGTCGCTGGACAATTATTGAAGCTGGTCCCAACCCAGGTACAACCTTTATCGTCATCAACCAGAATCCTTCGACTGTACCAGAGCCCAAACTGTCCTGGTTTAGCGATGTGAAATTCCGCCAGGCCATCGCTCACGCAGTTGACAAGGAGACTATCTTGGATATGGCCATGAACGGCAAAGGTTATATCCAGCATAGCCCAATTAACATGAGAAACAACTTCTTCTTGAAAGAAGATATCAAGACATATCCATATGACCTTGACGAAGCACATCGCAAACTCGAAGCTGCCGGCTATCTACTCGGTGCTGACGGAGTTCGCCGTGACCCTCAAGGCAATCCAATTGAGTTTGACTTGATCACCAATCCAGGTGTACCTGTTCGCCAGATCAGCGGTGAGCTGTTCCAAGAAGACATGGCTGCACTTGGCATCAAGGTAAACTTCCAACTCATTGACTTTAACGTTGTGGTTGAGAAACTCACAAGCACCTTTGAATGGGATGCAATTCTCATCGGTCTAACCGGAACTTTCGATCCTAACGGCGGCTCTAACACCTGGCTGTCCAGCGGAAACCTCCACATGTGGAACCCGCTGCAAGAGAGTCCTTACACCGATTGGGAAGCTGAAATTGACGAAATCTGGCGTGCAGCCCAAAGGGCCATGGATCCAGAAGTACGTCGTGAGTACTACTATCAGTTCCAGGATATCGTAGCTGAACAGGTGCCTCTGTTCTACACGGTAACATCTGAGAACATGGTTGCTGTACGTGACCACCTCATGAACGCCACACCTGACCTCGTCAGCGGTTCGGTTGGATCTGCCTGGAACTTCATCTGGATTGACAGATAAGACGAGAAAATGTGAATTACAAGGGCACCCTGCGGGGTGCCTTTGTTGTAACTAGATGAGATTGAGCAAAGAAAAAGTCCCGGAGGATTGCGGAAGAATCCGAACAACCAGGACTTTTTTTTAGCTAATCAATGAGCGCTGGAACTGTTTTAGAGTATTGGTTACACTGCCGTCAAGCACTTTTCCATCTACCCTAATAACCAAACCTCCTCCAATGGAGGAGTCTATATGGGTGTTTAGGTGCACTGTTTTGCCAGTGAACTGATTCAGCTTCTGTTCCAGTCCAGTTAGGGTTTCGGCTGACAAAGGAATTGCCGAAATCACCTCTGCAATTGTTGTATGCTGGGCTTCAAGGACCAGCTGTTCAAAATAGTGTGCGATAGAGGCGAGCAACGTTTCCCGCGATTTTTCTACAATCAATAGCAGAAAGTTCTCCATAATGGGTGAGAGCTGCATCAGCTTAATCATTTCGCCCTTGCGCTCCCTCGATGTTCTCGGATGATGGAATACATCCTTGACCTTGGGGTCCCCAAGTATGGTCAGAACATGCTCGAACTCTGCTTTGAGCTGGCTGCGGGCAGCGGGGTCGGCTGTGGCAAACAATGCCTCGGCGTAACGTCTAGCAACTTGAGAATGTTTGGTTGCCGTCATTGCACTTGACTTCCTTTATCCAAGGAGTCCAACTGGGCCAAAGTTTGATCAATCAGCACCTGATGCTGCTGTTGGTCCAGGGATTGGGAAATTACTTTGGACGCCAAGAGCAGTGACAATTCACCAACCTGCCCCTTTAACTCAGCCATTGCTTTTTCTTTCTCCAGTTCGGCAACTTCCTGCGCACGGCGGATAATAGCAGAAGCTTCTTGACGGGTCTCTTCCAGCATTTCGGCCTGCAACACTTCAGCCCGTTTGGCAGCATCATCAAGAAACTGCCGAGCCTGTTGCCTGCTTTCCTTCACCTGGTCTTCGAGCTGCTGGCGAAGGGCGAGGGAGGCGGCTTGATTTTCTTCCGCAGTCTTGATCTGTCCTTCAATTTCAGCAGTGCGATTATCAAGGAAGGTTCGCACTGGCTTATACAGCAGTTTGTAAAGGAGAAGGACGAGGAGGATAAAGTTGACCGTTTGGGCAAGCATGATATTTTGATTAAACAAATGTAGTCACCCTCCACAACAAAAATACAGTTTGGCGGGGTGCCCTAAATGAGCACCCTTCAGACTTACAGTAATTCTAGCAGACGATTAACTAAAGGCTGCATAACGGTGAAAATAAGTAAGAGTACCACCGCCAGAGCATAGATGGCGCCAGACTCTGAGACAGCTTGACCTACCAGCATCGTTGTTCTGATTTGTCCTTCCATTTCAGGTTGGCGGGCCATTGCTTCCACTGCCTTGCCGGCAGCATATCCTTCACCAATACCTACCAGTCCTCCAGCGACCAGGGCAATACCTGAACCTAAGGCAATTGCGGCAACGATAATTGCGATTTCTAGCATAACATTATCCCCCCCTTCGCAGTATGGCGTGTATGCCTAAATGAGTTTGGTTTGAATGTACACTGATGCTAGCAGCGTAAAGACGGCTGTTTGAATTATACCCATAAATATCCCAAACCAGGCCAAAAGCGGAACAGGGACTATGTATGGTGCCATCATATAAATAATGCCCAAAAGAATTCCTCCGCCGAAAATATTACCATACAGACGGAAGGAGTGGGACACAAACTCGGAAATCTCCCCAGCGATATTCAGTGGAAGCAAGAGGGGGAAAGGATCAACAAAGCCCTTTAACCAAGAACGAAATCCCTGTTTGGCAATGCTGGCTGCATGGCCAAGAATATAGATTATAAGTGATAGCGTCAGTGTGGTGGAAAGATCTGCAGTGGGCGAGTAGGCCCCTGGAACAACTCCAATTAAGTTGGAGGTCCCGACATACAACGCAGTCATGAGAATGAGCGGAACGAAGATTTTCCTCGCAGGCCCCACGTCAACTGAAATAAGGCTTTCCACCCACTCAATGCCAACCTCAAGGAAGTGCTGCGCTCCTTGAGGTACCTTCCGCAGATTGCGGGTAAGCAGGAAACTCCCTATAGCCAGTATGGCCATAATGATCCAGGTCCAAAAGACAGGTTCATAGACAGGAAAAGTGCCGATGTGAAAAACAATGTTAGGTTCCACGTTTAATCCTCCCATGAATCAGATGATAAAGTATCGCTAAGCGAGGCATTAAAAGTCCGGCTAAGGTTCCAAGGAAGCTTAAAGATGGATTGAGTATACCGACAATTAATGCGAGAGAATAGAACAGGCTGCGTTTGGCAAGACCTTGGATGGTTGAGCGGTAAGCTCGCCTTTGATCGACCAGGCCGCCCTTTGCCTTGTGCAGCAACCTTGTTCCATCGATAATCATGAGGCGGAAGGTGAGAACGCTCATCAAACCTCCTAAAAGAATGCCTAATGCCACCGAAGCACGCCAGATAATGGCAACAGCGCTGGTAACAATCGTAAGTATTAGGGTCGTACGCAAAACATCGTTTTCATTGAACATGCTACTTCGGCTCCGAATCCTTAAGCAATGTATCCAAGATCAGTTTGATCGCGGCTGCTACGGCAACAACGCAACCGACGAGGACAAAAACCAGTGTGAAGATTGCGTTTGTGCCCAGCCAACGATCTAAGTATACCCCTAAAATGGTGAAAAGGAAAACACTGATAAAAAGTGTAATGCCGACTTGGGTAATAAGGCCGAAGTATCTCAAACCGTCTCTCATGTCGTCTCCTTTGCATATCGCAACCATCCTAACACTTGTTCCACACCTAGAATTGAAATCCTTCTGCAAAAGGCTATTTCGTGCCGACCATAAGAATGATATACTAGATGTGGATTCAGCAAAATACTATCAAATTTAGGAGTCTTTGTCGAATGAAAATTGGTGTTGTTTCCTTAGGTTGTGCAAAAAATCTTGTAGATACTGAAATTGTCCTTGGTTTTTTGTCTGATGCGTCCCATGAGATCGTAAGCGATCCGGTACAGGCAGAGATTATTATCATAAATACCTGCGGATTTATTGAAGCAGCGAAAGAGGAGTCCATTAACGCAATTTTGGAAATGGCTGCCTATAAAGAAAAGGGCAGCTGTAAAGCCCTTGTTGTCATGGGCTGTCTGTCCCAGCGCTACACCGAAGAACTCTGGGATTTGATTCCCGAAATTGATGCCATGGTAGGTACTAACGAACTCGATTTGATACCCGAAATCATAGAACAAGCAGCAGCGGGCAAGCGCCTTCTTAAGAAAAGGGAAGGTTTTTTTGATTACGATCAGGTGCATCGCCGCATCTCGACAACCGGATCCCACTTCGCTTACTTGAAAGTTGCGGAGGGCTGCAATCATCGCTGTGCCTTTTGTGTGATCCCTGCCATTAGGGGTAGGAGACGGAGCCGAAGTTTGGAGTCTGTTTTAGCCGAGGCTAGGCTAATGAGGGAACGGGGAGTGCAGGAAGTTGCGGTGATCGCCCAGGACACGACAGCCTACGGTACTGATGCCGAGACAAATATCGTGGAGCTGTTGAGGCACCTTGCGGCACTTGATATTCCCTGGATCCGCCTGCTCTACACCTATCCTACCAGCATAACTGATGAACTGCTGGAGCTGATCAATGAGACTCCGAACATTGTGAAGTATATTGATCTCCCCTTGCAGCACGTTTCAGGGCGTATGTTAAAGAGCATGAAGCGTCCGGGTGACTTCAAGAGTACAAGGGAGCTGATTCGGAGAATTCGAGCCAAAATTCCAGGTGTAACCATTCGCAGTTCATTTATTGTAGGTTTCCCCGGTGAAACTGAAGAGGACTTTCAAGAACTTCTTGCTTTCTTGAAGTCTGAACGTTTAAACCATGTGGGCATCTTCAAATACTCCCAGGAAGAAAACTCCGCTGCTTACGGCTATCCGAATCAGATTTCCGAAGAGGTCAAAGAAGCCCGCTATCGGCAGGCAATGGGCCTTCAGCAACAGATCTCGCGGGAGTTAAATGAAGAACTGGTGGGAAGCAAACTTCAGGTCCTCATGGAATTCCCTTCCGCGGAATCGGATTTGGTCATGGTCGGGCGCCACCAGGGGCAGGCACCTGATGTAGATGGAGTTGTCTATTTGGGAACGGGCACGTTTGAGCCTGGCCAACTGGTTCAGGTTTTGGTTACGGAGGCACATGATTACGATTTGGTTGGGGAGGAGGTTGACTGTGATTAATTTGCCTAATTTAGTTACAATTTCCCGCATTTTACTAGTTCCACTCTTTACCTACCTTTGTCTCAGTTCCCCCGCCGGACTGAACATACCAGCTGTCGTGGTCTTCTTGGCAGCGGCTCTGACCGATGGCCTAGATGGGTATTTAGCACGCAGTCGCAAGGAAGTCACTCGCTTTGGCGAGCTAATTGACCCCATAGCTGATAAGCTTTTGATCACTGCAGCGCTCTTGGCCCTAGTCGAGCTTGGTCAGGTCAGCACTTGGGCGGCTTTGATCATTCTGGCACGTGAGTTTTCTGTTTCGGGACTCAGAATGTTGGCAGCTGCCGACGGCAAGGTCATTGCTGCTTCCAAACTTGGGAAACTGAAAACTGTCACCCAAATAGCGGCAGTTACAGCTTTTCTTCTTGGTATTACTTGGGCCCCTGTCTTAATGTGGGTTGCAGTTGTAATGACAATTTTCTCAGGTGTGGATTATTTCCGCAATGCCCAAGATATACTAAAAAGCTCAATGGAATAGTATGTTATAATAAATGTGTCAGTATGCTGTACTGACCTTTTTATTTTTCTGGAACAAACAAACGTTAGTAAGGGGATGCTCCATGCGCTTGAGGGGATTTAAAATCCATATTGCCCTTCTGGTCTTTGTCGTAGTCTTTGCTCTGGGACTGGGGGCGCAATATTTACATCAAAGAATGCAAGTCATTGATCCTTTAGTCCAACGCATCCAGGATGTCCCTGGTGTAGTGGATGTAAGCATTGAAAAGAGTATGTTCAATACGGGTGCTGAAACTTTGGTAACCCTGCAACTGGAGGAGGATACCTCCTTAGGCCTTGTCTTTGGACAAGTCTATCAGACGTTGACCGCTGCCGGAGGGGATTATGCAGTTTTCATACAGGACTCGCCAAGTAAGGAGCTAATTGACCTTTATTTGGATATTCAAATAAAGGTGGAAGAGGCGGTCATGACCGGCGAGTTCACCGTATTGGAAGAACGGGTAAAGGGGTTAGCAAATGCTGCAGGAGTCACTTGGGAGCTGGGTGTGGATCGAGAGTTTGTTTACCTTGCTTTAGGTGTAGCAGACAGTACCCTAAAAAGGGTTATTAGCCGCGACTTGAACGAAGGAAGGATTTCCATCGTTAATAAGGGAGGTACAGACAGTTGAAAAAATGGGTAAGGGAGGGTGCCGTAGGTGCAGGTTTAGCCATAGTCATTTTGGCTTTTCTGTCAGGTTTTGATTTTTCTTTTATTCTTCTTCCCGTAAGTATGCTGCTTCTCGGGGGGTTGATTCTCAATGGGCGTGGCGGACTGTCGCCCCGCTTCAATGTCAATGCGGTAGGCAACAGCGAAAACAGCAGTATACCTAAGGTCACCTTCGATGATATTGGGGGGCAGGAAGTTGCCAAGCGGGAGTTTTTGGAAGCCCTGGCCTTTTTGAAAGAAAGTGAACGAACCAGCCGTCTGGGCATTAGGCCTTTGAAAGGGGTGCTCCTGACCGGACCTCCCGGTACCGGAAAGACTCTGATGGCCAAGGCTGCGGCAAACTACACAGGGTCAGTTTTTTTAGCTGCATCAGGCTCAGAGTTTGTGCAAATGTATGCGGGCGTAGGGGCTAACCGGGTACGTCAACTTTTTAAGCAGGCACGCTCCATGGCAGAACGGGAAGGGAAATCCAGTGCCATCATCTTCATCGATGAAATCGATGTACTGGGTGCCAAACGAGGCAAGAATGTAAGTCACATGGAATATGACCAGACGTTAAATGAACTGCTCACTCAAATCGACGGAATTCGCAGTGAACACTCAGTCAGAGTGCTGGTAGTGGGGGCTACCAACCGCAAGGATCTTTTGGACCCGGCACTTCTAAGGCCAGGCCGCTTTGACCGCATTGTTCAAGTAGACCTGCCTGACAAAGCCGGGCGGTTACGCATCTTAGAAATCCATTCTGTCAACAAGCCTTTAGCACCTGAAGTAGACCTTGAGCTTACGGCTGCTGAGACGACAGGATTTTCCGGCTCACATTTAGAAAGCCTATTAAACGAAGCGGCAATCAGCGCATTGCGCGACGGTCGTGAGAGGATCAGCCAGACTGATATCAGTGAAGCTATTGAAAAGGTTATGCTCGGTGAAAAGTCCAATCGATCTATACAAGCCGAAGAGCGTGAACGGGTAGCCTACCACGAGGTGGGGCATGCCATTATCAGTGAGCATGTTCGTCCTGGTTCAGTAGCATCTATTACGATCACCCCGCGTAATCAGGCGCTGGGTTATATCAGGCAGAACCCGCAGGACGATCAATACTTGTACACAAAAGATCAACTGCTCGATTCCATAAAGGTTTGTGTGGCAGGGGCGGTGAGTGAGGAACTCATTTTTGGCCAGCGCTCAACCGGAGCGGCGGGGGATATTGAGCAGGCAACCGACTTAGCAAAGCGGATGGTATTTGCGGGCTTGTCACATCTCGGCATTGTAAGCACCGAGCTTCCTGCAGGCGAGCTCCATGATGCCATTGTCCAGATCATTAGGGAACAGGAACAAAATGTTAAAGATTTCTTGACAAACAAGATTGAGTTAATGAAAAGTGCAGCAAAGCATCTTTTGGCTGAAGAAAGCCTGACAGGAGAGGCATTTCGGACTATGATCGAAACCTGCGGTCTGTCTGTACAGATTTCTTCCTAGTTGTTCCAGGAAGCTGAACCTGCTATAATTAAGAATGGCGAGTTAGCGGATGAATAGGCGGGCCAATAACGCGGTAATTCCAGCGGCCATGATAGGTCCAACGGAGACTCCGCCGAAGAAAAACACGCTGACCATGACCCCGATTAAAATGCCGGGGATGATGGATGGTTCGACAGCTATTAGATCCAGACCCTGACTGTTGAAGTATGCTCCCAAAATGCCTCCAATTACGGCAAGAATGCCTAGGGGGCTGAATAGGGAAGAAGCAAGGCTTTCCCTGGTCAATTGTCCGTCAGCCAGGGGTACCAAGAGGGCGACAGTCAAGAGCAGTACACCCCCTTCCAGTCCGCGGTTTTGGATCAAGCGGAAAAAGCGGTTTAGACGCATCAGATCAATAAAAAAGACGATGGCTGCTGCCGCCCCAAGAAGATTGTTCTTAGTCAGAACGGCAATTATAAAGACAATCAGCAGGGGTAACACTGAGGTCATTTTTATCCCTCCCTGAACATCCTATGCCGAAATCTACTTGATATGAAGGGGGCAGAGGCGATTAATTCTCAACCCATTCTTAGACAAATTCAAAGTAATGAAGTTTTAATGGCTGCTATCTTAGCTTGGGCCCTGGCTCAAATCTTTAAGATAATCTCCTGGGCCTTCGTGTCCAAGGAGCTGAATTTTAGACGGCTGGTTGAACCTGGCGGAATGCCCAGTTCGCACAGTGCCTTTGTAACTTCGTTGTGTACAGGGGTAGGTCTGCGTGACGGATTTGACTCTACTATGTTCGCCCTAGCCGCCGTGTTTGCCGTGATTGTAATGTATGATGCCTCCGGTGTACGGCGAGCCGCTGGTAAACAGGCACGTGTACTGAATCGGATGATCGAAGATTTGAATCGCCGGGAGCTGCATCCCGAAAGACTGCGCGAGCTCTTGGGCCACACACCGTTTGAAGTTGTGGTTGGGGCTGCTTTAGGTATTTTGATCGCTCTCTGGCGTTTATAGGAAAAGGCACAGGAATTCCTGTGCCTTTGTTGAACCTATGGCCTGCTAAACCGCTGTGTGGAGTAATAACCGACCAGACCGCTTGTGCTGACTGCTGCCACTGCGTAGTTTATGTCTAGGGCATGGTCTGGCTCCAATGCGTGAAGAAAGCTTGTTTCTTCTAACGGCACTGATGTCAATAACTCATAACGTTCCAGGGGACTGGTTTGGGCAAAGAGGAAGTATCCGGCCGCCTCGTAGTGGTTGACCCGACTCCAAGTCAGCAGCACCCCGTCAGCTGAATGTTGAAACCGAAAGT
>JAAYOM010000118.1 GCA_012520315.1 Bacillota bacterium | reverse complement strand
TTAATAACTGATATAATTCCATACGAATATCAAAACCTTTCCTATCATTCTCCAAAAGGGAAAGTTTTTCCTCTATCTTCTGCAATCTTCGCCGCGTTAAAACTGCATGAAATGATCGTAAACAATCCTCCCAGCCTGGGACCGGCCCCGGCAGCGATAACAATCGCCCTGCCGCAGCCGCCGTTTCTGAATCGGAGCTGTTGTCGCCCAGTGATTCAAAGATGCGGCGATAATCAGGATGCTCAAAGTCTCTGGCAGTGATACCCAGGGCCTGTAATTCCCCCAAGTGGCCTGGGCTGTGTAAGAGACACCTGACTATTTCCCTTTCTCTCAGCTCTTCCCCTGCCTCTAAGGGTGCTAAATTTACATTATGCCTATTGTGCGTTCGCTTAGGTCTGGCTATTCCCAGCTTTCCCCTGACTTCCTCCGCCAGGGAACGTTCCAAGACTCCAAGACGCTGGGCGGCATAGCCAGTATATTCATCTCGCTCCAAAGAGCTACCCAGTCCTGCAAGTAATGTTACAAGTTCTGTAGAGGCACGCAGTTTTCCTTCTCTAGTTTCTACATCGTGCTGGGAAATAATTCTGTCGATTTGGTATTCTCTAAAGGGTCTGGCTGACTTGAGCCACTCATCTACCTTGTCGGCTCCAGCCCTCCGTGCATAGCTGTCGGGATCCTGTCCCTCGTCCAAAACCGCTACACGCACCATCAGGCCAGCATTATGGAGAATTTCCATCCCCCGCAGGGCTGCCCTTTGACCGGCGCTGTCCCCGTCAAAGGCAATAATGGCCCGCGAACAGAAACGTCTCAGCAACTTTCCATGGGCCGGGGTAAATGCTGTACCCAGTGAAGCCACAACATTTTTGACACCGACAGCAAAGAGAGAGATCAGGTCGGTGTAACCCTCAACTATCACCACTTCATCATGGGACTTGATTTCATTTTTCGACCAGTTCAGGCCGTACAGGGTATAGCTCTTGTTAAAAATCTCGGTCTGCCCTGTATTAAGGTACTTCGGACGGCCGTCACCTGTGCTGCGCCCCCCGAAGCCCAGAAAACGGCCCATATGGTCGCAAATGGGAAACATCAGGCGGCCGCGGAAACGATCAATATAACCTCGCTTAGATTTGGTGATCAGTCCTGCCCCCTGAGCCAGCTCTAAATCAAAGCCTTCAGCCTGCAAAAAACGTACCAGACCATCCCAGTTTTCGGAGGCATAGCCCAGATAGAAGTGGCGGGCTAACTCCTCATCGATTCCCCGGTCCTGCAAGTAGGCCCGGGCCGCGCTCCCAGTGGGAGAGCGCAAATTACGATAATAGTAGCGGGCGGCCAGTTCATTGGCTCCCCGGAGCTGTTCATGCCGTGCTTCCCTTTTCTGGTCCCGGGCAGAAATGGCGGGAATAGGAATTCCCTTTTCCTCAGCCAATTTCGTTACAGCTTCAGGGAAGGAGAGGTTTTCCGTTTCCATAATGAAGTTGATCACGTTTCCCCCGCTCTGACAGCCAAAACAGTGATAAAACTGCCGGTCGGGATTAACGGAAAAAGAAGGGGTTTTCTCACTGTGAAATGGACACAGTCCCATGTAATTCTGTCCGCTCTGTTTCAATTCAACCCGTCTACTGATAACTTCGACAATATCAACAGATGACTTAACATGTTCAATCCATTCATCTGGAAAGCGAGCTATGCCCATCACCTCCTTGAGATCTTAAGGGAACAAAAGAGAACCCACACCTTTATAGTATGGGTTCCCCACAAGGGAGTGTTTTCCTCCCTATCTGACGTTTCGAGACTTCTGATTAGCGAGGATTGCGGATGTTGGCCTGTGCCGCTGCTAGGCGGGCAATGGGCACGCGATATGGAGAGCAGCTCACATAATCCAAGCCAACCCTGTGGAAGAAGTCAATGGAGGCTGGATCTCCGCCATGTTCACCACAGACACCGACCTTCAAATTGGGCTTGGCCGAACGACCCTTTTCAACACCCATCTGCACCAGAGCGCCCACGCCAACCTGATCTAGAGATTGGAATGGATCGCGCTCCAAGATGCCTTTTTCGACGTATTCAGGCAGGAATGTGCCGGCGTCGTCACGGCTGTAACCAAAGGTCATCTGAGTCAGATCGTTGGTTCCGAAGGAGAAGAATTCTGCTTCGCTGGCAACCTCATCTGCTACCACGCAAGCTCTGGGAATTTCCATCATGGTACCTACTAGGTACTCAAACTTGACTCCCATTTCGTCCATCACTTGATCTGCAACTTCAACACAGACTTCCTTCATCAGCTTCAGTTCTTCGACTGTACCGATTAAGGGAATCATGACCTCAGGCAACACCTTGACGCCATCTTTGGTCAACTCTGCAGCAGCCTCAAAGATAGCCCTGGCTTGCATAGCATAAATCTCAGGATAGGTGATCCCAAGGCGGCAGCCGCGATGGCCAAGCATGGGGTTGATCTCCTCTAGAGCCTCTATGCGAGCCTTCAGCGTATCTACGCTAAGACCCATGTCGGCAGCCAGCCTCTTGATGGTTTCCTCATCGTGAGGTACAAACTCATGCAAAGGAGGATCCAAGAGACGAACCGTCACAGGCAGTCCTTCCATCGCCTTGAAAATGCCAATGAAGTCACCTTTTTGGAAAGGAAGCAGTTTAGCCAAAGCAGCTTCCCGTCCGGCAGAGTCGTTAGCAAAGATCATCTGGCGTACCAGCGAAGTGCGCTCGCCTTCAAAGAACATATGCTCAGTTCGGCAGAGGCCGATGCCCTCAGCACCGAAGTCTAGAGCGGTCTGACTGTCATGGGGGGTGTCGGCGTTGGTTCTGATGCCGAGCGCCCTGAACTCATCTGCCCATTCCATGAGGGTGGCAAAATCACCGGCCACTTCCGCTTCGATCATGTCTACCTTGCCGACGATTACTTCACCGGCGGTACCGTTGAGTGTGACCCAGTCACCTTCATTGAGGACTGTATCTCCAAAGGTCAAGGTCTTGTTAGCTTCGCTGATCTGGGCGGCGGCACAACCTGCTACACAGCACTTACCCATACCGCGAGCTACAACGGCTGCATGAGAAGTCATTCCGCCGCGGGCCGTTAGGATACCCTCAGCAACATCCATGCCCCCAATGTCTTCCGGGGAGGTTTCGTTGCGAACCAAGATCACTTGCTCGCCGCGGTTTTTCCACTCTTCAGCTTCTTCAGCGGTAAAGACAATACGTCCTGCTGCAGCGCCGGGAGAGGCGGGCAGGCCGGTAGCGATTACCTCATACTTGGCCTTGGGATCGATCATCGGATGGAGGAGCTGATCTAACTGCTCGGGTTCAACCCGCAAAACAGCCGTCTCCTTGTCGATGAGACCTTCTTTCACCATCTCAACTGCAATGCGTACTGCAGCTGTAGCTGTCCGTTTGCCTGCACGGGTTTGCAGCATGTATAATTTGCCCTCTTGGATAGTGAACTCCACGTCCTGCATATCCTTGTAATGGTTCTCGAGGAGCTTGTAGATCTCTACCAACTCAGTATATACATGGGGCATCTCTTCCTCTAAGTCAGAGATCGGATGAGGCGTGCGAATTCCAGCTACTACGTCTTCACCTTGAGCATCCATCAAGTACTCGCCGTAAAAGACATTTTCACCTGTGGAAGGATCACGGGTAAAGGCTACACCGGTACCGGAGTTGGCACCCATGTTACCGTAGACCATAGCCTGCACGTTAACTGCAGTACCCCACTCATGAGGGATATGATTGATCTGGCGGTAGCGAATAGCACGGGCTGTGTTCCAGGAGCGGAATACAGCATCAATTGCTCCGCGCAGCTGCTCGAAGGGATCGTCTGGGAACAGTCTGCCGGCGGATTTTTGAATAATATCCTTATACTCTGCTACAAGTTCCTGGAGAGCTTCTAAGCTAAGCTCGTTATCAAGCTTTACACCCTGTTCTTCACGTTTTGCAGCCAAAGCGGCTTCGAAGAGGTCATGTTCTACTCCCATAACTACATCGCCGTACATCTGCAAAAAGCGACGATAGGAGTCCCAGGCAAAGCGGGGATTTTCCGACTTATTGGCCAAGGCCTCTACAGTCACATCGTTTAGACCAAGATTCAAAACAGTATCCATCATGCCTGGCATCGATACACGAGCACCAGAGCGTACAGACAATAACAATGGATTTTCAGTATCGCCAAACTGGGCACCCATAGCCTGTTCAACACGGGTAAGGTTCTCCTTAACCTGCTCTTCGAGTCCCTCCACCCATTTTTCACCATTATGGTAGAACTGAACGCAAGCTTCTGTTGTGATGGTAAAACCACTCGGAACTGGGATACCAAGGCTGACCATTTCAGCGAGGTTGGCACCTTTGCCGCCAACGAGATTTTTGTCATGCTGCTGACCATCTGTTTGGCCATCACCAAAGAAATAAACCCATTTAGTTGTCATTAAGTAGCCTCCTTCTTGACTTTGTTTTCTATATTTCCCAATTGGGAAGTACATCCAATTGACCAACGGTCAGTATTCTGTACAGCACTTTGTTTTCCTGCACGAAACGTGCTTCTTTACTTATTTACAACAATTTGGCGTAAATCCCCACACAAACTATACAAGCCAAGTGCATTCGTCAAAAGTGCCAAACGGTTGCTGCGCACAGCCGGATCCGGATCCATGATCATCACATCTGCAAAGAAACGGTCAACCGTGGCTCGAAATCCGCTTAAAGCGTGCAGAATGCCGAGATAGTCCTGTTCCTCTAACAGACCCTGGCAGACCTGTTCTAGCCCCCCTAAAGCTGTGTGGAAGGCTTTATCAGCCTGGTTAAAGGCGCTAGGATCCAAGTAGTCACTCTCGGATTTAGCAGCGAGGTTTGCGACCCGTTCAAAGCCAGTCATCAAATCTTCAAACCCGTCTTCTGCTCTAATCCGGGTCAACGCTCTCACCTTGCCGAGCAGACTGACCAGGCGATCATCTCCCAAGGCCATGGCCGCATCGATTATATCATAAGCATAGCCCTGATCAGTGAGCAATACCCGCAGTCTGGCCAAGAAGAACTCGAGCAGAGCCTGTCTGGTCTCCGCGCCTATCACTACATCCTTGTAACCCTCTTCTGCCAGTCCAATCACGGATGACAATGAAACATCATAACCACCCTGGAGCAGAATCTGCACAATCCCCTGGGCCTGCCTGCGCAAGGCAAAAGGATCCTGCGATCCTGTGGGGATCATTTCTACCGCGAAATAGCCGACCAAGGTATCGAGCTTATCTGCCAGACTAACAACTGTTCCTTCCGCCGTCGTTGGCAGGGCGTCACCAGAAAAACGCGGCAGATAGTGCTCGCGAATTCCTGCTGCAACCTGAGGAACTTCCCCCTGGGCCAAAGCATACTTCTCGCCCATGATGCCCTGGAGCTCAGGAAACTCATAGACCATCTGGGATACAAGATCACACTTGGCAAGCAGCGCTGTGCGCATAACAGTCTCCCTGTGATCAACATGCCCTAATTGCTCGATTAATTTCCCTGCTAACTCCTGAATACGCCTGACTTTATCGCCCATAGTACCTAGTTTGTCTTGGAAGACCACGCCTGCGAGCCTGCCCAAATTCTGTTCCAAGTCAACCTGCAGGTCTTCAGCGTAGAAGAACTTAGCATCAGACAAGCGGGCGGCTAACACTTTCTCGTTACCCCTGATCACATTGTCGAGATGATTGCTTTCTCCATTGCGTACGCCTATGAATTTGGCAGCCAGATTGCCCTCACCATCGTAAAGCGGAAAGTAGCGCTGGTGTTCCTTCATAGACGTAATTAACACTTCTGCCGGCATTTCCAAGTAATCAGCAGCAAAAGTGCCGCAAAATGCTGTGGGGTATTCGACAAGATTGGTAATTTCATCCAAAAGACGCTGATCCTCCAGAATCTGTGCGCCCTCTTTGGCGGCTAGATCCTGAATCTGCTTCCAAATGTCTGAACGTCTCTCTTCCGCATCAACGATAACGTAGTGTTCACGCATGATACGCTCATATTCCCCCGGGCGGCTGATCATCACAGCACCTGAACTCAGTTGCCGATGGCCAAATGTTGTGCTGCCGGCCCGAACTTGCCCTACTTGAACTGGGATTACTTCGTCTCCAAACAGGGCAATCATCCAGCGCAGGGGCCTAGCATAGCGCAGTTCATAGTCGCCCCAGCGCATATTCTTGGGGAAATGCAGATGGGCAAGGACATCCTCCAAAAGGGGTTTTAGTAAATCCCTGGTCTTTAGACCAGGCACTTCCTTCTTAACGTACATGTAGTCTGCTCCCTGAAACTGCTTCACAATGACTGCATCCGCTTCTACACCCTGGGAGCGCAAAAATCCCTGACCGGCCTTGGTTAAGTTTCCATCCTTGTCCTGGGCAATATTCAGGGGCGGGCCTTTCACCTCTTCCACCAAATCTGCCTGTTCCTCTTGCAGATCTTCAATCAGAAGGGCTAGGCGGCGAGGTGTACTATACTCATGCACCCTGCCGTAGTCAAGCCTCTCCTTGGTCAGTTTTGCGGTGACAGCTTCGGACAGTTGACTTAAAGCCCTGTTGACAAAGCGTGCGGGCAGCTCCTCAAAACCTACTTCCAGCAAAAAGTCCTGCATTTATTCACGCCCCCTTTTGAGCATGGGAAACCCTAGTCTTTCCCTTTCAGCCAGGTAAGCCTGGGCCGCCATGCGGGCTAATGTTCTCACACGGCCGATAAAGCGTGTTCGCTCACTCACCGAAATGGCGCCCCGGGCGTCAAGCAAGTTAAAAGTATGAGAACACTTCAAGACAAAGTCATAGCCTGGTAGAACCAAACCAGCTTCAATCAGACGTTTGGCCTCAGATTCGCATAAATCAAAAAGAGTGAACAACATGTCTGCGTCGGAGGCTTCGAAGTTGAATTTAGAAAACTCCACCTCATTTTGCATAAATACATCGCCATAGGTGACATCGCCAACCCATTTTAGGTCAAAAAAACTGTCCACTCCTTGGATAAACATGGCGATACGTTCAATTCCATAGGTGATTTCAGCTGCAACGGGCTTTACATCTATGCCCCCCACTTGCTGAAAATACGTAAACTGGGTAATCTCCATACCGTCAAGCCATACTTCCCAACCTAGACCCCAGGCTCCCAGGGTTGGGGATTCCCAGTCATCTTCTACAAAACGCACATCGTGCTTTAACAAATCAAGCCCTAGCGCCTCCAAGCTCCCCAAGTACAGATCCTGAACATTGTCGGGGGAAGGTTTCAACACTACTTGATACTGATAGTAGTGCTGCACCCTGTTGGGATTTTCACCATATCGTCCATCTGTAGGCCTTCTGCATGGCTGCACATAAGCAACATTCCAGGGTTCGGGCCCTAGAGCCTTTAAAAAAGTGGCTGGCGACATTGTCCCAGCCCCAACTTCCAGATCGTAGGGCTGATAGATAATGCAGTCATGCTCAGCCCAATAGGTCTGTAGTTTCAAGATCATCTCCTGCAGATTCATTGTTCCACCCTCACTTTGCCCGTTTGGGACAGTAGATTTCGTCTGTTTCATGTATATCAAATTGACCACTTATTGTCAATCAGCGCTGTTTCATATTTCTGGCCCCAATGCCTGCAGCGTCTCTAAAAACTCCAGCGATTTTAAAGGATATTCCAAGCGATAGTCTAGATATCTTCTCATCACACGCCTCAGTTCAACCTCATTGCTGGCGGCAGGGTGCAACACCGTGAGCCTGGAGAACTCCCACTCTAACAGTCTTTTCATCAATTCCCAGGTTCCATTGGTCAGGGGCATGCTGCCAGGCACATGCCCAACACATTTTTCACAGAGAGTTCCCCCTTGCTCTGTAAAGAAAACACTGTCCCTTAAAGGTTCGCGACAATGGAGACATTGGTACAGTTCTGGTTCATAGCCAAGCTCCTTCATTAGCCTGATCTCAAAGGCCCGCACCGCCAACCTAAAGCGGCCTGCCTCGCCAAGGGACAGCGCGCCAGCCAACAGGGGAAAGATCTGTTCTGTGGGATCTTCCTCAGCTGTCAGGGAGTCCACTAGCTCGGTTATGTAGGAAGCATAGGCAAACTTCTCGAGGTCGTCCCGGATAGCCTGACCGCTGCGGATAATCTCAGCCTGACTAAGGTTATGCAGACCCTTGCCGGGAAAAATTATATAACGTCCGTGGGTAAAAACTTGCGTCGGACTGAGCAGGCGATTTCTAATCCTGCGGGCGCCTCTGGCAACTGTATTTAGCTTCCCCCGCTCCTTAGTGTAAATCGTAACAATCCGATCTGCTTCCCCAAGGTTACGCACCCTCAGTACAATACCTTCGGTTCTCCAGGTCACTGAGGCTCACCCGCCATTTCTTCAGGGGGTGTGAGGCCTAAATACTGATAACCCAAAGAAGTTATACAGCGGCCTCTGGCGGTACGCTGCACCAGACCTAGCTGCAACAGAAAAGGTTCATAAACATCTTCAATTGTATCAGCTTCTTCCCCGATGGCTGCCGCCAGGCTCTCAATACCTACCGGACCCCCGCCAAAGACCCTTTGAATTGTCAGCAGGATGCGCCTATCGAGGTGATCAAGGCCTTTGTCATCAATTTCGAAAAGACTTAGTGCTTCTGAAGCCACCTCACAGGTAATATGGTTGTCAGCACGTACCTGGGCATAGTCCCGCACCCGCTTCAGCAGACGATTAGCAACCCTGGGCGTGCCTCGGGAACGTTTAGCAATTTCGCCCGCACCGTCCTCGTCTATGGCTACTCCTAATATGCCGGCTGCCCGAATAACAATGGACTGCAAATCCTTGGCCTCGTACAGCTCTAAGCGGCTCATCACCCCAAAGCGGTCTCTCAAAGGAGAAGTGAGCATGCCGGCCCTTGTTGTGGCGCCAATTAGGGTGAAGGGCGGAAGATCAATGCGAACTGACCTTGCCCCCGGTCCCTTGCCGATGACAATATCTACCGCTCCATCTTCCATAGCGGGATAGAGCACTTCTTCTACCGAGCGGCTCAGGCGATGGATTTCGTCAATAAACAACACATCATTACTTTGCATGCTGGTGAGAATGGCCACCAAGTCCCCCTGCCGCTCAATTGCTGGACCTGATGTGGTATGAATGCCCACTCCCAGTTCAGTAGCGATGATATGGGCCAGGCTTGTTTTGCCAAGTCCGGGAGGACCGTAGAGCAGCACGTGATCTAGAGGCTCCCCCCGCTGCTTAGCAGCAGTTATGAACAGATCCATGTGCTCCTTGACCTTATCCTGTCCAATATACTCGTTGAGGGTACGGGGCCTGAGCGATACCTCCGCCTCCCAGTCATCAGGCCTTTTCCAGGCGCTCACTATCCGTTCCGTCTCCAAGTACGCTCACTCCTTTGCTGGCGGTTCTGTGCCAGCGCTACCTTCAGTAACTCTTGCAGATTATAGTTTTCCTTTAAGTGCGGCTTGGCCATCTGGACCATGCGCTCCGCCTCGCTGCCATGAAAACCAAGTGCCTGCAGGGCCTCAACCGCATCATCAAAGACGCTGCCTGAAACAATGGGCAGATCCTGCTCTTCCACACTTTCTTCCCAGTCCATGTCCTTAAAACTATCCTTCAGCTCAAGCAAGATGCGTTCGCCAGTTTTTTTTCCGATGCCAGGAATCTTGGTCAATGTGGTCAAATCTTGCCTTTGGACAGCCTCCATAAACTCCAGCGGCCTGATGTTCGATAATATGCCGATGCCAAGTTTAGGCCCGATTCCGGCTACTCCAATCACTTTGTGAAAAAGATCCCGTTCTTCAGATGAAGCAAAACCATAGAGGACAAATGCGTCGTCCCGTACCTGCAGGTAGGTCTGGAGATGCAGTTCCTGTCCTACTGCCGGTAACTTCTCCAGCACTGACGAGGTCACATTCACTTCATAACCAACCCCCTGTACATCAAGGACCACAGCAATGTCCCTAACTTCCACGAGGCGCCCGGTTAATGAGACTATCATTTCACTCTCCCCCAGTTGTTGACATTATGTCCATGGCACAGGCAGATTGCCAGTGCGTCTGTTACATCATCGGGTTTAGGGGCCTCACTAAGCCCGAGGAGGGTCTTGATCATATAAGCAACTTGCCCCTTACTGGCCCGGCCGTAACCGGTGACCGCCATTTTCACCTGAAGGGGCGTGTATTCAGCTACGGGCAGCCCCGCATGGGCGCCAGCCAAAATAGCCACTCCCCGTGCTTGTCCCACTGCCAGCGCGCTTGCGACATTCTTGTTGAAAAAAAGTTCTTCAACTGCTAAGCAGTGAGGCTGAAACTCAGCAATCAGCTTTTTCAGCTCAGTGTAAATTGTCTCTAAGCGTGCTGCTGTACTTTGCTCAGCCGAGGTGCGAATGGCCCCATAGCCTAAGACAATGTGCCTGTTATTGTCTTTTTTCACCAGACCGTAGCCGGTTAGGGCCGTGCCAGGATCAACACCCATGATAATCATGATTTTCCACCAACCTTCTACGTCCCCTTATTCGACAAGAGTCAAAGCAAGTCCTTGCCCAAGGTTCTGAGCAAAGAAAAAGCCCCAATCCCAATTCTCGGTTGAGGCTGCCCTTGTCACTTGATCATCTGCTCATTAAAAGACACTGTTTGCGGAGGCAAGCATAGTGAAGACGGTGTAGCTCACCATATAGGCTAGAACAAAACAGACAAGGCCGATCACAATCAGAACCCAGATTCGACGCATAAATCTCCCCCTTAGGAAGAGTATGCCCCAGGTCCGGATCAGTATGCCAAACTTTAGCCCTCCACTACATAGTTGGAATAGACCTCTTGAACCTCGTCTAGTTCTTCGAGGAGTTCGATCAGCTTTTCTACAGTTTCAACTTGATCCTCAGAAATCGCCACAGTGTTTTGGGGGATGAAGCTGATTTCTGCACCCAGGAACTTCAGTCCCTGCTCCTCTAAATTCTCTTTGACGGCAATAAAATCGCTTGGATCAGTGTGGATTTCGATCACATCTCCTTCAGTGACCACATCAACTGCTCCCGCCTCCAGAGCCAACAGCATGACTTCGTCCTCGTCTGCCCCTTCTCTCTCCACAACCAGCAGGCCGCGACGTTCGAACATCCAGGCTACGCAGCCGCTTTCCCCCAAGTTGCCGCCGTACTTTGAAAAGCGATGCCGTACCTCCCCTGCGGTGCGGTTGCGGTTGTCTGTCAGGGTATCGAGCATGATAGCTACACCGCCAGGTCCATAACCCTCGTAGAACACCTCGGAGTATGTTGCTCCCTCCAGACCTCCCACAGCCCTGGCAATAGCCCTTTCAATATTATCGTTTGGCATGTTGACCGCACGGGCTTCTTCAATTGCTAAGCGCAGCCTGACATTCATTTCAGGATCAGGTCCACCTTCTTTGGCCGCTACAGTAATTTTACGACCTGCCTTGGTAAAGATTTGGCCCCGCTTCGCATCTTCTTTGGCCTTCTTATGCTTGATATTAGCCCACTTGGAATGTCCTGCCATAGTGTCACGTCCTTTCCTCCCCATTCTAGCACAGCAGCTCCTGAGAGACAAGGATTACCTGTTCTGGGAGGACTTAGCCGCATTTCGAATAGCCATGAACAGGACGTACTGC
Source organism: Bacillota bacterium (assembly GCA_012520315.1). GTDB lineage: Bacteria > Bacillota > Limnochordia > Darwinibacteriales > Darwinibacteriaceae > UBA5420. The sequence continues at coordinate 26,326 of JAAYOM010000118.1, read as the reverse complement.
AAACCAAGGATCAAGAAGACCAGCACTAAGGGGGAAGCCAGCTGGGTAATGAGGAGAAAGTCATAAAGACCATGGGCAAAGGCTGCCGCAGTGAGTCCTTGCGAAACTTGCCTCAAAGGTCTCGGCGAAAACTTGGCCTTGCCGAGAAAATATCCTGCCAGTCCCGAAAAGGCAATATGGGCCAAGCTGGCAACTGTACCCCGGAGAGGGGCAACCACCAAGCCAAAAGCGGAAATGTACAGCATGTTTTCCACCGCCGAAAAGCCAATACTAGCTGCAATTGCATAGATAATTCCGTCCATGGGCTCGTTAAAATGATCCGACTTATACACCGCAAAGTAAGCAGCCATTAACTTAAAAAACTCCTCCCCCAAACCAACTACTAAAAAAGACAGGGCCAGCTGCACTCCCAGTGATTTTGAAGTCTGCAGAAGGTCGCGAAAGGGCGCCTCCCACACCAAAGCAGGAATCACCGCCAAGGCCCCAAAGAATACGCACAGGGCGAGTTTGCCAACTGGCTCTTTATCACCTGTGTCATAACGATTAAAATACCACAGCCAAAACAAGCCCGGAACTAGAGAAGCGAAAAAGGCTGCCAGCACTGCATCACCTCTTCGCTATTCATCAGGTTCAGCATCTGTCTGTGGAGCATAGCCCGGTTCCTGGTCTTGTTCCGCGACCAAAATCCTTTCCCCGTGCCCCCAGTGGACGGCCTGCTGAACCTGGCAGGCCCCGCAGCGATATAGGTCGGCAAAGGGCGCATCTGCTTCCATCTCCATGCTCACCATCGGCTGATTGCAAAATGGACACCGTACCATAAAAATCACCTCGCCATTAGGGTGTGCCATTGTGGACCTTTCCATGAACATATTGAGCAGGACAAATGCACCAGATCGAGAACAATAAGGTTAGGAAAAAAATACAAAAGGAGGTAGTTTCATGAAGTTAGGTGAACTGTTGCGAAGCGGGGATTGGAAAAACGAGAAACATGTCCCGGTTATCGAAGCCCCAGACAGCGTTCAAGCAGATCAGCCGGTGGAAATTGGAGTCAGCATAGGTGCAGACAACCCCCATCCAAATACCGCAGAACACCATATCCGCTGGATTAAGCTTCTCTTTCAGCCTACAGAAGGTTTCACCTTTGAACTGGCAGATATCCAGCTGGCCGGTCACGGAGAAGGGCTCAAAGGCGGACACGAAGGACCTGTCTATACAGATCCCTTTGCCAAAGTAACTGTAAGACTAAAGGAAAGCGGCACCCTGATAGCACTCAGTTACTGCAATATTCACGGGCTCTGGGAAAACAGTAAAGCAATCGCAGTTAACGCCGACTAATAAGAGAGGCCAAGCGTCAGGAACTTTCCTGAGGCTTGGCCCTTTTTTCTTTTGGCGGCAGTGTGACCTACTTGTTGCCTTCTTTAATCCACTTTGCCACGGTTACAGTACGCTTTGCCTGATACTTGGCGGCTTCTTTCACATCTTCTACCATCTTACCCTCTTGATCAACACTCACACTTGTCCCGTAGGGGTTCCCGCCTGCTCCAAAAAGCACAGGATCGGTATATCCAGGGGCCACTACAATGGCACCCCAGTGGTACATATTTGTGTATAGAGACAAAATGGTTGCTTCTTGTCCACCATGGGGGTTTTGGGCCGAAGTCATGCCGCTGACTGCCTTATTAGCCAGCTTGCCATGGAACCAGAGACCGCCTGTTGTATCCAAGAATTGTCGCATCTGGGCAGCCATGTTTCCAAAGCGGGTAGGTACGCTAAAAATGTAGGCATCAGCCCACTCTAAATCATCTAGAGTAACTGTAGGAACATCCTTGGTGGCTTCAACATGGGCCTTCCAGGCCGGATTGGAATCAATTGCTTCCTGTGGTGCCAACTCAGGAACTTTCAACACTCGTACTTCCGCCCCTAATTCTTTCGCGCCTTCCTCAGCCCATTTAGCCAATTGATAGTTGGTGCCCGTCGAACTATAGTAAATCACAGCAAGTTTCACTGACATTTCATTCACTCCTGTCGGAATCATTTTTATTAGTTTTTCACTTATCATTTAACCATATTTTGTCTGCGTTGGCAACTAGTTTCTTGTTGCTGCCCGGTTTATAATGCACAGCACATTTTTGACCCCGTCCTTCACCTGCGAAGTCTGCATTTTCTTTATGAACTCTTCTTGGTTTGCCTCAAGATGGGACAGATTATCCTGCAAAGACTGCAAATTGAACTCCTCCTCTTGAATCACCAAGCTAAACCCCTGTTTCGCAAAGGATTCGGCGTTCAGGATTTGATCCCCCCGACTCGCCTTTTTCGAGAGAGGGACCAGAATGTGCGGTTTAGCCAGGGCGAGGAGCTCAAAAATGGCATTGGCACCAGCCCGGGAGAGAACGAAGTCAGCAGCAGCCAGCAGGTGGGCCAGTTCATCCTTGGCATACTCCACTTGGCAGTAACGGGGGTGGGTAATAGTTGGAACAACGTTGCCCCTGCCGCAAAGATGGATAATCTGGTAACGTCTGGCAAGGGCTGTGAGGTTTTCACGCACGATTTGGTTAAAAATGCCTGCCCCCTGGCTCCCACCCATGACAAGCAAGGTAGGATGATCCGCAGTGAAGCGGCAGAGACGGAGTCCTTCACTTTTATCCCCTTCCAGCAGATCGGCGCGAATAGGTGTGCCTGTCACTGTCCCCTTACCCTTCACATATCTTAGAGAGTCTGGAAAAGTTAAACAAAGTTCCCTTGCGAAAGGCAGACTAAGCTTGTTGGCCAAACCTGGCGTCAAATCCGATTCATGCAGCACAACCGGGATTCGCAGGAGCCAAGCGGCAATCGTAACCGGCACTGATACAAAGCCGCCCTTGCTAAATACAACCCGGGGCCTGATTCGCCGCAAAACGCGATGCGCCTCCAAAATGCCTTTCAAGACCTGGAAAGGATCACTTAGGTTCTTCAAGTCAAAATAACGCCTGAGTTTGCCCGCGCTAATAGGATTATAGGGAAGGTGGGGTTCTATCAGCTCCCTTTCAATGCCGTCTTTGGTGCCTATGTAGTGAATCTCCCAGCCGCTTTTCTGCAAATGCGGTATCAGTGCAAAATGAGGATTAACGTGTCCGGCGGTGCCTCCGCCAGTGAGCACTATCTTCTTCATGAAAAAGCCTCCTGTTCTGTGCAGGTATTTTCTGCCTAGGGTGGAAATTACTCCTCAGACAACTCGCGAGGTGATCTTATGTATCCTATTGCATTTAGTATTGGTTCTATCGACATCTACTGGTATGGGATCCTGATGGCCTGCACCCTTGGCTCTGCATACCTGATCGCCCGCTACTTTGCCCGTCTCCATGGTGTAGACGAACAGAAGATCGAGAACCTCTTTTTTATCTCCGGTGTGGTTGGCGTGATCGGCAGCCGACTCGGGGCGGTACTGCCCAATTGGCGCTATTTTGTCGCGCATCCTCTAGAAATCTTTTCGCGGGCCGGCATGGCCTCCCACGGAGCCATTATCGCCATCATGATCGTCGGCTATTTCTACGTCCGCAAACACAAGTTGAACTACTGGCAAATAGCTGACTTTGCAGGCCCAATTTTGTCTGTGGGCCACATCTTCGTACGCACAGGGAACTTTCTCAGCGGTGAGTTATATGGACCGCCCACCGATCTTCCATGGGCTGTGGAGTTTCCCAGCAGCTTGGTGCCAGTTCATCCAACGCAGCTCTACGAAGTCTTGGCATCGATCATCATTCTGCCCTTTGCCTGGAAGTGGGCAAAAAATCCAAAATACCACGGCTATGCCTTTTTACGCACGTTCTTTGTGCATTCAGCGGTCAGGTTTTTTCTGGACTTCATCCGCCAACACAGTACACTTTATGGCCCCTTTGTGCTTAGCCAAATCATTGCCCTTTTGATTTGCCTAATTACCCTACCTGCCATCATCATTCTGGATCGCCGCCATAAGCTCAAGTAACTCGGCACTGAGATGCGGGGCGTAGGGTTGAAGTAATATAGCAATTGCCTCAATCTCCCTGACTGCAAGCATTTCCTTCAGCTTAACATACCCCATAACAGCTGCCAAAGCTGTATGGGGTTTTCCTTGCGCTAAGCGAGCCTGCACCTGGGCGTGCAGATCTAATAGGCCCGATCGCTCCAGATCGCCAGCTGGGTGCTGCGCCAGCCGCCAAAGCCTTTCTACGAAACGATAGGAGCTGACCAGCCCCTGCCAGCGGAATCGATAGTCCCTCGCTGGAGGCCCCATATATAAAAAATACATGCGCAAAGCATCTATTCCGAAATCGTCTATGAGCTCAGACAAAGTATAGTCCTCGGTTTCTAACAGACGTCCACAGGAGAAAGACTCCCTGGCCTTAAAGGTCATTCCGAAGGTCTGCCCATAGTCCCGGGGCACTACAGCCACATCATAGACCTGGGTATCCGAGGCGGCCTGCACGCTAAGACCAAGGGAGCGTGCTCCTTCCAGCCAACTTTCTGCCTGACTTAGCAGGGCGATCACTGACTCCCTTCCCCGCCCTTTTCGGCAGAGAAAATCAGTGAGGAGCAATAGTCGGGCATTTTCTAAACCCAGATCCCCGCCTGCATGGGGAATGAGCAGCGTGCAAGCCCGCAGAGGCTCGCCCGTCAATCTGGAACCCTTCTTCCAATTTTGCTGCCACTTCTTTTCGATCATGCCATGATTGTAGCGCAACATGCTGTTCACTCACTTTAGGGGGAATTCTAAGCGACCATCCGAACCTAAAAGGTTCTCCTGGCCAGTGAAATACCAAGTGGGCACAGACCCGATGAAAACTTCTTCCAAGATGGGAACTTGCGTGGAAACCAGGATTTCTTCTGACACTAAAGGTACTGCAACCCGCATAATAACTTGTATATCCAAAAGAACGCGATGCCAGGTTTGGTTGATTCCGGCGCTTTCGAAACTGGCCACCGGCGTGGTGGTCAATCCGCCGACAGGAATCATGCGCACCGGAATGCCAGGTCCCCAGGAAGCCAAGAAATCAAGGCCTGTGAGTTGACCGAGGGGGATGGGGAAAACTTCTTCGCCCATGTTATTGAGTGTCTGCAATATTTTGTGGGTAGCCTGACTGCTCACCCGGTTTACTTCCCCCATGTCATACTGGATTGCCTGCAAATTGCCTTCGCCGTCCCGAATCAGATGTGCCATAGTTGTACTACTTAGACTTGCAGCCATCATTTCCTCCACCGCCACATTAATGGCCCGTGTTGCCAGATTGACAGCCCTGGTTTGGGCCCAGGTACGCAAAACAGGTGCTAGGCGTCCCTCTGCAATCATTAATGCTAAGACCGAAAACAGGACAAAAATAAATAGCACCAGGCCTGCGTAGGTGCGCCAAGTAAATTTTATCACGGACATTCACCTCTCACAAGTGTTCACAACTTTGGGCGATGACCCTAGGTGATTCTGATTATTTGGCGAAGTTATATGTTATAATAAGACCATGAAATATCCCCCGGGGGTGTCAGTGTGAAGAGAAAGACCATTCTTATATATGTACTAGTGATTCTAGGATCAACTTTGCTAGGAGCAGGCGTCGGTGTCCTTGCCGCCTACCTGAAGAGCGCTCCCAGCCTCGACCAGGTAAATATTCATCAGAACTTTACTACTTACATCTATGATACCAATGGTCGTTTAATCACGGATTTGTATAAAGAAAACAGAATCCCCGTGGATATTAATGAACTTCCTGATCATGTCAAGGACGCGGTTGTGGCCATCGAAGACGACCAATTCTACAATCATCATGGCATTAACTTTATTGCATTCGGACGTGCCATTTTGGTTAACATCAGGGACTGGAGTTTCAGCCAGGGCGGAGGAACAATCACGATGCAGCTCGCCCGCAATGTGTTCTTAACACAGAAGAAGACCATCATGCGCAAACTAGAGGAATTCCTGTGGGCGGTGCAAATTGAACGGAAGTATTCCAAGGATGAAATTCTAGAAGCTTATCTCAACGAGTTCTACCTAAACCATGGCGCCTACGGTATTGAGGCCGGCGCGCGCACCTTTTTTGGTAAATCAGCAAAGGATCTGACACTGAGTGAAGCAGCCATGATCGCAGGAGTGATTCGCTGGCCCACCCGTTACTCTCCCTTTGTAAATCCCGACATTGCCATAGACAGGCGAAACTTTGTCCTCAGCCGCATGGAAGAAGTGGGCTTCATAACATCTGCTGAAGCCGCTGCGGCCAAAGCGGAACCTTTGAACTTGGCTGAGCGCAGACAGCGCGTTGTGGAAGCTAGCTATTTTGTGGACTATGTAATTAGTCAACTAATTGAGAGGTATGGCGAAGCTGAAGTATTCAGCGGCGGTCTGCGCGTTTATACCACCCTCGACCTTGATATGCAAAGGGCCGCCGAAAAGGCGTTGGCTGAAGGTTTGCCCCGCAATCCTGCCGCAGAAGGTTCCCTCACCCAGCCCCAGGGCGCAGCATTGGCTTTGGTTCCTCAGACAGGGGAAATTAGGGTTATGGTGGGAGGCCGCGGCGAGGACAGCTTTAACCGCTGTGTGCAAGCCCTGCGCTCTCCAGGATCTGCCATTAAAATCTTCCCGTACACAGCGGCAATTGACAATGGCATCACTGTGGCAGATGTATACATGGATGAACCGACAGATTTTGTGACCATAACAGGCGAAGTGTGGTCGCCCCGCAACTACTATGAAACATTCGCCGGCGAAGTGACTGTTCGGGATGCATTAGAGGATTCCTTGAACGTTATAGCCGCTCAAGTTGTGGATCAGCTCGGTCCTCAAATGGTCATTGACTATGCGAAAAAGATGGGAATCACTACCTTTGTGGAACAAGGCCGGGTTAATGATGTTGGCCTCGCTCCCCTAGCCCTGGGAGGCATGACCAAGGGGGTCAGCCTGTTAGAACTGGCAACAGCCTACGGAGTTCTGGCAAACCAAGGTATTAAGGTCGAACCCCTCTCTATCCTCAAAGTCACAGATGCCCATGGGAATGTCTTGGAACAAAACAGTCCCCGTTTAGAGGTTGTGCTCAGTGAGCAAACAAGCTACATCATGACTGATCTCCTGCGGGGCGTAATAGAAAGAGGTACTGGCAAGAACGCCAATATCGGACGCCCGGCAGCCGGGAAAACCGGAACCCATTCCGACTACCAGGATGCATGGTTTGTGGGATATACGCCTGACTTAGTCAGTGTAGTCTGGTTCGGCGAAGACACACCCCGCCGCATGGTTTACGGAGGAGTTCGCTATGGTTCCTGGAATGCCGCCACAATCTGGGGCAACTTTATGCGCGAGGCTTTGAAAGACACTCCCATCAGGGACTTCCCTAAACCAAGCGGTCTGGTCGAAGGTGTGTTGATCGATACCAAAACCGGACTCCTGGTGACGGATGACTGCAACCTTCCTCCCGACGAGGTTCGGCGTGAGATCTTCATTGCAGGTACCGAACCGACCGAGGTATCGCCCCGCTGCTCGCAGCCTTGGTGGCAAAGCATACCGTTCTTGCAGCGCTAATTAGGACAAAAAAAGGGAAGCAGCTGGCCAAATAGGCACTCTGCTTCCCTTTCCTGATCTAATTTCTCTAGACCCTGCTGATTCGGTTCAAAGGCCAGTATCTGAAGATTGCTCTCCCTACAATGTTTTCCACCGGCAAGAAGCCTACTGTTCCCCGGCTGTCATTGCTCCTGGGCCGATTGTCTCCCATCACCCAGACATGACCCTCCGGCACCAAATAAGGTCCCCAGTTCATTCTCGTTTTGTTATCCACATAAGGTTCATCAACGGCTGTTCCGTTAACGAAGATCACACCATCGCGCTCCTCGATCGTGTCTCCTCCCACGGCAATAATCCGCTTGATGAACCTGGCTCCTGGTACGTTCAGCACGATAATTTCCCCGCGCCGAGGTTCTCTGAAGCGGTAAGTCAGCTTGTCAACCATAAGCCGTTCGCCATGAACCAATGTGTTTTCCATCGAGGCCCCATCAACTTTAAAAGACTGTGCTACAAACACAATGATGAAAAGGGCCAGAACAACAGCGCCGCCCAGGGGCCTAATCCATTCTCTCCACAACCAAGACCAGTTCACCTTGTCCACCTCAATTCCACTAATGCATTCTTTGACAGCTTTCGAATCATCCTGTTAAAACCTGGGTATCTGCAGTTAACTAGGGAGGTGAATGTCTACAACTGTAACCCCATGCCCTCCCTCGTTGGGAGCCCCATAGCGAAAATCCTGCACATGGGGGTGAGTGCTGAGGTACTGATGGATCGCCTCACCGAGGGCGCCGGTTCCCTTGCCGTGAATCAGCTGCACCCGCCCAAGAGACGACAAGAAAGCGTCATCCAGGTATTTGTCAACAATAGTTAGACCTTCTTCTACAGTCTTTCCCCTTAGATCAATTTCACTGCGAATTGTACGGCTCTTAGCCAGATGACCCCTGCTGGTCCCCGAGCTCCTAGATCCAGCCTGAGCTTTGACGCCTGTGGCCTCAATGCGCTCCACATCTTCGATCTTCACAGTAATCTTCATAATGCCTGCTTGAATCAGGACATCGCCGCCGGCAGCAGGCGGTTCTAAGACAAATCCGTTCTGCCTGAGACTCTTAATGCGAACCTCTTCGCCTGGTTTAAGATTTCTCGGCCCCGACGTCTTGGGCTTCTCCTTGCGCAGCTTGCCTAAGGCTTCCTTCCTTGAGGCAAGCTCTTCCCGAAACTCCTTCACACTGTCTTCCAGTTCGTCCCGGCCCATGCGGCGCACTTGTCCCAAAATCTTGTTTACTTCCGACTGGGTCTCGTCTAACAGGCGCCGGGCTTCAAGTCTCGCTTGATCAACAAGTTCAGCCCGCTCCGCCTCAAACTCTTCCAGTTTCCGCTCGTACTTGTTCTTCAAGTCTTCCTGCTCCCTACGGAGGCGTTCAGCCGCAAGACGATCTTGCTCGGCCTGCCTGCGATTGGTTTCCATTTCACCAATCATGTCTTCCACCTGCATATGCTCTGAAGACAGCAGTGCTTGAGCCGTGTGGATAATACTTTCGCTAAGGCCCAGCCGCCGTGAGATGGCAAAGGCGTTGCTTTTGCCTGGAATACCGATGGAAAGGCGATATGTTGGCCTTAGGGTCTTCAGGTCAAACTCTACACTGGCGTTTTCCACTCCAGAATGGGTATAGGCGTAGCTTTTCAGGTCTGAATAGTGGGTTGTGGCAATAGTATGTACTCCCCGGCTCCGCAAGTGTTCCAAAATGGCTGTCGCCAAGGCGGCCCCCTCAGTAGGGTCTGTCCCTGCTCCCAGCTCGTCTAAAAGCACCAGGGAATTTTCCTGGAGATCCTCAAGAACTCCTACGATCGTGGTCATGTGAGAAGAGAAGGTGCTTAGGCTCTGCTCAATACTTTGCTCGTCGCCAATGTCAGCATATATTCCCTCAAACACCGCGAGTTCTGAACCTTCATCGGCCGGTATGTGTAAACCGGCCTGCGCCATGAGGGAAAGCAGGCCCACTGTCTTAAGAGTTACCGTCTTGCCGCCGGTGTTAGGCCCGGTGATTACCAAGACATGAAAATCGTTCCCCAGCCAAATGTCGATTGGCACAACGCTGCCCTTTAGCAAAGGATGCCTGCCCTGCTTAATGTTAATTCTCCCCTGGTCGTTCATGACAGGCTCCACAGCATCGATTGCCCGGCTGTAGCGGGCTTTGGCAAAAATGCAGTCCAGATCCGTAACAATTTGCAGATTGCCGAGGATTACCTCCCCCTGTTCCGCTACTTGTGCAGTCAGGCGTTTAAGTATCCGCTGGACCTCTGCTTGTTCTTGCTGTTCTGCCACATTGAGATCATTGTTAAGTTCCACCGCAAAGCTAGGCTCCATAAACAATGTAGCACCACTGCCGGACTGATCATGAACGATCCCTTGAAATTTGCTGCGGTACTCCGCCTTCACCGGCACTACATAACGTCCATTGCGCACCGTGACAATAGGATCCTGAAGAATTTTGACCATAGCAGCAGAGTGTACCAGACTGTCAAGGCGATCGCGAATACGACTGGCAAGGGTGCGCATCTTACTCCGGATGCGGGCCAGTTCAGGCGATGCCGAATCTTTGACATACCCCTCCTGATCAATGCACCTTTCGATCTCAGCCTTTAAACTGGGCAAGGGAGTCAGTCCGCGGGCCAGTTCAGCCAAGGGACCTTCATCGTCGCCTAAATACTTCTTGAGTTGTGCGGTGCAATACAAAAAATCCCCAATGGGCAAGAGTTGGTCCGGTTCAAGGATGCCCCCCAAGCGTGATCTTCCCACCACCTGGCGAACATCAGTGGCGCCGCCAAAAGGTGCCTCGCCGTGCTTCCAAAGCAGGCGGACACCGTCACTGGTCAATCTTAGTTCTTGGACCACTTCAGCAAGCTCTGTCTTAGGTTCAAGCTCCATGATTGCTTCACGGCTCAGGGAGAAACTGGTCCTTTCTGCAACAAGTTCCAAAATCTTCGGCCATTCCAACACTCGCAGACTCTTTTCATTCATCTGTTCAACACCCCATTACAGGACACCACGAAAATAGTGACCCTTGGTAAACTCTCCTTGAATTGCCACATCTTCTCCAGATAGACCCCGCCGGTAAAGAACAGCTGCGTTTCGAATCCACTCGGCATCCTTAGTGCGCCCTTCAAGCCGCAGATAACTGACTCCGCTTGCCTTTACCTGTTCTAAATGGGGCAATAAAGCTAGTTCCCGTGAATTGAAGATGTGCATATTGCACCATCTGTCAAAATAGACAGGAAAGCGAAAACCCTTCTTATCGCGCAGATACAAGGGTGCATCGCTTTGGCACTGATACCTGCAGCCCTGGTCTCTGAACATGCAGTGTTTCGTCACCATTGACTCGAGAGGGCCGTGGGCAACAATGCTGATCGGAACAGGGGAGTACTGGCACAAGTCGCGGATCTGACTGAGCTTAAGTTCCAGCGAGGCAGTGACTGTGCCGGCTCCCTTGTGGGCGAGGAATTCCACTGAGCCAGAATTGAACACATTAAATGACCAATCGGTGTGAATTGGAAGCTCAAACTCTTTCAACAGTTCCCAGGAACCGAAATTTCCCACCAAGAGCCCGTCAAAATGGTGTTTGCTCAACAGATCCTTGATTTTAGGCAGCACATGGTTCTCTGTGATCCTTTCTATATGGGCGTAAACAGGCACTCCAACATCCTGCCCCAAGGTCCAGGCCTTGGTCAGCTCAGCAAAATGATCGCGGGGAGTCCTTTGATACACCTGTCCGGAAAAATAAATGAGCTGAGCTCCCCCTTCCAGAGCCGCCTTGGTTGACGCCAGATCAGTGACTGTGACTGCAAGTTTCGGTTCTCTTTCTACACCTCTCTGCCCTGGAGACCTCCAATTAGCTTGGATCGGCTCCAGTTGCCGGTTTCGATAAGGGCTTAAACGAACGTCCTCCCACTCTTGCACCAGTTGGCGCCTGACCCTGTTCAGCTCACTAATTGGCAGATGGAGGTCGGCTTCCAAATTAACGTCCATCTCCACTATCTCTAAAGGATCATTGCCTAAGCGCAGGAGTTTCTCCCGGAGCAATCCTACACCCAGACCCTTGCCCCTAGATGGCGCTGCTTCTATAGTCCCCCTTGTCTGCACGTGGAAGTCGTCCTCATCTAAGAGATTGAGTGCAATAGCCTCTCCGTGCCTGACATCCACCCAGAGGTGAGCTTTGACTTTGCGGAAAGCCTGGGGCGAACGATAGGTGTCTGCAGCACTGCCGGTTCTTTCTTCATACAGAGGCGGCTGATAGGTGATTAAATCTGAAATGGAGTCGCTATGCAGGTAAGCCTTGGTGAATCCGCGATTGAATACGGTGTGTAAATCCTGGGCCTGGTAAGGCCTGCCGTCTAGGGCAGCCCGGTAAGTACGTACTGTAACCCCGACATAGTCGGGGTTTTTCAGCCTGCCTTCGATTTTCAGAGAGACCACTCCTGCACCACGCAGCACGTCTAGATCAGAAACAAGTGACAGATCCTTCGGCGACAGTACATATTCTCCAGGCACAGTCAGGCCTTCTACACTATAAGGCTGGCGGCATGGCTGTGCACACTGTCCCCGGTTGCCGCTGCGTCCCCCAATCAAGCTGCTCATCAAGCATTGACCGGAGTAACAGATACAGAGGGCGCCATGGACGAAAACTTCCAGCTCTACATCGGTTTGCTGCCCAATCTCTTTAATAGCTTCGGCACCCAGCTCCCGGGCCAAAACCACTCTAGTCAGACCTAGATGCTCCATAGCGCGAAAGTCCAAGGAGTTGTGGATCGTCATCTGGGTACTTCCGTGGAGCTCCAGACCTGGCACTTGATGCCTGGCCAGGGCAATAAGCCCTAGATCCTGCACAATGACTGCGTCTACTCCCCAGCGATATAAATCCCCCAGATAGGCAACTGCTCCTTCGAGCTCATCCTCGCGCAGGAGGGTGTTGACTGTAACGTAAACCCGCACCCCCCGAATATGACAATAATCTAGAGCTCTCTGCAACTCTTCAGGGGAAAAGTTGGCCGCTGAAGCTCTGGCACTGTATGATTTGCCGCCTAAATAGACAGCATCTGCTCCGTTTTCTACTGCCGCCCGCAGGGCATCAAACGAGCCGGCTGGCGCTAACAACTCCACAAGCGTTCCTCCCTGTCAATTTCCTGCAAAATATGCATTTATACCGGCCAAGAGGCCTAGTGCCACCTCCCGCCGGTAACTTGGCCTGGCCAAGAGGCGTGCTTCCTCAGCATTGCTCAAAAACCCAATTTCTACAAGCGCCGCCGGCATGTTCGTATTGCGAAGTACGTAAAAATTGCTGCGCTTGACGCCAAGATCACGGGCCTTAGTCTGACCGACCAGTCCCCTCTGCAAAGCTTCGGCTAACGCCAGGTCTGCTCCTTTGTAGTAGTGAACTGAAGTACCCCGTATCTGGCCATCATCATGCCAATCATTGTGCAGCGAAATGAAGATTTCAGCGCGGCTGCGATTACCCGCCGCAACCCGGGCTGCCAACTGTCCATTCCTCTGGCCGGAGAATTGTGTTCCAGCAGATGGACTGGTATCATTTTGCCTCGTCATAATTACTTCGGCACCATATTTCTCCAGCAAGCCCTTGAGTTCCCAGGCAATGGCCAGTACATTCTCTGCCTCCGTAGTTGACCCAACTCCCACAGTACCAGGATCACCGCCCCCGTGACCTGGATCAAGGACAATTACCCTGCCCTGCAGGTGTTCTGTCCCGAGGGAGCGGTTCGGATCAGCCAAAAAGGGCACCTTGGTGCCCATCAGACCAGATAAAAGGAAAAAACCAAGCATGGCTAAGGTAGCTGCTAGATTGGAATAAAGAACAATAGGCTTTCTCACCTGCTTACCCCCTTGCTAGTTTCAACAGTTCTAGCAAGCAGGGGCAATCCCTTTAGGCAACTCTAGGTGGGACTCCCAGGGATAGTCATAAGACCCAAGAAAACCCCGCCACAGCTCCGGGGTTTTGGGTAGGATAAAGCCACATTGGCCTGGGCAACTGTTCAGGCCAATATTGATCAAGATAGTCGTACACAAAGGGCAGCAGCACGCCAATCTGCTCCACAACAACAGATTCATCGAGCAGAGTATCAACAAAACTAATATTGGCTGCCCCCAAAAAGAGCAGGAGAACGAGAACTACCACCCCTACCTTTGCTACTCCAAAAGCTGCACCGCCAATATGATCCAGTACAGAAAAGGGAGTGTAACTTAAGGCCTTCGACCACACATAACCAAAAAATACGCCGAGCAGACTGATGCCTATTAATAAGACAACAAAAGAAATTGCCTGCGCCTGCCAGGTAGACAGCGCGTAATGCTCCAGCAGCTTCAAGGCTACAGTCTGATAACTGTGGTAGGCAACGACGATTGCCAAAATAGCCCCCAGCAAGCTAAAGAGCTCCCGTACAAGTCCCCGCTTGAAACCTTTCAGCAAACCGAGGGCCAAGAACACCAAAATAACGAGGTCGATCCACTTTCCAATCATTATTAACCCCCACCTAATTTGCTTCTTCCAGCAGGGCTAACAGCTCTTCATGCTCCGCCGACAGCTTTTCCAGCTCATTGGCTAGATTTATTGCTACCAAGATAGCGACACGATGGCGGGGAAGCCGAGGGTTGAGCTTTTGCACTTCCTGTAATCGGCTGTCAATTACGGAAGCGAGATCCCTGATGTACTCTTCCGATGCCTGACCCTTGATAATATGATCCTCGCCGAAAATCTGTACCCTAACTGAACGCATGTCTTGATCTCCACTCATACTCGTCCCTCCCTCGCCTTTTCAATTCTACTTAGCTTACCCATTTCCTCCTAGCGGATTTCTGCGCCGAATTTTGCGCCCAAGCCACTGATACAATGTTCCAGCACAGGAGCAATCTCTTCATCGGTCAAAGTGCGATCTCCCTGAAAACGCAAGGAGAAGGCCACACTCTTCTTATCAGCGGGAATAGGCTTACCCTCATAGACGTCAAAGAGAGTGACTTCCTTAAGGAGTTCTCCCCCGAGCTCCTTGAGGTGCTCGATTAACGCCCCTACCTCTTGGCCGCTGTCCACTACAAAGGCCAGATCTCGATCGACGGCGGGGAACTTCGGCAAATTCCGGAACATGGGTGTGGTGATAAAGAGATCTAGAATCTTTTCCAGTTGAATTTCCGCTGCGTAAACTCTGCCCGGAACCTTAAAGTTCCGCAAGACAGCCGGGTGCACTTCGCCGTAAACGACCGCTTCATTGCCCTGATATCGTATGCTCCCCTGCCTGCCAGGATGATAGGTCGCATTGCTGCCTGTTCCCCAGACTAACTCCTCACTAGGCAGCAATAACTCTAATATTCCCTTTAGGTCATAGAAGTCATAATTTTCCTCAGCCAGACCCCAATTAATTGGGTTGCGATGACCCCAGAGCGCCAGGCATAGCTGCATTTCCTCCAAGGGCTGTTCTGCCAAGGGTACTTTTCCCACATAATTTGCCCCGATCTCAAACAGTGCCACTCTGGTTTGCTGGCGGCTGGCATTTAGACTGATAGCGGTGAGAAGTCCTGGCAGCAAACTGTGACGCAGAGCAGCCAAATCCTCGGAAAATGGGTTCTGCAATGTGATCATAGGCTGATCGAAACGTAAGAGTCTGTCGTTATTGTCTATGCGCCCGAAAGAATAGCTCAAAGCTTCCTGCAGGCCGGCCCCAACCAAGACTTGCCTAAGATGGTCTGCTGCGTTTAAGCGTCTGCTCTGTCCACCCGAAGTAGAGGTGTCGGCTGGGAGAGTGCTGGGGACATTTTCCAGGCCCCAGATGCGAACAACCTCTTCAACTAAATCCGCTGCGATCTTCACATCAGTGCGATGAGACGGTACTGTGACTTGGAGATGTCCAGGTGCTGCCTCCTGAACCTTAAATCCGAGGGCCTCTAGAATTTGCCGACAGGTTTGTTCGGGAACGGCAACACCAAGGAGGCGCTCGATTTCGGTCAAGGGAAGATGAATCTCTGTTGCCTCCCGGGAGCTCGCATCAATATCTAAATGCCCAGCATAAACACTTGCCTGAGCTAAGTTTTGCAGAAGGTGCAATGCCCTTTGGCTAGCAAACATTGTGCCGCTCGGGTCTATTCCCTTTTCAAAACGGGCTGCAGATTCTGAACTCAGACCAAGAGCTCGACTGGTTCTTCGTACACTCACCGGAGCGAAATTTGCCGTTTCCAGTACGATGGTGTTAGTCTTCTGAGTAACCTCGCTACTAAGTCCGCCCATGACGCCGGCAATGCACTGCGGCTTTTTCCCATCGCAAATTACAAGCATTTCCGAGGTGAGTTTGCGCTTCACCGCGTCTAAAGTTTCGATCTCCTCGCCCGGTTTGGCGGTTCGAATCACTAAACGCCCTTCAGCTAGGCGTTCATAGTCAAAGGCATGCAGAGGTTGGCCTGTCTCCAGCATGACGTAGTTTGTAATATCAACGACATTGTTGATGGGACGCATGCCGGCAGCTTTCAAGCGCAGTTGCATCCAGAGCGGCGACTCCCTTAGTTCAACCTCCCCTAACAAGGCAGCAGTGTAACGGGGACAAAGTGCTGCATCTTCAACCGTGACACTTGTTTTTTTAGAAATGGGAATGTCCAGTTCAGTATAGTCTATGGAAGGGATTCTTAATTCTCCGCCTGTTAGGGCCGCCACCTCTCTAGCTATGCCAATCATGCTCATGCAATCGGGGCGGTTGGCGTAGATGGAAACATCCAGAATCACGTCATCCAAGTCAAGAGCTTCCACCAAGGGTACACCTGGTTTTAGCCCCTCGGGCAAGACCCAGATTCCCTCATGATCATCGCCGATCCCAAGCTCTGACTGGGAGCAGATCATGCCGTGGGACAATACACCCCGAATTTCTGTCGGCTTAATCTCCAGTCCTCCAGGCAGGTTTGCCCCTTCTAGAGCTACCGCCACTGTCTGGCCCGGGGCCACATTGGGAGCGCCACAGACTATGCTGTGCATTCCTTGTTCTCCAACATCAACAGAACACACTTGCAGAGTGTCTGCACTCGGATGTTTGGCTGCCGTTTTCACCAGGCCAATGTAGACACGCGGTAAATCTGGCGCAAATGGCGTCAGCCCTTCCACTTCGAGCCCCGCCATAGTAAGGCGCCGGGCAAGTTCCTCCGGCTCCCAGGGAATTTGCACATAGTCTTGTAACCAATTATAGCTCACTAACATAGTAGACCCCCCTAGCTGGTAAATTGCTCTAAGAAGCGAACATCATTTTCATATAAGAGGCGAATGTCATTAATACCGTATTTGAGCATCGCGATCCGTTCAATACCCATACCGAAGGCAAAACCGCTCACTTTCTCAGGGTCATACCCTACCTGTTTGAGGACCTGGGGATGCACCATGCCTGATCCGAGTATTTCCAGCCAACCGGTGTCTTTGCAGACTCGGCAGCCTGAACCGGAACAGATAATGCAGGAGACATCCACTTCTGCACTTGGTTCAGTAAAGGGAAAGTAACTGGGCCGCAAGCGAATCTTGACATCTGCTCCGAACATTCGCTGAACAAAGAGCTGCAGTGTACCCTTCAAATCGGCAAGGGTAATCCCCTCATCAACTACCAAACCTTCGATTTGATGAAACATGGGTGAATGCGTAACATCAGAATCAGCCCGATACACTTTGCCGGGAGCCACAATGCGCACAGGCGGTTCCTGCCGCTCCATAGTGTGAATCTGTACGGGTGATGTCTGACTTCTCAGCAGAAGGTTTTCAGTGATAAAGAAGGTGTCCTGCATATCCCTGGCTGGATGATCCGGAGGAATATTTAGAGCCTCAAAATTGTAATAGTCAAGTTCAACCTCCGGCCCCTCTACCACTGCATAACCCATTTGCATAAATATGTTCTTGGTTTCATTAATGACGCGGGTGACAGGATGAATTGTCCCCCGAGCAACAGTGCGGCCGGGTAAGGAAATGTCCAGGCTCTCCGCCAAGAGACGCTTTGCCTCTTCTGCCAAGGAAAGCTCCTGTTCCCTTTGCTCCCAGATAGACTCGAGTTCATCGCGTACTTCGTTGACCAGTTTGCCAAAATGAGGGCGTTCCTCTTTGGGCAATTGGCCGGTTTTTCGCAATATGAGAGTCAGTTCCCCTTTCTTGCCTAAGAACTTGACTCGTGCTTCGTTAAGTTCCTGAACGGTTCTTGCCTGCCTGCAAGCATCTAATGCCTGTTCTCTAATACCTCTGACTTGGTCTTGCACATGAAAACCCCCTTGCATTTTCTCGCTGTCAATAAACAAAAAAACTCCTCGCATCCCAGCCCAACATTTGGCAAGGGACGCAAGAAGTACGCGGTACCACCCTATTTGGCATGATCTTAAGGACATCTTAAGCCAGCCCATCTCAAATCCTGTAACGGAGGAATCCGACTAAACCTACTATTATTTCAGTTTGCAGCTCAGGAGGGAATTCAATCCGCTTTTCATCCAAGAAGACTTGCAGCCGGTGATCTTCTCTCTCTGGGGAGGCTGCGGATATACTATTCTCCTTCATTGCCTTTAGCTATTTATTGTGAAACTGCTCTTCTTAATGCAGTACACGATTACTTATTTCCAGCAACTGCCGGTACAGAAGATAAGCGCTTACCGAACCTGTCGACACGAAAATCTGCCAAACAACCTGTGGTGTTAGATTCATCAAAAAACCCCCCACGCGTTCAGTTTTCTAAAAGGATTATAACACAGAACCGGGATGGTTACAACGGTGTTGCCGCAAGATCTCGTACAGTAACACGCCGGCAGCTACAGGCGCGTTAAGGGACTCCACAGGTCCGACTAGGGGAATCTTCACTCGCAAAGCCGCATGTTTGCGAAAGTCTGGATGAACTCCCCGTGCCTCGTTGCCAATGACAACTGCCAGGTTGCGGGGGTAGCTGACTGCCCAAAAATTCTCAGAATCTACCAAATCAGCAATGACCAAGGCCGTGTTGCTTTCCTGAACAAGCTCCAGAATCTCTTTCCGAGTTACCAGCCAGTGAGGTAAATAGAAAATTGCACCCATACTGGAACGCAGCACTTTGGGGTTGTACAGATCCACAGAGCCCTCAACCACATAGAGCCCTCGGCAACCTGCCCCGACTGCTGTCCGGAGTAATGTGCCCATGTTCCCCGGATCCTGGACTTCATCTGCAATCAATGTGACGCCGTCCATCGCCCTAGGCCAGCTAGGCTTGTTTACTACAGCTACCACTCCCTGGGATTGCACAGTATCCGTCAGCTCTGCCAAGACATCGTCACTGCAGTGGAATGAGGGTACGCCCTGGTGCTTGGCAAGTGCCAGCAAAGCTTTTCCCCTGGCGGTTTCTGTCAGGCGCTCTGCGAAGAAAATGGTTTCCACAAAAGGTGTACCAAGGGCTTCTTCTACCACCCGAACACCCTCGAGGCAAAACATCCCCCTCTGGTCCCGGATCTTTCTCTGCTGTAATCGTTTGGCAGCGCGAATTCGTTCATTTCTCTTGCTGGTGATGATCGCCCCTGGTTCCACCCTAACCCTCCTAAAAAAATACCGGGAGGATCAACCGCCCGGGATTTGAGACAAAAAATTATTGCTTCGCTATAGCTACTAAATCAGCAAAGCCAGCTTCATCATTAACGGCAATGTCAGCCAGGACTTTACGGTTTACTTCTACCCCGTTTCTTTTGAGGCCGGAGATAAACGTGCTGTAGGACATACCGTTCATTCTTGCTGCTGCATTAATGCGAGTGATCCACAATCTGCGGAAATCACGCTTCTTTGCTTTCCGATCACGGTACGCATAGTTTCCTGACTTCATCACAGCCTGGTTAGCTACGCGAAACTTTTTACTTTTATCACCATAATAACCTTTGGCAAGTTTTAGAACCTTTTTCCGCCTTTGGCGTGTTGCAGGCCCACCTTTAACTCTAGGCATTGTCTTTTCCTCCTAATTAACCAATCTATTTATAAGGCAGAAGGTCCCGTACCCGTTTGGTATCGGCCTTGCTCGCCGTTTGACCATGTCTCAGTTGACGCTTGCGTTTTGCAGATTTTTTCTCTAGAATATGGCTCTTATGCGAACTAAACTTAATCACCTTACCGGATCCTGTAACTTTGAACCGTTTGGCGGCACCCCTGTGGGTCTTCATTTTTGCCATGCTGAACACACCTCCTAATTGTTTGCTTCCTTAGTTTCAGCGTGTGAAGCTTCTGCTTTTTGACTATCGGTTCTAGGGGCTAGTACTGCGATCATTTGACGGCCTTCTAATTTCGGCGGACGTTCAACCATGGCAAAATCTTTCAGTTGTTCTGCCAGCTTATTCAGTTTGGTCTTGGCCAAATCAGAATGGACAATCTCCCTGCCGCGAAAACGTACAGAGACTTTCACTTTGTCCCCAGCTTTAATGAAACGTTCAGCAGCCCTGAGCTTTACTTCAAAATCGTGATCATCGATCTTGGGACTCATGCGAATTTCTTTCACATTCGTGACTTTCTGTTTTTTCTTGGCAGCTTTGTCACGCTTACTTTGCTCATATCTGTGTTTACCATAGTCCATGATTCGGCAGACTGGCGGCTTGGCATTTGGTGCAACTTCGACCAAATCCAGACCGCGATCGCCGGCTATGCTCAATGCTTCACGCGCACTCATAATGCCGAGTTGGTCTCCGTTGGCGTCCACAACCCTTACTTCCCGAGCCCGAATTGCATCATTCACTCTTAACTCTTTGCTAATAATGTCACCCCTCCATGTATTAGTGATAACAAAAAAACGGACGGCAGCAGCCACCCGTTTCACCCAAACGTCTTAATTGAACCCCGCAACAAATGGGGCAAACTAATCAGGGTTAACCTTGAAAACACGCAGTCACAAGGTGAGAAGCGGTGGCTTCTGCTTTGACGTTTGAAGTATAACATAGTATTTCATCAACGTCAAGGAAAGATTATTTCTGAAAAATCTCCGGATTTTGCAGGTGCTCCAGGGATTGGGGCTGACTAAACACCTGTTCAAAGAGATCACCCCTACCCTTTATCCACTCCGGCACAGTGTGCACCGTAAAGTCCCTAGGTTCATAATAACTCAGATCCTCCCACCGAATCGGCGTTGAGACGGTTGCCTCCAAAGTAGGCCTGGGGCTGTAAACGCCAACAATAGTCCTGCTGGGATGGTTCTGAAGATAATCAACATACACCCCATGCCTCTTTTTGACAAGCCTTTCCAGCGTAAACTTCTCTGGATAGCGGCGCTGCAGTGTCATCCCGATGAACTTGACGAGCTGAGCTGTAATCTGAAAATTGTAGCGAGCCTGCAGGGGAATGTAGATGTGAATACCTGTTGCACCCGATAGCTTAGGATAGCCCTGCAGACCAATCTCGCAGAGGACATCCCGGCAGTGCCTGGCTGCATCAACAGTCTCAGCATAACCTTGCGGTTCAGTTGGATCCAAGTCAATTATAGCATAGCTTGGTACCCCGGCGCGAGCAGCCAGATAAGTCGAAGGGTGAAACTCTATTGCTGCCAGATTGGCCAGCCAGGACACGGTCGCAAGGTCATTTGCTACAACGTAGTTCGTGTCTTCAATCTTAGCAGTTTGGACCCAAGGCGGTGCTGAGGCAGGGATATTTTTTTGAAAGAAAAACTCCCCCTCTATGCCGTGAGGATAGCGGGTGACAGTGAGGGCTCGGCCTTGCCAATGCCTTTTTGTGAGGGGAAAAAGGCGTGCATGATACTCCAGCAAATTGGCCTTGGTAACGCCAGCTTTCGGCCAGAGTACCTTATCTAGATTGGACAGCTGCAGCTCTTTTCCCTCCACCTGTACTATCTTTTTAGTTGTCATCTGGACCTTCCTCCAACAGGCAATCCTTGGCCTCTTTATCGAAGCGAAAACGTCTAAATACTGGGTGGCGCAAACGTTTTGCCGGCGTCAGTTCAGTGTATTCAACCTCCAGCACCAATAGGGGCTTAAACCAAAGCCAATCACCCGGCGCGCCTGGAGGATTGGTGCAAAGGCAGCGAGGAGTTCTGGGCAGAATGTCTATGGCTTTGCGGATAAAGTCCAGCTCCCGCAGGCTGAATCCGCTTCCCACATTGCCTAGGTAGAGCAATGAACCGTCGCTTCGATACACCGCAGCAGCCAGGGAACGAATGCGCCCCTTTCCCATTTTGACGCCTATCACTATGCAATCCAGGCTCCGCCTAATCTTCTGTTTCCTCCATGCGGGTGAGCGAACTCCGGGTAAATAGGGTGAGTTTCGATCTTTAGAGACAATACCCTCTAGGTGATGTTCAGCCGCAAATGACAGGCTCTCTGCAGCAGAACCAGGAAGTAGAGGCGATAACATGACAGTTCCCTGATTAGTGATTACGCTTTCGAGATACTTCCGCCGCTCCAGCCAGGGTCTTTCACAAAAATCTTCACCTTGAAGAAAGAGTACATCAAAAACTATATAACACGTGCGTTTCTTAGGACAGCGAGATTGAAGGAGCGAGAAATCAACCTGTCCTTCCTTGTTTAGTGCCACAACTTCACCGTCTAAGACCGCTTGCAGACCCAGTTGACTAAGTCTTTCCGCCACCGATGGAAAGAGAGGATTGAGATTTCGGCCCCTTCGGCTTTCCAGTCTTACATCTCCGTCCAGGTAAGCCAATACCCGATATCCATCCCATTTAATTTCATGAATGAACTCCAAATCATCAGGTGGGGCAGGCTGATCCACTGGCAGCATAGGCCGGTAGCGGTGCAAACTCAATGCCTATACTCTCCAGAGCTGTCACCCATTTTCTCTTGCTGAGCCTGGATGGATGCTTGCAGAGCGGCTAGGAGGTCGACTGGAGCAACTTCATCTTCTTTTTTCTCCACCTGAACAGTCTCTTGCCCGTAGATTTTTGCCTGAATAAGATCTTGGAGCCGTAAACGCCGTTCATCACTGTAGTTTTCCGGTTTAAAGGGCTCGGTTAGACTATTAATTAGAGACATGGCCATTTCCAGCTCCCTGTCTTGGACTTGAACTTGCGGCAGGGAAAGCAGGGCATATTCCCGGATTTCGTCGGGGTAATAGATCGTTTCCAGGGCTAAGATCCCATGATATACCCTGATTACAGCTAACGAAGGCTTAGAGCGAACCGTAATTTCAGCGACCGCAATCTTGCCGGAAATGGACAGGGCCTGACTGAGAAGTGCATAGGCCTTACCCCCTGTTTCTGCCGGCTCGAGGTAATACGTTTTGTTATAATAAATAGGATCGATTTCACTAAGCTCCACGAAACGCAGGATATCCACCGTGCGGCTGGATTTTGCGGTGAAGCTGTCCCATTCTTCGTCCTCGATGATTACATAACGCCCCCGTTCATACTGATAACCCCGGACGATTTCCTCTCCTGGCACCGCCTGCTGACAGTTAGGGCACACCTTTTCGTACTTAATGGGGGTATGGCACAGACTGTGCAACTGGTTAAAACGCAGATCCTTTGCCTGGGTTGCAGTATACATTTTGACCGGAATGTTCACTAGGCCAAAAGAAAGTGAACCGTTCCACATGCTTCTCATAGGCTTGCACCCTCTTTTTGCTTAGTTTAGTGTATCGGAGGCGAAATTACCCTTGCAAATCTTAGAAAATATGGTATTCTAGGAAGGTAGATTAACAAGGCGCGGCTGCTTTGGGAAATTACAAGAACACTAGTTTGAGATTGGAGAGAAGTACATGTCACGTTATACAGGACCAACGTGGAAAATCAGTCGACGTTTAGGCTTTTCCCTAAGCGAAACAGGCAAAGAACTGCGCAAACGTCCTTACCCACCTGGGCAGCACGGTCAAAATCAGCGCCGCAAGCAAAGCAACTATGGACTGCAGTTACAGGAAAAGCAAAAACTACGTTTCCTCTATGGCTTAAGCGAAAAGCAATTTAAGAATCTTTTCCAGGAAGCTTCCAAGATGCCCGGCATCACCGGTGAAAACTTCATGATTCTTTTGGAATCCCGTTTGGACAATCTAGTCTTCCGCCTGGGATTTGCCCGCACTAGAGCAGGAGCAAGACAGCTCGTCACCCATGGACACATTACTGTGGACGGCAAGAAGGTTGATATACCAAGTTACCGCGTTAGCGTAGGTCAGGTAATCGGCCTTAGGGAGAAGAGCCGCAACCTAGTCGTCGTTGAAGACGCCTTGGAGGTTCGCCCGAGTGTACCCGAGTACCTCAGCTATGACGAAAACGCACGTACTGGTGAGTTGCTTCGTCTGCCTCGCAGAGATGAGCTTAACCCAGATATTAACGAAGCTGAAATTGTCGAGTTCTACTCAAAATAAGTTCAGAACATTAATGCAAAAAATGACCCGGATGGCAGCATCCGGGTCATTTTTGTGCAAGAAAAAAACGGCTCACGCCGTTTTACTACTTTCCACACGCCTTGCAAACTTTAACCTCGTCCTTCTCCCAGAGCAACTTGACTCCGGTCTTCTTACATGAAGGGCAGGTCCCTCTCCAGCCTAGCGTTTTGATATTCTTACCTCTTTTTGCTTTAGCCATGATTTGACCTCCCTTCGCTAATCTACATAAAATTGGAGGCGGCACCCAGATTCGAACTGGGGAATGGAGCTTTTGCAGAGCTCTGCCTTACCACTTGGCTATGCCGCCTCAGGCCATTAAAATATTACCATTCTTGCGGGCCTATGTCAAGAGTATAACAGATAATTCTCCTGGTACGACTTCACGTCCTCCCCACCTAAACCATACAATGTCAGTGTGATATGGAGGAGGTTATAACTTTGATCTGGATACCCGTTATCCTTCTTGCTGTAGCAGTTAGTCTTGATTCTTTGACCATCGGAGTTACCTATGGCATGAATTTCATTGCCATCCCCCTGGTATCAAAGGTCGTTTTGAGCATTGTCTCTGGTTCGTCTGTATTGATTTCCATGGTATTGGGCTGGATTTTCGAACAACGCATCAGCTCTGGCTTAGCTACAGTATTAGGCGGATTGATCTTTGTTCTGCTTGGTCTCTATCAACTCTGGCGAAGCTATCGCCCTTCAGGCTCTCGCATCCTAGTTAACTGGCGTATCCCTGTCCTAGGTCTCATAATAGAAGTTTGGCAGGAACCTCTCCGGGCCGACAGTGATCAATCTCAGACTATTTCTGGCGAGGAAGCCTTTATTCTTGGAGGAGCCTTGGCCTTGGATGCCGCAGCTGCAGGCTTCGGCGCTGCCATGCTCGGCCTGCCAATCTGGTCAACGACTATTGCTGTCATGATCGGAAGCTATTTCTTTATCGCTTTAGGTCTTAAGGCAGGCGTTGTCTTAGCGTTAACGTCGCTTCCCCGCTTCAAGCGGGATCTGCGCTGGCTCCCGGGAGCGCTGGTAATTGCTGTCGGTTTATTAAAAATCATTTTTGGATAAGTATATTTTCCAGAGACAGTCCCCATAATAGCAATGAGGCGGAGCTCCGCAAGTCAGATAGCCCAACGAACCAAGAAGGAACGATTCAAACGCAGACAGAGCAATATGCCTACGAGCAAGGCTGGAGTTCGCCTTCCGTTTCTTGCTTGGTGAATGAGGACCAACACAAACATGTGCCAGCATTTGACGCCTGTTGGGTCTATCTAGAGCCGTCTTTGCTTTGGTCTGCGCGAAAAAGAGGAGCTGAACGCTCCTCTTTGTTTATTGCTGACATGCCAGTTTACTTAGCAGACTGCTTGTCCCTCTGTGGAAGGAAGAGGTTTAGGAGAACTCCAACCAAAGCTGCTAAACCCATACCTTGCAGAGTTAACGGACCAACGCTCAGCTCTGCTCCGCCAATTCCCAGAACCAAGATTACGGAGGAAATGACAAGGTTGCGTTTATTGCCGTAGTCGATGCCGCTTTCTACCAGAGTCCTCAAACCCGAAGCAGCAATGATTCCAAAGAGTACAATTGACACGCCGCCCATAACCGGTGTCGGAATAGTCGAAATTAGTGCTCCTATTTTCTGGACGAATGACAGCACTACTGCAATAATGGCTGCCGTGCGAATTACTGAGACATCGTGAACACCAGTGATAGCCAAGACGCCAACATTCTCGCCATAGGTAGTGTTAGGCGGCCCGCCCCACAATCCGGCCCAGGATGTAGCGATTCCATCGCCCAGAAGCGTGCGATGCAGGCCAGGTTGGTGATAATAATCCTTTCCTGTAACTTTACTGATTACCATGACATCCCCTAAGTGCTCGGTTATAGAAACAAGAGCAACCGGGACTATCACTGACAAGGCTACCAGGTTGAACTTGGGCGCAATAAATTGAGGCAAACCAATCCAGGCAGCTTCCCGAACTGGTGAAAAGTCTACTACTCCCTGAGTAACTGCGAAAATATAACCGGCCACGATTCCAATCAAAATAGGAATTACAGCGAGGAAACCCTTAAAAAACATGGTCCCCACAACAGTTATCAGAAGTGTAAACAGTGCCACCCGGACGTCAGGGCTTGCCAAGGAGCTCCCTTCAACAAAGCCCGCCATGTCTACTGCAGTGCCCGCAAGGCCCATTCCGATGACGATGATGACAGACCCAATTACAACAGGCGGGAGCACCCGGTCAACCCAATTCGTTCCCAGCCTGGCGATGAGCAGAGCCACAATGGCGTAGACGACACCTACAGCAACCCCGCCGCCCATGGCATAGGGAAGCCCATACTGCCCAGCTACGGCAATAATTGGAGCAATAAAAGCAAAAGAGGATCCTAAGTATGCAGGAACCTTCCCTTTAGTAATTAGCTGAAAAATAAGCGTACCAGTACCGGATGTAAACAGAGCTACTGCAGGATCCAAGCCTGTCAG
>JAAYOM010000021.1 GCA_012520315.1 Bacillota bacterium | reverse complement strand
GGAGCGTTTCCTTACCAAGTACAATATGAAACAACAGGACTAATTAGACGATTGCAGAAGGCAGGGGAAACCCTGCTTTTTTTGTTGAAGGAGGTTTTGCGATGGGAGTTTTCTTGGCCCCGATGGCTGGTGTAACAGATTTGCCATTTCGCATCCTGGCTAGAGAGTACGGTGCAGACTTGGTTGTCAGTGAGATGGTTTCGGCCCAGGCCTTGGTTTATGCGAACCGGAGAACCCTTAGGATGCTTGCCTTGTCGGAGCTGGAACGACCTACTGCCATTCAGATCTTCGGTCATGATCCTCACGTGTGTGCTGAGGGGGCAAAAATCGTGCATGACATTGCAGGACCCGAGATGATTGATCTCAACTTTGGCTGCCCAACGCCTAAAATTGTGAAAAACGGAGACGGGGCTGCATTACTGAAGGATGTTGAGACTCTCGTTAAGGTCGCCCAGTCGGTAGTAGAAGCGGTGCCGATTCCTGTGACGGCGAAAATCCGCTTAGGTTGGGATCGGGACAGCATCAACTGCGTCAAAGTTGCCAGGCGGCTGGAAGATGCGGGGATATACTGGATTACAGTTCACGGCCGCACCCGGGAACAGTTTTATGCAGGTGAAGCCGATTGGGAGTGGATAGGCAAGGTTAAGGCGGCAACGGGAATTCCAATTGTTGGTAACGGGGATGTTTTCTCACCCCTAGATGCCCAGGGCCTCCTTGAACAGACAAACTGTGACCATGTGGCAATTGGCCGGGGAGCCCAGGGCAACCCATGGCTTTTTGCTCAAATCAAAGCCTATTTAGATGAAGGCATTCTTCTGCCTGATCCAAGCGCCCAGGAAAGGATCGAATTAGCCCTCCGGCATCTGCAGATGAAAGTCGAGTATGATGGGGAACCTATTGCAGTTCGTGAAATGCGCCCTCATCTAGCCTGGTATCTAAAGGGTATTCCTTATGCGGCTGAGGCCAGACGCATCCTGAACACTACAACCACGGCAGCAGACATGGCAAAGGTATTGAAAGGTCTGTTGTAGAATGTCTTTTCCCGTGTTATAATTACTGTGAACATTATGTGCACATTGGCGGTGAAGGGATGGGCGGCTTTTTTCGTATCGGCGATAAGTTGCTGAACCGTGATAAACTGGATAGGATTGTAGATCGCATATTCCAACTGAGGGTATCGGGACTCTCCCAGCAGGAGGTAGCCACAAGGGTCGGTTGCGATCGTTCCTTTGTTTCGCGCTTGGAGTCTTTGGCCGAAGTGCGCAAAGGGGGCAGTGTGGCTGTTATTGGCTTTCCGCTGGGGAACACCTCGGAGCTTGCGCGCATCTGTCAGGAACTAGGGGTAGAGTACACACTCCTGCTAAACGACTTAGAACGATGGGAGCTCATCGAGTCCCATGACGGAAAGAGTCTTTTAAACTGGTTGATGCAGCTCATGCTGGAGATGGGGGAATATGATCATGTCATCATGATTGGCTCTGATATGCGTATTAAATTGGCCGAGGGCATTGTGGGCGACAAGGTTCTAGGTGTTGTGATTGGTGAATCGCCCATAGAAGGTGACGTTCATTACAGTCCCGAGAAATTGAGGGAACTCATTACATCGATTAAAGGGGAGTACTGATGAGGCGGATAGTGAGTGTTAGCATAGGCTCGTCCCAAAGGGACAGTAAGGCTGTCGTGACTGTCTGCGGAGAAAAGTTCTCTATTGAGAGAATCGGCACCGATGGCGATATGCAGAAGGCCGTGGCCCTTATTCGAGAGCTTGACGGCAAAGTAGCGGCTTTTGGCATGGGTGGAATCGATCTGTACTTGCAAGGGGGCACACGCCGTTATATCCTCAGGGAAGCCAAGCAGATTGCCAGAGCAGCCCAGATTACGCCTATAGTTGATGGATCAGGCTTAAAGAACACTCTAGAGCGGAGGGCTATTCAAACTCTCGCCCAGCAGAATCCTAGTCTGTTTCAAGGGAGAAATGTGCTCCTGACTTGTGCTCTAGATCGTTTCGGCATGGCTCAGGCGCTGCAGGAGACGGGAAGCAGTGTGCTCTACGGCGATGTCATGTTTGCACTTGGACTGTCGTTGCCCATCTACAGGCTGAAGGTCCTCCAATGGGTGGTAACTATTCTAGCCCCCATCGCAGTACAAATGCCTTTTGCCTGGCTGTATCCCACAGGCACTAAGCAGGAGAAATCGCCTGACCAGAATAAGTATGCCAAGTATTACGCCTGGGCCGATGTGATAGCTGGAGACTACCACATGATCCGCCGGTACATGCCTGAGGATCTGACAGGCAAGACTTTGATTACCAATACGATCACCCCTGGCGATGTGGAGTTTTTGAAGCGGCGCAATGTCCGTGAGCTGATTACGACTACACCCAA
Source organism: Bacillota bacterium (assembly GCA_012520315.1). GTDB lineage: Bacteria > Bacillota > Limnochordia > Darwinibacteriales > Darwinibacteriaceae > UBA5420. Next base: position 2,672 of record JAAYOM010000021.1, on the reverse strand, counting down.
CATTGAGGGCAGGTCATTTGGCACCAATGTTATGGAAGCGCTGCTGGTGGCCCTTTTGAATAAGCCGTTAGCAGATATTACACCTGAGGACTACAATCGTATGCTCGACAAGATCGGTTTTATGCCCCGACGGGAAGTGTTGGATGATGCCTTCAGCGTACAGCCGCAGATGGGCACTTAGGGCTTGTTGACAATGTCACAATAGGGACTGTCTGATTCTTGACATCCCTTTTTTTGTTACTTATAATAGATGGAGCATTGAGAATGATCTATTTGAGTAAGTGTCTACACCCTTGCGTGAAATGCGGACTATAAAGGAGACTGAGAGTATGGTTGACAAAGAGGTATTGCTTACACCGGAGGGTTTAAAAAAGTTAGAGACTGAGCTAGACACATTAAAGAGCGTTAAGAGGCGTGAGGTAGCTGAACGAATCAGCGCAGCGCTCGAATTCGGAGATATTTCGGAGAACTCTGAGTACGATGATGCTAAGAACGAACAGGCCTTCATCGAAGGCAGAATTCTTACTTTAGAGAAGATGTTGCGCAACGCGCGTTTAATAGAAGATGATGATACAGATGAGACAGTTGTCAGTTTGGGCAAGAAAATTACTTTGAAAGATTTAGAGACATCTGATGTTTTCGAGTATCAGTTAGTGGGTTCGGCCGAAGCAGATCCTGCAGAATCCAAGATCAGTAATGAGTCCCCTGTGGGGCAGGCCATTATGGGCAAACCATGTGGAACAATTGTGGAGGTCGAGGTTTTAGACGGAGTTTTGCAGTATGAAATTTTGAAAGTGGCCAGATAATACAGGAGGTAATCACGGTGAACGGGCAACCTATGGATAATGCGGAGAACAGAGAAGAACTGAATGAACTAATGCGAGTGCGCCGCGATAAATTGAAGGACCTCTACGATCTGGGCGTTGCTCCTTTTGGTGAGAAGTTTGAACGCACTCATACTGCCCAGGAGATTATCGACCGCTTTGAAGAACTAGAAGAACAGGATACCAAGATTTCAGGGCGTATCATGTCCATGCGCACGCACGGCAAAGCCAGTTTTGCGGATCTTGTTGATCATACCGGCACGATTCAGCTTTACTTCAGGGTTAACACCCTTGGCGAAGAAGGCTACGCTCTGTTGCAGAAACTTGATATCGGCGATATTCTAGGTGTCACTGGCAAAATTTTTCGTACCCGCCGGGGTGAAATTAGTGTGGAAGTCCAGGACTTCCAGTTTCTGTCCAAGTCACTGAGGCCACTGCCTGAAAAGTGGCATGGGCTCAAGGATGTGGATTTGAGATATCGCCAGCGTTACGTAGACTTGATCGTGAATCCCGGAGTGCGTGAGGTTTTCGAAACCAGAAGCAGGATTATCCAGCTGATACGCAGCTTTCTGTCTGGACGGGGCTATATTGAAGTCGAAACTCCTATGCTGCATGTGATCGCAGGCGGAGCAAGCGCCCGTCCCTTTACTACACATCACAACGCCCTAGATATGGATCTCTATTTGCGCATTGCACCTGAGCTGTATTTAAAGCGGCTGCTGGTGGGGGGCTTTGACCGTGTCTTTGAGCTTGGCAAGATGTTTCGGAACGAAGGCATTTCCACCAAGCATAATCCTGAGTTCACCATGTGCGAGCTGTACATGGCTTACGGTGACGCTAACGATATGATGGAAATCACGGAAGAGATCTACGCTTATATTGCAAAAGAGTTGGTAGGCTCCACTAAGATCGTGTTTCAGGGTCAGGAAATAGACTTGACACCGCCCTGGCCGAGGAAGCCTATGCTCGAAGCGATTAAAGAATATTCTGGGGTTGATCTGACAGGCCTAGATGATGAACAGGCCAGGCAGGCTGCGAAGGAAAAGGGACTTGAATTGGAGCCTAACGCTTCCTTTTCCCATGTGCTCGATGAGTTTTTTGATGCCTTCGTAGAGCCAAACCTGATTCAGCCAGTATTTATTACAGATCACCCTGTAGAAGTAAGTCCACTGGCTAAACGCAAAAAGGACAATCCCAGTTTGACCGATCGCTTCGAACCATTTATCGTCACCTGGGAAGTAGCCAATGGATTCACTGAGCTAAACGATCCTATTGACCAGGAACAACGCTTCAGGCAGCAGATGGCCCAGCGTGAGAAGGGCGATGACGAAGCCCATATGATGGATGAAGATTATATTCGAGCCCTGGAGTATGGAATGCCTCCCGCAGGCGGCCTGGGTCTTGGAATTGACCGTATGGTTATGCTGTTTACTGATTCACCCTCAATACGAGACGTCTTGCTCTTTCCGCACATGCGTCCCCGGTCCTAGTGAATGTTTGTATGCACCTGTCTGCTTTGGCACAAAATGCCATTGCAGGCAGGTTTTTCTTTGTATAGCATTCAATTTTCATCGGAAAACTTAGAATGGATGCGAACGAGGGAGATAGTTAGACCTAAGTGTCAAAATTGCCGATTTAAGCTCCTTGATTGCCAACGAGATCGATGGTATATTGATTAAGGCGTCGGGCACAAGACGTGCCAGACACCCAAAGCCTTGCTCTTTAAGGCTTATTTATTTCGATAGAACCTTGAAAACTGAACATTGAATCTTGAAACATTCTGTGTTTGAAGAGAATAAGCCATAAGTTTGTGTAAGCCTGATTCAATTCTTTGAATTGAGCGCAGTT
>JAAYOM010000117.1 GCA_012520315.1 Bacillota bacterium | reverse complement strand
CAGATGAATATGCCAATTTTAACCTTAACTACGAAATTTTTCTGTACACTCGGCGGCGACAGTTGAAGTCTATGCTTCAAAACTTAGCTTCAGGCATGTCCTTGTTGTTAAGATTTTGAAGTGGGATATAGGCCTGCTCACTCCGTTTCCTAAGTTTCAATCTATCATGCTCCAATCAAATGACACTTATCTAGCAATAAAAGCCGAATCAAGTTTTTTACAAATTTTCATGAAATCCAAGTCCACATTCTATAAAAAAAGAGCCGCATCCTCAGACACGACTCTTTCCTTCGGCAGGTAATGAACAATCAACTATTTCAACCGGCGTTCCCTTCCAGTTCAGGCAAGACCAGCTCCAGGCATGCTCCTCCTTCTGGAGCATTGTCTGCTCTAATCGTTCCGCCCTGCCTCTCAATAAGCTTCTTGATAATATGCAGTTCCCTTCTGCTGAGATAGGCTCTTATCGCCTCGGTAGAATCTCTCAAAGAGATGTTCCAGATCCTGTGGGCTAAAGCCGGGCCCGGTGTCACGCAGCTGCAGATAGAGGGCGTTTCCCTCTATCTTGGCTTGCAGCCTTAGTATAAAGGGGAGAATATAAAGAATCTATAAAGAAAACTCACCTGCCGCTGGTGCCTGGGCAGGTGAGGCTGTAAAGTCTATGGAGTTGAGGACGGACTTTAGGAAACAGCTTCCCCATGGTCCTGCGATTTATTGTACCAGATTTGATCAGCCACAGGCTGCCAGCGCTTCGCCGCGTCCCGACATTTTCAGCGACAGTATCCACAGACTCATTATCGTTTCGGTGTGTCGAGTTCGTCAAAGCTTAGGTTGGCACCGAGTTAAGCAATAAATTCATCGTAAACTTCTCAATTACTGACGGAGACAGCTGCCTAAATGCCCTTTCAACCGCACAGCTTCCATTGCTATGTATGCTTAACCGCGGAATTGGCCCTGCCTACCCCTTCAAAGCCCCGGCCAAGAGACCTCTGACAAAGTAGCGGCCTAAAAGTATGTAAATGATCGTAGTTGGCAAAGCTGCCAAGACCGATCCAGCCATAGGCAGATTCCAGGACACCGCCTGGCCGCCGGCGAGGTTAGCCAGGGCGACGGTGATGGGCTGGGCCCCGGGTCTAGTCAGGGTTACTGCAAAGAGAAACTCATTCCAGATCTGCGTAAACTGCCAGATGCCAACCACTAAGAAGGGCGCCCCCGAAAGGGGCATAATCAGGTATCTGAAAACACCGAAGAAGCCTGCCCCGTCAATCTTGCAGGCATCCAAGAGCTCATTTGGTATTTCCTCATAGAAACTTCTAAAGAGCAAAGTGGTGATGGGCAGACCGTAGACTACGTGGACCAGGGCTAAACCAGCAACCCCACCGTATAATCCTGTCCGCTGCATAAATCTAAACAAAGGCACAAGCACACTCTGGTAGGGAATAAACATACCAAAGACAATGAGAGGCATGAGCATTTTCCCGCCTGGCAGGCGATACTTACTAAGCACATAACCGTTTAAAGATCCCATGGCTGCAGAGAGCAAGGTAGCTGAAATTGCCAGGACAAAGCTGTTCTTTAGGCTTGGTGCAAAGCGTTCCCAAGCGATCAAGTAACTCTCCCAGTTAATTTTACTTGGAAGCTCCCAGGCAGTCATAAAACTGATCTCTGCAGGCGCTTTCAGGCTAGTCATGATGGTCATATAAATCGGAACTAGATAAACTACAGCCAGGAGAATGGCTAGAATTTGCGCCATAATGCCGAGGATTCCTCTGGATTTCATACTCACACCTCTTTTCGGAAGGAAACGACCAGGTAGGGGATGATCAACAGCGAGACAATAACAAATAAGATTACACCAATAGCTGAGCCTGCAGCAAGCTCATTGCCGCGGAATGTCTTGAGGAACATAGTGATGGCCGGCATCGAAGTAGGGTAGTGATCCGGACTGGAGATAGCGAATATTAGGTCGAAAATCTTCAAGGCGATATGTCCGAGGATCACGATGGCACTAACCGTAATAGGTTTAAGCAGGGGCAAATCAACGTAGCGATAGATCTGAAATTCGCTGCCCCCATCAACCCTGGCCGCCTCGCGCAGCTCACTCGGTACAGTGCGCAGGCCTGCCAAGTATAAGGCCATGGTATAACCGGACATCTGCCACACTGCGGCCAATACCACGCCCCACAGGGCATCATTGAAACCGTGGGATTCCGAATAATCCAAAAGGTGAATGCGGGTTAAAATTCCGCTGGCGAATACTCCTAGAAGGGCACCAAAAAAGATCACTTTCCATACCAAGTGTTTCCTGTCCCTGCGGCGCCAGGTGTTGAACAGGTTCAGGCCCAACACAATCAGGAGCATTAAGCACAAATAATGAAAGAGATGAGACCAGTCAAAGACCAGCTTTTGGGCACGGCTAGAAAGCCATAGGAACTCTCCCGGCGGCAGCCCAATTAAGGTAGGCAAGAAGTTGATGCCGCCCCTCGGCTGGAGCATCCAGCGCCAGATCGTTCCGGTAACAACCATGGACAGGGACATGGGATAAAGAAAGACTGTACGGAAAAAAGCCTCGCCCCAAATCAGCTGGTCAACAATGGTAGCAAGCAAGAGGCCGACCAAAAGGGTCAGGGCGACAAAGAGGACTGTGAAGAAAAACATGTTGGCCAAATCTTGTCGAAAGCGGACATTCAAAAACCCCGTAAAGAGCTCCCGGTAATTCTCCAGGCCAACGCCTTCAATCTGGGGATCCAGCGCCATGGCTGCCGATTGACCCCAGTCGGTAGTGGACATATACACTGAGTTGCCAATGAAACCGTAGACAAAAATCCCCAAGAGGATTATAGACGGCAAAATGGTCAAGGCGGCAACTATTTGATCTTTGCGGGATTGCACATCTTTCAGTCCTTTCTGGAAAATCAAGTGCTCCAAATTCAAAGCAGGTCCACCGCAGCGAGCGGCGGACCTACATTCCATACTTACTGGGCCATACCGGACTGAACCGCGACAACATGGGCAGCATTGGAGGCTGCTCTAGCATCCCGGTTGGCTAAGAAAATGTCCATAACAGTGGCAAAGTCGTTCATAAATCTTTCGTTGGCAACAACGCCATGGGCCAGAGAACCGACAATTCTGTCAGTCTGATAATCCTGGGCAGCACTTTGCAGATAGAGATCGTACTTGCTCAGGTCAGAGTCGATTCTGGCACTGATCGAACCCTTAAGCGGGTTAAAGGTATCCTGCCCTTCCAAACTGCCGATGGTCTTCAGCCAGGCAATGGTGTTCTCCCGGTTTGGACAGCCTACCGGAATGCCAAAGGAGTCAGACAAAGCCATAAAGACACCTGTTGTGCCTGGCGATGCTGCCCATCCGTACCCATCTCCCGGCTTTACGCCCAGCGTTACAGACAGGTAACCGGAGGCCCAGTCGCCCATGATATTAAGGGCAGCCTGTCCTTCCACAACCATGTCTGTAGCCTGCTGCCAGGACAGGGATGGGGCATCAGGATTGGTGTATTCGAGAATCTCGCCAAAGAGTTCCCAAACCTGAATTACTTCAGGACTGGTCCAGGCAAGCCTACCTGCCCACAGATCGCTGTACTTATCTGCGCCAAGCACACTTAAAGCAACGCTTTCCCAGAGGTGGGTCGCGGTCCAGTTTTCCCCAACAGAAAGTGGAATCACACCTTGATCCACAAGTTTTGGGGCAATTTCCAAGAACTCTTCCCAGGTGCCCGGGGCTTCTACACCCCATTTCTCCAGGTTGTCTGGAATAAAGTACAGCACATTGGAGCGATGAATATTGACAGGAACAGACCAGATTCCCTCTTCGGTGCTTAGCAGGCCAAAAAGATCCTCTGGGAATGCATCAAACCAGTCCTCTTCTTCGAAGAGCCAGGTTAGATCTTCCATGCGATCAGCCACAACCCAGGTACCGATGAGCTCTTGGCCGGCGTGAACCTGGAAGGAATCGGGCGGATCACCGCCAAGCATTCTCGTCTTAAGAACCGCTTTGGCATTTACCCCGGATCCCCCTGTTACTGTAGCATTGATCACAGTTACATTAGGATACTTGGATTCATAGAGCGCGATCAGGGCCTCCAGAGCAGGGCCTTCATCCCCAGCCCACCAGGAGAATATCTCCAATTCTCCCCCTACAGCAGCACTCACCATTGTTCCTAACGCAAACACCAGCACTAAACAGAGAGCAGTCAGATTGAGCCAGCGAAACTTCTTCACGTACATCCCTCCATCTTAGTTTTTAGTCTTGGCCAATACAGCTTTATACGCGCCAAACCACCCCCTACCCTAAGAGCCCAGAGAGTGTCTGCTGGAGGAAGTTAAACGCCAGATTTTGGAGAAAATGCGGCCCCAATGTTGTCTGCGTTAGCTATATGTTTGGTTTATTATTTCTTTATAATATCCGCAAATCCTTCTTATCTCCATTTCCAACCAAACTCCAGGCTCAATTGTGCCTCTGTGAGGGGATCGTTATTTTGAGAATAGCCTTCATGCGCAGCGCATATGTTGTACTATCACAATGCTTGGAGGAATCAGCGTGCCATACTTTGTTTGGTTTGGGGTTTTAGGCCTTCTATTGCTCTATGCAGCCGGGATTACTATGCTTTTGGCAAAGCAAAGAGGCAAGGTGCAGCTCCGCCGCTACCATCCCTTGCTGGGCAGCGGGGCAGCCCTTTCCCTTGCTGTCCATGCCGTCTGGGCCAATGTTTCTCATTTTGGCCGCTCACTTCCCTTACTGGGCTGGGTAGGGCTGCTGGCTATCGCCGGGGTTTGTTTTGGCTACTATGCCATCTCACGGGCCCAAAGGACAGGAAATAGACTGTGGCGCCGAATTCACTGGCAAGTTGGGCTTGGTGCCCTGGTTACAGCAACGTTTCATGCCCTTTGGTTTATCATCAGAATCCTGGGGAGATGATTTTGCACAATCTGATCAGGCAACATAAGAAAAGAGGTGCCTAGTGGGCCAACCACTGGGTACCTCTTTCTAACTTCCAGTCTATGCAGCATTTTCTCTAAACAGATACTTATGGAGCCTGACAGCATTATTTAAGCTGCCCACAGCCGAAATGGCAATCACAGCCAGCATCGCTGTCTTTGCGATCGTTTCTTTGTAGCTGCTAGGAAACAGGCAGCCTGCCGCTTTATAAAGCAGAAGGGGGATGTACAGCGCCAAATAGAAAAAGACTTGATCAAAGAAGGGCTTCAGGGATCCATCCACTGCCAGCATACGCCGTTTAGTCACGATGAAAAGCACAATCCCCAGGTGCATGGCGGTTAGAAATATTAAGAACAGCCACCCCACCGCCATCTGCAAAAGTACAATAAATGTGAAGATGATCAGATTAGCCAGAACAAATGTAGCGTAATTACGTGCTTTCTCTGTCATCCCTTATACCTGCGAATCCTGTTTTGGCACCGGATCCTCAAAGCCTTCGGGCAGGGGAACATCGGGAAAACCGTTTACCAAATGACAAGCGACAAAGTGATCCTCTTCCACTTCAACCAGATCTGGAGGGACTGTCTTGCACCCCTGCATCGCTTGAGGGCAGCGCTGCCAAAAACGGCACCCTGCCGGAGGATTAATCGGGCTTGGGATATCCCCCTGCAAAACGATCTGTTCCCGCCGCTCATCAAAGGATGTATCTAATACTGCTGCTAATAGTGCCTGGGTATAAGGATGGAGGGGCTTTTTAAAGATCTTGTCGCTGCCGCCCGATTCCATAATCTTGCCTAGATACATTACAGCCATCCGATCGCACATCTTCTTCACGTCGGCCAAGTTATGTGAGATAAACACGTAGGTCAAATTCAGCTGTTCCTGCAATTCCACCAGGAGATTTAGAATCTGGGCATGAATACTCACATCCAGAGCCGAAACCGGTTCGTCGCACACCAGAAAGCTTGGGTTCAAGCTTATAGCCCGGGCGATGCCTAAACGCTGCCTTTGGCCGCCGGAAAAGTCCGAGGGATGCCGGTACAAATCGTCCGCAGACAGGCCAACGAGCTGCAAAAGCTCGACCACCCTAGCCTTCATCTCCTCTTCGCTGTCTTCGCCCCTAATAAACATGGGTTCTGATACAATCTGATAGACGTTAAAGCGGGGGTTGAGGGATGAATAAGGGTCCTGGAAAATCATCTGCATTTGACGGCGCATCTTTTTGAACTCATCTGTGGCAAGTCCGTTTAGATCCACGCCCTTAAAGAAGACCTGGCCCGCGGTGGGCTTCACCATACCGATCATAGCATTCGCCAAAGTAGTCTTGCCGCAGCCGGACTCTCCTACGATGCCAAAGGTTTCACCCTGATTGACCGTCAGAGAAACATCACTTACCGCCTGAATGACCCCGCGGCGGAAAAAGGGCAGACCACCCTTAACTGGAAAATGGACTGAGACATTACTTAGCGCAAGAATTTCACTCATGGCTCTCCCCCCCTGCCGTTAACGGATAATGGCACCGCACTTTCCTCGTTCCGCCTAGGCTCTGCAGCGGCGGCATTTCTTTTCTGCAGATCTCCCTTGCATACTCACAGCGGGGGTGGAAGTAGCAGCCGCTTGGTTTACGTGCCGGATGGGGCACTGTACCTGGAATCTGGGTGAACTTTCTCTTTTCGTCATCCAGCCTGGGCACAGCTGCCATCAGTCCCACCGTGTAGGGATGGTAAGGGGCGGTAAAGAGCTCCTTTACCGGCGCCTTTTCCACAATCTTGCCGGAGTACATGACGTAGACTGTATCCGCGATGGAGGCTACCACACTTAAATCATGGGTTACCAAAAGCAGCGAGGTTCCGCAGCCCTGCTGCATCCCCCTGAGGGTTTTCAGCACCTGGGCCTGGATGGTTACATCCAGGGCAGTAGTGGGCTCATCGGCGATAATAAGCTTGGGCATGCAGGCAAAGGCCATGGCCAGAAGCACCCTTTGGCGCATTCCCCCGCTCAGCTGATGGGGAAAGCTGTTGGCCCGGGCCCGTGGTTCAGGCAGGCCAATCAGCTCTAATGCCCGCACCGTCTTTTCCCGGGCTTCTTTTTTGGAGTCGCCCTGGTGGCGCATGTACATTTCGTCAATCTGGTTGCCCACTGTCATCACAGGATTGAGCGATGTCATAGCGTCTTGAAAGATCATGGCCATGTCCTTGCCCCTGATCTCCTGCATCTCTTTGGATGAGCAGTCCTTAATTTCTTGGCCGTCAAACTCAATGGAGTCCACCCGAATCACGGCTGGCGGGGTTTCCAAAAGGCGCATCACTGCCTGACTGGTTACAGTCTTTCCGCAGCCCGACTCTCCCACCAACGCTACGCACTCCCGGTCGCCAATATCAAGATCTACAGACTCCACAGCCCTAATCAAACCATAGCTTGTCGGGAAGACTACTTTCAAGTTTCTAAGCTTTAACACTTGCTTCATGCGTCTCCCCTCCCTGCAGGCCTTTAGCCCCAATTTGACTGTATTCATCCATCGAGCTAAACACATCCTCAATATAACTGCTGTCCAAGCTCCTAAAGAGCTTGTAGACACTGCTTGTCTGTTTCATGCGGGGATTCACGATTTCTTCCATAACAATTCCCAGGCGCATAAAACTGAAAACTGCCAGGAAAATCCCAAGGCCCGGAGCAAAAATCCACCACCAGGCACCAAAGAGCAAAGCTCCACCGCTTTGGGCATCCGCGAGCATTTTACCCCAGCTAATGGCGGTGGGATCTCCCAGGCCCAAAAAGCTTAAGCCCGCTTCTGCCACCATGATTCCTGCGCTGCTTAATGCCGTGCTCATGATCAATAAATGGCTTGTGCCAGGCAAAATGTGGCGGATCATAATATGCCACCGGCTCGCCCCAGCAAGTTCTGCCGCCTTTACGTAATTACTGTTCTTTAGGACCAGCACCAAGGAACGAATTGTTCTGGCCAAGCCGGTCCAGCCTAGGGCCACAAAAATCAAGATGATGATCCAAAAGTCACGGCCCAGAACATTAGTCAGTACAATCACCAAAGGTAAAGTGGGGATAACCAGCATTATGTCGACTATGCGCATGATTAAGCTATCCACAAAGCCCCCTAGGTAACCTGCCATTACTCCGAGAATCGAGCCTACGACGGCGATGCAAACGCCAGAGGTCACACCAACCAGCAAAGACACCCTGGTACCGTAGACCAGCATACTGAAAATGTCCTGTCCAGAGTTAATTGTCGTGCCCAACAGATGCTTGGAACTGGGGGGCAGCCCCTTGGCCGCACGCTGCGTCACATCATAGGGATCATAGGGCGCTATGATGGGTGCAAAAACTGCCACCAGAATTAAGAAGCTGACCATCACCAGCCCAACTTTGCCCTGCTTATGGCCCCAGATCCTTTTCAGGAGGGAACCTATATTCTTCAGTTTCTTCATCGCCTATCACCTACCGTCACCCTTGGATCCAGCAGTACATAAACCAGATCTGTCACCAAGATGGCGAAGATAGTAAAGCCGGAGAGCAGGAGCATAATCCCCATCATCAAAGGATAGTCATTGGAATTGTTGGCCTCCAGGAACAATGTTCCCATGCCGTTCCAGTTAAAAACCTGTTCAATCACGACCTGACCGCCAATTAGACCGCTGATGCTCATCCCCAGCGATGTAACAATCGGCAGCATCGAATTGCGTAAAATGTGTTTATAACGGATTGTACTTTGCTTTAGTCCCTTTGCCCTTGCGGTCAATACAAAGTCTTCATTGGTCACTGCAATCACCGCATTGCGGGTTCCCTGGGCATAACTGATTACGCTGCCCACCACCATACTTAAGATGGGCAGGGCGGCATTTTGCGCCACACGCCTGATACTCTCCCAGGTCCAGGCAAAGTTGGAAACCATATTAGGGTCAGTGTAGGCAGGGAAGATCTCCCACTCAAACCCCAAGTAAAACGAGAGAATCAAAGCAATGAAAAAGGCTGGCAGGGCCACCATGACGGTGGACGCGTTAAGGAGCATCGTATCCTGCCAGCGGCCCCGCTTGACCGCGGCTAGAACACCGAACAGGACACCTACAATCAGACCAATAATCATAGTGCTCACCGACAGAACCAGCGTCCAGGGCAGTCTTGCTGCGATCAAGTCAATTACCGCAGGAGAACCTGGTCGGAAAGATGTCCCTAGATCCCCTCTGAACAATCCCTTGAGATAGTTCGTGTACTGCTGCCAGGTAGAGACATGAAAACCATACTGCTGTCTGGTAACCTGTTTAATGATCTCGTATTCAATTTCACTCATATTGCCCTGCGGCGGGTAATAGCGTTCTGCCGGATCATCAACGCCGATGCGGGGGATGAAAAAGTTAAGGGTGATGACAATGGCAAAGACAAAGATTGAATATAAGACTCGTTTAATCACATAAGTGTACTTCACAATCTCACCTGCCCCTATTGATTTTCCGCAAGTTCTCTAATGAAGCGCTGTTAAATACGGTAGACCCGTCAACAACTTGGTAGCCCTCAAACCGATCGGTACGTGCAACTGAAATGACATTCGGTGTATAAAGGGGAACTTTGTAATACTCCTCTGCGATCATGGGCTGAATCTCTTTAATCAGCTCATACTTTGTATTCAGATTTAAAGTAAAGCGCATCTCGTCAATGACCTCATTTAGCTCTTCATTCACCAAACGCCCGTAGTTCGAGGTGCGGCCCAGTTTGGAAAAATGGGCTGGGTACATAATATCGATGTTAGACAGGGAAAAGGTTACACCATGCAAAGTCAGATCAAAGCGGCTGGTGTAAAGATAGGTGGATTCGGGCTGGGCCCCCTTGGCCGCATAGTTCACCTCAATTCCGATCCTCTGAAACTGAATTTGCAGGTAGGAAACGACATCCTGCTCCCCTGGGGAACCAAGAATGTCAAAGCTCACACGCCGGCCGTCCAGGAGCCTGTAACCTGCACTGTCTCTGTCGGGGATGATCCCATCTAAGATTTCATTGGCCAAAGCCAAGCGCGCACTTTGGTCCTGAGGCAGGCTATCTGCCTCAGGATTGTAAAAGTCCACCAAAGACGCCTTCATCAAACCGGAACTTTCGAAACGTCCCGCTCCGTCCAGCACTGACCTGATCAATTCTTCCTGATTGACAGCCAAGGCCATAGCTTTGCGGAAGTCCTGATTGGCGAGGAGATCACGTATGGGATTACGCTCACTGACAACCGGGTTAACGTTAAAGACTAGGGTTTGGGTAAACTCACCAGGGGCGTTAGAGATAAAAATATCTTTCTCGTTTTCAAATAGACGCAGGTAGTTCGAGCTTACTGAAGTTGCCAGCATGTCAATGTGGCCCTTCAAGAGGGCATAAATGGCTATGTTGCTCTCCTGGTACAGCATAAACTTGATGGTATCCACTTGAACCAGGGGACTCCCATCGGGCTTGGTCAAATGGTAATCAGGCCGTCTATGCAGGATGATCTGCTGACTGCCCGATTCTTCCACATCCAAAACCCAAGGCCCGCTGCCTACAGGATTATGGTACCGGTGAAGGATCTCCTCATTGGGGGATGTACTGTTTAACTGGTTTTCCACCGTAACCACCGGTTCCCAGATATGGGCAGGCAGAATTAATACGGAAGTAAATAAGGGCATGACAGATCCCAAAACCTTATTAACATGAAGGTATATAACAGTGTCTTTCTCTTCCTCAGAAATTTCATAGCCTTGCTGGGCCGCACCTCGCTCATAGGTGAACAGCCCCTTCTGGGTTAACACACCGTTTGTGTATCTATGGCGCAGATCGCTAGTCCAGGCTAAAGCCCCAGCATGGTTAGAGAGGATATTGTTTGTAGCAATGTCAAAGGAGTAGTATACATCTTCCACCGTTAAGGGATGGCCGTCGCTCCAGGTAATGTTATCATGGATGAT
>JAAYOM010000116.1 GCA_012520315.1 Bacillota bacterium | reverse complement strand
TGAGGTAGGTGAGCAAGATGAAACTCAGGAAGTTGGGTAGAACTTCTGGCCACCGGAAGATGTTACTCCGGGGACAAGTGACCTCGTTAGTGTTACATGGCCGGATTGAAACTACAGAATCCAAAGCTAAAAGCATCAAACCCTTAGCAGATAAAATGGTAACTTTAGGTAAGCGAGGAGATCTGGCCGCACGGCGCCAAGCCGCCCAGTTTTTGTTGGATCCCGTTGCTGTAAAGAAACTTTTCGATGATATAGCTCCAAGAATGGCGGAGCGGAACGGAGGTTACACCAGGATTATCAAGACCGGTGTCCGTCGGGGTGATGCGGCGCCGATGGCGATCATTGAATGGGTGTAAAATGTACAAACAAGGTCGCAGAGGAGTCCCCTCTGCGTTTTGTTTTGACAAGACTCGAGGTGTCCTATGACAGAACCCTTAATTCGTTTTTCCGATGTCAGTTTTATCTATACCAAGACACATGGAGGAGAAGGTTTGCCCGCGCTCAAGGATATCAATTTTGAAGTCTTTGAGGGTGAATTTGTTGCTGTTCTCGGTCATAACGGTTCAGGCAAGTCAACCTTGGCTAAGCATGTCAATGCCCTTCTCACTCCAACTTCGGGTCAAGTAGTCGTTGCTGGATTGGATACCGCCGACCAGGAAAAGGTGTGGGAGATTCGGCAGAAGGTGGGTATGGTTTTTCAAAACCCAGACAATCAGCTTGTGGCTACTACTGTAGAAGAGGATGTGGCATTTGGTCCTGAGAATTTAGGTATTCCTTCTGCAGAAATTGAGGAGCGAATTGCCGCTGCTTTGCAGGCTGTGGACATGCTTTCCTATCGTCTCCATTCACCTCACCAACTGTCGGGAGGTCAAAAGCAGAGAGTAGCCATTGCCGGCGTCATTAGCATGCTGCCAAAATGTATAGTCTTAGATGAGCCGACGGCTATGCTCGACCCGGCGGGGCGCAGTGAAGTGATAAGCACAATTCATCGCTTAAACAAGGAAGAACAGATCACAGTGCTGCATATTACCCATCATATGGATGAGGTGATCGGAGCAGATCGTGTGATAGTAATGGATGAGGGGAGTATCGTTATGCAGGGTACTCCCAGGCAAGTATTTAGTCAGGTGGATTTGCTGCGCAGTCTCCATTTAGACGTCCCGCAAGTGACTGATTTGGCGGAGCGCCTGAGAAATCGCGGCCATCGTGTTCCTCAGGGGATACTGACTGTAAAAGAAATGGTGATGCTGCTATGTCCATCAGATTAGAAAACGTTTCTTTCAGTTATCTTGAGGGTACGCCTATGAGCCAGGCCGCCTTGAGAAATGTCAGCCTCGAGATTGAAGACGGCGAGCTTGTAGGGATCATTGGCCCGACCGGTTCGGGCAAGTCTACTCTAGTTCAACATTTTAACGGTCTGCTTAAGCCTGATTCCGGCAAAGTATACGTTGATGGAGTGGATCTAACCTTAAAGGATACCCAGCTTAGACCCATTCGCCAAAAGGTGGGCATGGTATTCCAGTATCCGGAGCACCAGCTTTTCGGCGAGACTGTGCTGGAAGATGTGGGCTTTGGGCCGCAGAATATTGGACTGTCAGACGATGATGTGGTTCAGCGGGTTCAGGAAGCTTTGGCCTATGTCGGTCTAGACTTCGCATCTATCAAAGATCAATCCCCATTTGAGCTCAGCGGCGGCCAAAAACGCAGGGTAGCCATAGCAGGGGTCTTGGCGATGCGCCCTTCCGTGCTGATCCTTGATGAACCCACTGCCGGTCTCGATCCTGAAGGCAGAGAGGAGATCCTGGCAGAAATCAGACAGCTCCACAACGACGGGATTACCGTAGTTTTGGTAACTCATAGTATGGAAGATGTAGCGCGCCTGGCTAGCCGGCTGATCGTCATGGATCAGGGTGCCGTTGCCCTGGATGGCACCCCGGTAGAAGTCTTTGGCCAGGCAGCCCGCCTTAAGGAACTGGGGCTTGGCCTACCAGAGATCACCGAGCTTATGCACGAGCTCAAGGCCAACGGGTTAGACGTTAGAACCGACATTTTGACAGTGCCCGAAGCAGAAGAGGAGATTATAAGAGTAATGGGGTGGCAGAAATGAGGATGTTTCGCAGTGTGACAATCGGTCAGCACATCCCTGGCGATTCCATTATTCATCGTCTTGATCCCCGAACCAAGATTCTATCTGCTATCTTGCTAATTGTCCTGCTATTTGTGGTCAACGGCTTTGCAGGTTACGGCCTGGTCGCACTGGCCATAGCCTTGGTGGTGCGGGCATCGAGAATCCCCGGAAAATTTGTGCTGCGCGGGATCAGACCCCTGATGATGATTTTGATCCTCACTTTGGCCTTGCATTTGTTTATGACAGACGGACGAGTTATTTTCCAGTTCTTCTTTTTGAAGGTCACCTGGGAAGGATTGGTGCGCGGTCTATTGATGGGTACACGCTTGATTCTCTTGATCATGGGAACCTCGATGTTGACATTGACTACATCTCCCATGCAGCTTACCGATGGGATCGAAACCTTGCTTCGGCCTGGAAAGAAGATTGGAATACCAGCACATGAGCTGGCCATGATGATGACAATTGCTCTACGGTTTATTCCTACCCTTCTGGAAGAGACGGAGAAAATCATGAAAGCCCAGATGGCCAGGGGTGCGGATTTTCAAAGCGGCGGACTGATGCAAAGGGCCAAGAGTCTGATTCCCCTCTTGGTTCCCCTCTTTGTTAACGCATTTCGCAGGGCGGATGATCTGGCCATTGCCATGGAGGCAAGGGGCTATCGCGGAGGCGAGGGACGTACCAAACTGAGGGAACTGCAATTTCAGCAGCATGACCTGGTTGCTCTTTTCCTAGTTGTTGTTTTCTCGGTCTTGGTAGGTGTCTTTTTCTAAGGAGACAGAGATGCAGACCTATTGTTTGATTGTGCAATATGATGGTACAGATTATGCAGGCTTTCAAGTTCAGCCCGGCCAGCGGACGATCCAAGGCGAACTGGAGAAGGCGCTGCAAAGGTTGGGGCCAAACTTTATTCGGATCAATGGCGCGGGCAGAACAGATGCCGGAGTGCACAGCGAAGGCCAAACGGTGAGTTTCAGGGATGAGCGGCTCACTGTGCCTGTGGAGCGGCTGCCGTACGCACTAAATGCTCTGCTTCCCAGGGATATTCGTGTGATCGAAAGCAGACTGGAAGATAAAGACTTCCATGCCCGGTTCAGTGCCCGGATGAAAACCTATCGCTACCAGATTTACGAGGGCGAGTTTCCCAATGTCTTTCTGGAGCGTTATGCCTATTGGAGCAGGGAGCAGCTGGACTGGGCCGCAATTACTGAATGCAGCAGATTTTTCCTTGGCGAGCTGGATTTTGCCGCCTTTGCTTCGAGCGGCAGCAGTGTCAAAACCACTGTGAGAACGATGCATCAGGTCAAGGTAGATGCGGAGGGGCCTGTAAAGCTGATCCGTTTTACCGCCGATGGGTTTTTGTACAAAATGGTGCGTAACCTTGTCGGCACCTTAGTTGATGTGGGGCGCGGCAATCTTAAGCTAGATGATGTGCGGGATATTCTGGCAAGCAAGGACAGGCGGCTTGCCGGCGCTGCAATAGCACCCCATGGACTGTTTCTGGAAAGCGTAGATTATAGTTGACACGTGACCGAGAGTGCGGTAAAATGAAACTTGGTAATTTTTCTTTTTATAGCCTTGTGGCAGCGTTCTAGCCCCGTTCGCGCCAGGAAGAGGCTTTCTGCTGAATACTCAGTGTTCAGCCTATACTTGTCGCAAAAAAAGGGGGGAAATCCCGAAATGAAAACCTACACTGCAAAACCACAGGAAGTGGAAAGAAAATGGTATGTAGTTGATGCCGAAGGACAGACTTTAGGACGTCTAGCTTCGCAAGTGGCTGCTATTCTCAAGGGTAAACATAAGCCAATATATACCCCACATGTAGATACTGGCGATCATGTGATTGTCATCAACGCAGAGAAGATCCATTTGACTGGTAAGAAGCTTCAAGACAAGAAGTACTACCGTCACAGTGGATATCCAGGTGGGATTAAGTCCGTAACTGCAGGCGAAGTTTTGAGTCGCCATCCAGAACGAGTTGTGAAAGCTGCTGTCTGGGGTATGATTCCCCATAATACACTAGGCCGTAAGATGATCAAGAAGCTTAAGGTCTATGCTGGTGCTGAACATCCGCACGAGGCACAACAGCCAGAGACTCTTGTTCTGAAGTACTAAGAAGAATACAGACCCAAAAAACCCTATGTGAAGGGAGGCAGTCGGGATGAATGTTGCTCGTAAAACAGAAATGAATTACGGCACCGGTCGCAGAAAAGAATCCGTTGCTCGTGTAAGAATTATTCCTGGTAATGGAAACATTACCATAAATAAAAGATCGATTGATGAATACTTTGGCCGCGAAGTGCTGCGAACCATTGTACGCCAACCTTTAGTTCTCACCAATACGGACGACAAGTATGACATTATTGTCAATGTACATGGTGGAGGTACAACTGGCCAGGCTGGAGCAATCCGCCACGGCATTGCGCGTGCCCTCGTGACTATTGATGAAGACTTGAGAGGACCCTTGAAGAAGGCAGGATACCTCACAAGAGATTCGCGCATGAAGGAAAGAAAGAAATACGGCTTGAAAAAAGCCCGGAGAGCGCCCCAGTTCTCCAAGCGCTAGACTTACTTTTCGCATCAATCAACCCCCGACCGTCTATGGTTCGGGGGTTTTCGCGCGCCGGAGCTGATCAAGACAGTCTATGCATGGCTTCAACAATGTCTCCGCGCCTGCCAAAGGAGGACAAGCGGAGAAACCCTTCTCCCTGTGAACCAAAACCAACACCTGGAATCCCGACAATCTGAAACGACGAAAGCAAGTGTTCAAAGTAATCCCACGATGACATGGAATCAGGACACTTTAGCCAGATGTAGGGGGCATTTTCTCCACCTACATACCAAATAGCAAGCTCATCGAGTCTGTGGGCGATTATGCGTGCGTTTTCCATGTAGTAGGCAATATTCTTTTGGATCTGGGCTAGGCCAGAATTGGAAAACACTGCGGCTGCTCCCCTTTGAACTATATAGGACACGCCGTTAGACTTGGTAGTCTGTCTTCTCCGCCAGAGCTTATTGAGGGAAACACCATCCCGAACCAGCTGCTCCGGGACTGCGGTATACCCGCAGCGAACACCGGAAAACCCTGCTGTCTTAGACAGGGAGCAAAACTCAACTGCGCATTCTTTCGCTCCGTCTATCTGATAGATACTTGTGGGCAGCGTATCATCCTGCACAAAGGCTTCATAGGCAGCGTCAAAAAGAATTACGGCAGAATGCATGCGGGCGAAGTCAACCCATTTTTCCAGATGCCCCTTTGTATAAACAGCCCCTGTCGGATTGTTAGGGGAGCATAGGTAGATGAGATCTGCCTGTACCCTTGGATCCGGCATCGGCAAAAACCCATTTTCCATATTACCCTCTAGATAGATGATTCTTTGACCTGCCATAATATTTGCGTCGACATAGGCAGGGTAGACGGGGTTGGGGATTAGCACAGTAATCTCTCTGGGGAAAATATCCAAGATATTGCCGAGGTCGCTCTTGGCTCCGTCACTGACAAAGATTTCGTCTTCACCGAGGGAGACATTTTTCTTAGCATAGTAGCTGCAGACAGCTTGCCTCAAAAAAGGATATCCCTATTCATCGCCGTAGCCTCGAAATGTACTGGCGACAGCCATTTCCGCTACAGCATCCTGCAACCCCCTGATCACTTCGTCTACGAGCGGACGGGTGACATCACCTATTCCCAGGCTAATGACTTCCCGTTCTGGATTTTTCGAACAATGGGCCTTCACTTTCTGCCCAATGAGGGAGAACAGGTATTGATCTGGGAGATTTAAGATATGCTCATTTACTCTCAAGTTTTTTCCTCCCCGGATATAAGATGGGCATGTGCCTTTTATGTTCGGTGGCACGATGCTGCCGTTCTATGATCATTTGATCCCGCTCGCTGGTCTTTCCAGTAAGCAATAATGCGTCAATACTGCTGTAGGCTACCCCGATCTCTTCCTCGTCTGTCTGGCCGTCGTATAATCCGGCAGAAGGCGGTTTGGAAAACAAAAAGGCAGGAGCTCCTAGGTGGTGCAGGAATTCCAGGACTTCACCGGCAGTGAGGTCTGCAATAACGTTAAAGTCACAGGCCCCATCACCCCACTTGGTAAAATAGCCAAGATAGTGCTCACTGCGATTGCCCGTTCCAGCCACAAGCCTGTTCTCGCTGGCAGCCACCGCGTAGAGGGCGGACATTCTGAGCCTGGGAGCGATATTGTTGAGGGCAGAGTCTGTAAGTTCTGCAGTGTTACTGAGGGCTTTTTTAAGTGCTTGTCTGGCGGGTGAGAGGTCAACTATTCGAACTGCGATCTTATATTGCTGAGCAATGGTGTTCGCATCGTTTAAATCGCCTGCATAGTTTCGCTTGGATCCGCAGGGCATTATCAGGCCGAGGGTATTATCGCAGGCCATTTTACAGAGAATGCCCACCAGCGCGCTGTCTTTTCCGCCGCTGTTTCCATAGACTATGCCTTTCGCCCCGGAAGAGGCTGTCAGATCTTTGATAAACTGCACCCTTTGTTTTGTTTCTCTCGCGTAGTTTCTCATTTAAGTTCATTCCCCTAATAGACTATGGAGCGCAGCAATCCCAAAAACAAGGGATGGGGCTTATTCGGTCTGCTCTTGAACTCGGGATGGAACTGAACCCCGACAAAGTAACGTTTGTCAGGCAGTTCCACCGCTTCGACCAGATTGTTATCGGGTGATACTCCGCAGATGCTCATACCGTTTTGTGTCAGTAGCTGCCGATAGCTGTTATTCACCTCAAAGCGATGACGATGTCTCTCGCTGATGCGGTCGCTTTGGTACAAACTGAACAAGAGAGAATCACTTTTAACTTCGCAGGGATAGGCGCCAAGACGCATCGTTCCTCCGCTGCCTACCAAGCCAACCTGATTCGGCATGATATCAATTACTTTGTGAATCGATTCTGGTTCAAATTCGCTTGAGTTCGCTTCTGCCAGCCCGCATACATTGCGGGCAAACTCAATCACCATGACCTGCATACCTAGGCAGATGCCTAAAAAGGGCAGATCGTGTTCCCGCGCGTACTGACAGGCTGTAATCTTTCCTGCAATACCCCTTTCGCCAAAACCGCCAGGAATAATCATTGCATCAAGACGGCCCAGCAGTCTTGATGCACTTTGTTCTGTCACCTCTTCGCTGTCAATCCAGATCAGATTGATCCTGGCACCAGTTGCAAAGCCTGCATGATGGAGACTTTCAATCACGGAAAGATAGGCATCGGGAAGCTTTACATACTTGCCCACAATTCCCACTCTGACATCTCTTTTCGGCGCGGTGATCTTGCCTATCAGTTTATTCCATTCCTCCAGATCTGCTTCTGGGACGTCTAGACCTAGTGCGCGGCAGACAACAGCATCCAGCCCGTTCTCGTGAAGCATAAGGGGGGCAGCGTAGAGACTTGGGAGAGTGATGTTTTCAATTACGCAGTCTGGTTTGACATCGCAAAAAAGGGAGAGCTTGTCCTTTAATGATTCAGGCAGGGGCTTGTCCGCCCGAATCACAAGGATGTTAGGGGAAATGCCCAGCGAACGTAATTCCTTAACTGAATGCTGCGTGGGTTTTGTCTTGTGCTCAGAGGCCCCTTTCAGGTAGGGAACGAGGGTGACATGAATCGAAAGGCAGTTCTCGTGTCCCTGTTCGTAGATAACCTGCCGAATGGCCTCCATAAAAGGCTGACTTTCTATATCGCCCACTGTCCCTCCGATCTCAACGATAAGAACATCAGCCCTGCTTGTTGTAGATCCTGAATAGATAAACCCTTTGATGGTATCAGTGACATGGGGAATAACCTGTACAGTAGCTCCCTGATAGTCCCCTGAGCGCTCCCTTTTCAGTACATTCCAATATACCTTACCCGCGGTAAGGGTGCTGAATTTGGTCAGATTTTCATCAATGAAACGCTCATAGTGGCCTAGGTCTAAGTCAGTTTCAGCTCCATCATCGGTGACAAACACCTCTCCATGTTGAAAGGGGCTCATGGTTCCAGGGTCGACATTCATGTACGGATCTAGCTTTTGGACTGCGACTTTCAAGCCCCTTTGTTTTAGCAGTCTCCCTAGGGATGCTGCTGTAATCCCTTTGCCCAGCCCAGATACAACACCGCCTGTGATGAAAATATACTTTGTCATTATTCGTTCCCCCTAAGTTTAGTTTATTATTTTGGGGGAAAGCTGTCCATTTTTTTCTAAATCAGTAGAGAAATTTTTTTCATCACTCCTGAGGTTCGGGACCAGGGATTTCTTCAGGTGGGCTCGGCTCTGTTGGCTCAATTGGCGGAGCTTCTGGTTCTGGTGTTGGCTCAATTGGCTCAATTGGCGGAGCTTCTGGTTCAGGCTCTGGCTCCGGTTCCGGTTCAGGCTCCGGTTCCGGTATAGGTGACGGCAAGGGTATCGGAGGCGACGGGGTGACTATGGGCGGTGCAGGTTCAGGCGGTGGAGGCGGTATCGCGCAGGGAGCGAGCTGTGTGGGTTTGGTTCCTTCAATAAAGGCGTCCAGCTCGACCTGGGGGCAGCGTTCACTGGCCAAGAGTCCGGTAAAGACGTCAATCAATACGTTTGTCTCCACATTGTCAGGCACCTCGAATTCCGCATTGGGACTTTCCGCAGGTTCCCCAGCTTCCTCAGCAGCCTTGGCCTTTGCGCCTGCAACGAACTCAACCCAGAGATCGCCCGCTAGGAGGGTTGTCTGAGGCTCTTCTTCGGAGCCGGGAGCCTCTACATAAACGCCAACTAGGAGTGAGGGGGTGTAGCCGATGGCCCACCCAGAGGTTCCATCCTGAGATGAACTTGCAGTTAGGGCCGCCGGAAAGGGTACGTCCAATTCTCGAATACTCCCATATTCGGAACCAGGCATCAGCATGTCGGTAAGGAGATAAGCTTGTTCGGCCGTGAGGATGCGCTCAGGTGTCAGAGCAGGTTCAGTGAGTACATCTTGATTTTGCGTGTCTGTGACGTTTACATAACTAGAGACGGGTATGTAGCTGCCGCCGTTCACCCCTGGCAAATAGGCTGCTGTAAGTTCTAGCAGCGACAACCCTTCCCGCACTTCACCCATTGCTAAACGGAGGTGTTGGTCAACCTGTTCAATGTTCAGGCCTAGTGTTTGAGCAAATTCATTGAATCTATCGATGCCAAGCTCATTTAAGGTCCATACCGCAGCATTGTTTAGGTCCATTACT
>JAAYOM010000115.1 GCA_012520315.1 Bacillota bacterium | reverse complement strand
GCGGATTTTGACGACAGCGGCTGGGAGGACTTTACCGTAGGCAGTTTGTGGGGAGGCAAAGACCAGACCCATTGGTTCCGCTGTGAGGTGGAAATCCCGGCGGAGTGGAAAGATGACAAAGTAGCACTTTTCTTCACGCCCAGCTCTGGCCAGTATGGCGGTTTGTCTGGTTCTGAGACCCTTGCCTATATCGATGGTGCAGCTGCTCAGGGTTTGGACGTTAATCACCATGAAATTCACGTACTTCCAGAGTGGAAAGATCGGGGTAAGATTCAGGTCGCCCTCAAGGCCTTTAGCGGCCTCCAGGATGTACAGCGCCGCTTCGCAGCAGCTTCTTTGGTGAAGATCAATGTGGCGGCCGAAGACTTCTATTTCAGGACATTGGCAATGCAAGAAACCATTAAGGTTCTGCCTGAAGGAGACTTTGATCGGGAGAACCTGGTTACATTCCTAAATGACGCATTGAACGCCGTTGATTTCCGCAAGCCTGGGACACCAGCTTTTTATCAGTCTATCGAAGAGGCCAATAACTCTTTGCGGCAGCGGCTGTCTGACTATCAGTCCAAGAGCGGCCATAGACCGGCGATTACCGCAGTTGGCCATTCTCACATCGACGTTGCCTGGCTCTGGCAGCTGAAACACACCAGGGAGAAGAGCTCGCGAACCTTCTCGACTGTAAATCACCTGATGAAGCAGTATCCTGAGTATCAGTTTATCCAAAGCCAGCCTCAGCTCTATGACTACATTAAAGAAGATTATCCGGCCATTTATGAGGAAATCAAGGAAAATATCAAAGCCGGCAAGTGGGAAGTGACCGGCGGCATGTGGGTGGAGTCTGACTGCAACGTGCCTTCCGGCGAGTCCTTAGTGCGCCAGTTTCTCTTTGGCACCCGCTTTATGAAAGAAGAGTTTGATGTAGAGTGCAGTGTTCTTTGGCTGCCCGACGTATTCGGCTATTCCTGGGCATTACCCCAGATTCTAGACAAGAGCGGCATGAAGTACTTTATGACTACCAAGATCAGCTGGAGCCAGTACAACCGTCCTACCTACGATACATTTATGTGGCGGGGACTTGATGGAACCGAGATACTGACCCACTTTATCACTGCCACTGAATCAGAAAAACCCAGATATTACACGTACAACGGGATCTTAAATCCAGCCACTGCCCAGCGCAGCTGGGAGCATTATCAGCAAAAAGAGATCAACGATGAGCTCCTCATTGCCTACGGCTGGGGAGACGGCGGCGGCGGGCCGACCAAGGAAATGATCGAAATGGGCCGGCGCATGCAGGAGCTGCCTGGGATTCCCAAGATCGAGTTTGGCAAGGTAGAACCTTACTTTGAGCGCCTGGGCGCCAGGGTCAAGGGGGAAAGGCGCCTGCCTGTAGTGGACGGAGAGCTTTATCTAGAATACCACCGGGGAACCTATACCTCCCAAGGCAAGATTAAAAGGGACAATCGCAAGGGCGAAGTGATTCTCCATGATGTAGAGTTCCTGCACAGCCTGGCACAGGCTAAACTCCAGGAACACAGCTATCCCCAGGACGAAATTAATGAAAACTGGAAAATCCTGCTGCGCAATCAGTTCCATGATATTCTGCCAGGTTCGTCCATCACAGAAGTCTACGAAGATGCTGCAGAGGAGTTTGCCCAGCTCTTCGCTTCCGCTGAAAAACATGAACAGGATGCCCTGCAGCTGCTGGCTGATGCTGTAGATCTGGACGGACAGAAACTTGTGGTCTTCAACTCCCTCTCCTGGGATCGGGGCGGCGTAGTCACACTTCCCTGGAGCAAGGAACTGGAGGGTATGGGCTTTTGGACCGCCGCAGGCGAGAGACTGCCTAGCAAAATCGTGGACTGCTTTGGCAAGAAGCAATTAGAGATCAGAGTGCCTGAGATCCCTGCCCTAGGCTATCAGACCTTTGTGGTACGGGAAGCAGATGCCGGTGAAACTCAAGCACCGCTAGGTGAAGTCACAATCTCAGGACGAGTGATTGACTCGCCGTATTACAAAATTACCTTTAATGAAAAGGGACAGATTACATCCCTCTATGATAAAGGTGCCGAGCGGGAAGTTGTGCCCGCAGGCAGCCTGGCCAACGAACTGCAAGCCTTTGAGGATCGGCCCATGAACTTCGACTGCTGGGATATTGACCTCTATTACCAGGAGAAGCAATATCCGGTAGATGAGCTGACCAAGTGGGAGGTTTTAGAAGACGGTCCGGATCGTGTTGTGCTCGGCCTGGAATGGAAGTTCCTTGACTCCACCATTAGGCAAAGGGTCTCAGTTTCCGCCTACAGCAGGGCGATTGACTTTGCCACAGAGGCAGATTGGAACGAGCATTCTATCTTGCTCAAGGCTGCTTTCCCCGTGGCAGTGCGTAACACCAAGGCAACCTATGAGATTCAATTCGGCAACGTTGAACGCCCTACCCACTATAACACCAGCTGGGACTGGGCTAAGTTCGAAACAGTGGCCCAGAAGTGGGTAGATCTGTCTGAACGTGACTATGGTGTAAGTCTGCTCAATGACTGCAAGTACGGCCACGACATTAAGGACAATGTAATTCGCCTCACCTTGCTGAAGTCTGGTATTGATCCGGATCCAGTAGCGGATCAGGGACATCATGAGTTTACCTACAGCCTCCTTCCTCACCAGGGCGACTGGTATGAGGGCGGAACAACCCAGGCAGCCCATGAGCTTAACTATCCGCTGCGGGGTATTATCAGTTCCGTTTCCCATGGCGGCTTGGAGCCCAAGGGCCAGCTGCTGCAGGTGGAAGGGGAGAGCACCATTTTAGATACTGTGAAAAAGGCCGAAGACGGCAGCGAACTCGTGTTGCGTTTCTATGAGTTCGGCAATCGCAGAGATACTGTAACAGTTACATTCCCCCATGGACTTCAGGCTGTCAGGGAATGCAACTTAATGGAGCAGGAAGATACAGATGTAGAATTTGAGTCTGACCGTTTCACATTTACCCTTAACCCTTATGAGATTAGGACTTTCAAGATAATGTAGTTCTGGAAGAGGTGCAAGAGATGGCAGGCAACCCAACTGAATTTCATGAACGCCGCATGTTATATCTGCAGGTGCGAGATTACATCTTGAACCAGATCGAAGAGGGTGTCCTTGTTCCGGGGGAAAAGATCCCCCCGGAACGGGAGTTGGCCGAAAAATTGAATGTCAGCCGTTATACCGCCCGGCGAGCGCTGCAGGAGCTGGTAGACGAGGGAGTTCTCTATCGAGTGCAGGGAAGCGGCACCTATATTAGGGAGAGGAACAATAATCACAAGAGGCTGGATGCTATTGGGATTGTGATGCCCTTTGTGGAAGCGGAGATTGAGATGATGATTCTCTGCGGCATGCAGAGAGCTTTGCGTCGCACGCCGTATACCATGATGCTTTATACTTCCCATAATGACAGCGCCAAAGAAGCGGAGGCAGTCTCCCTGCTCACGTCAGAGGGGGTGGCCGGTTTGATTCTAATGCCCTCCCATGACAAGGGGGCAGGCATGTCAGCCCTCCCCTTAAAGCGTGATGGCTTTCCCTTTGTGATGGTTGATCGGACCATTGAGGCTTTTCAGGCAAATTGTGTAGTTTCCGACAACCAGCAAGGCGGCAATCAGGCGGCCCGACATCTTTTGGACCTCGGTCATAGAAAGATTTGCTTCTTATATCATCAGATAGACACTTCCAGCAGTATCCGCCAGCGCTTAAGGGGTTTTAAAGAAGCGTTTCGGGAACATGACGTTTCAGGCGGGGACTCCTACGCCTTTGACCATCAGAAAGGGGTCGAAGAACTCAAGGCATTTTTGCAGATGCAGGAGTATACGGCTGTAGTAGCTGGCAACGCCACTGTAGCCGCCAGTTTGATCACCGCCTGCCGTGATCTGAAGCTGTCTATTCCAAAAGACCTTTCCATCGTCAGTTTTGACGATTTGAAAATGGTGAGGATGCTTGATGTCTCACTTACCACCGTCAATCAACATTCTGAACTTATGGGCGAGAAGGCTGTGGAACTGCTGCTGTACCTGATTGAAAACGGGGATGATCAGCTGCTGCCCTTAACTCAGCTCTATCTGCCCACCGCACTTATGGCGGGTAATTCGTGTCAGAAGTTAGCATAACGAGGAGGTGAAGGTGTGCGTAGATTTGTCACGACCAAAAATATAATGCTGCTGGTCTTGGCTGTTGCCATGTTGGCCGGCTGGTTTGTGGAAACAGCTTATGCCCAGGGGGAGTTTGTGGAGATAATTGACTACCAGAGTTATGTTGCCCAGTATCAAGCAAGAGGTGCTCAGAATGTGTCCAGCGGGGCTGAGGTGGTAGTTTACGGTAAAGATTTCGTACTCACCGATATGGCTGGGGAGCTCATCTACGCCCCTGAAAAGGATGACTATGCGGTGCTCACTGAGGAAGTGGGCAGTATGGTTTGGCTGATTCGGGCACCAGAGGCGGGTTTTTACAATCTGGAGATTGAGTATATGCCTGTGCCGGGAAGGGGGATTTCCATAGAGCGTTCTGTGGAAATCAATGCTGAGATACCCTTTGAGGGTTCGCAGTATCTGGTTTTTCCCCGGGTCTGGCAAGATGCGGAGCCAATCCAGATGGATAACCAGGGCAATGAACTTCGTCCGCTGCAGAGGGAAGTCTTTATGTGGCAGGCGAAATTGGTCTCTGATTCCATGGGCAATTATAAAGAACCTTACCGCTTTTACCTTGAAGAGGGAGTAAATACAGTTACGTTGGTATCTAGGCGAGAAGCGATGCAGGTCTATGCTTTACGTTTTTTCAGAGCCGAAGAACCTCCTGCTTACGCGGAGCTTAGTGCCTCTTACCAGGAGCAGGGCTTCCGGGAGGCGGCAAACGTATTTGTTAAACTTCAGGAGCGGGATTCTTCCTATCGGTCTGAATCTACTATTTCACCCCTCTTTGACCAGGGCGATCCTACTATGGAACCCTATCATCCCGCCTTGATCCGTCTGAATATGATCGGCGGAGACAGCTGGAGTAAGGTCGGACAATGGGTGCGCTGGGACTTTGAAGTTCCAGAGGACGGATTGTACAAAATAGCCATTAAGGGCAAGCAGAATCAGATTCGCAGCTGGTTCAGCAACCGCCGCATTTACATCGACGGTGAAGTTCCTTTTGAGGAAATGAACGCAGTCCGCTTTCCCTACAGTTCCACTTATCTGATGAATGTGCTGGGCCCTGAAGACAGCGCGGAGCCTTATCTCTTCTATTTAACCGAGGGTTCCCATTCCATTACCATGGAAGTTGTCTTAGGTGATCTAGTGGATGTCATTCGAACTGTGGAGTCAAGTGTCTATGAACTGAACTCATTGTATCGGCAGATCATTATGATTACCTCACCTACGCCCGATCCGATGCGCACCTATGAGCTGCCCAAGAGGATCCCGGGACTGATTGAAACCATGGTTGAGCAGGCAGAAATCGTCAACGGCCTGGCTGACGCCTTGGAGGAGTATACCGGGCAGAAGGGCGGTGCCACCGTTTTGCTCCGGGATCTGGCCAGGCAGCTGGAAACCTTGGCGGAGCGGCCGGATACCATTCCGACCCGTCTAGCCCAATTTAGGGATAATTTAGGCTCCCTGGGAACCTGGCTCCTTACGGTGCGAGATCAGCCGCTGGCTGTAGACTACCTGATTGTGGCCTCACCAGAGATGGAGCTGCCCAAGGCAGCAGCTTCCGCAAGCGAACGTGTTACCCATGAAGCGAGGGCTTTTGCTGCGTCTTATACCCACAACTACCAGATGGTGGGGGATGTCTATGCTGGAGAGACGGAGCCGTTAAAGGTCTGGATCGGCTGGGGCCGTGACCAAGCCCAGATTCTTAAGCGGATGATTGAAAACCAATTTACTCCCCAAACTGGAATTATGGTCAACCTGGAACTAGTGAGCATGGGTGTTCTGCTGCCGGCGTCGGTGGCAGGGAAGGGCCCGGATGTGGCCATGGGTGTACCATCAGCCCAGCCTATCAACTTTGCCTTTAGGGATGGGGTTGTGAACCTGGCTGAGCTTCCAGATTTCCCCGAGGTCAAAGAGCGCTTTATGTCCAGTGCCATGGTGCCCTTTACCTTCAGGGATAATGTCTATGCCCTCCCTGACCAGCAGTCGTTTTTGATGCTGTTTTACCGCAGTGATGTCCTTTCCCAACTGGGTATAGATATTCCTGACACCTGGGATGATGTATTTGCAGTGATTCCCGTGCTGCAAAAGCGAAACATGGAATTTGGCCTGCCCTATTCGGTGCCGCTTAAGGCGGCCAGCGGCGCCATTGGTGATGTCAGTGGCACAGTCGGCAGCCTAGCTTCGAGCGGCGGCGTGTTGACCCTGCTCAGCTTTCTCTACCAAAGCGGAGAAGAACTCTTTATTGAAGATGGTCTGGCCACCAACTTAGACCACGAGGCGGCGGTGGAAGCCTTTAGCCGGTGGACCGAGCTCTATGAGCTTTATAAACTGCCCCTGGATTATAACGCTCTCAACCGCTTCCGCATGGGAGAGATGCCCTTTGTGATTGCGAACTACAGTTTGTACAATGAACTCCAGGTCTTCGCACCGGAGTTGAGGGGAAAATGGAACTTTACGCTTGTACCTGGGACAGTTCAGCCCGATGGCACCATCGATCGCTCTGCTCCTGCAGGTACGGCCCAAACCGGTTCGGTCATCATGGCTAACTCAGAGATGGTTGACCAGGCTTGGGAGTTTTTGAAGTGGTGGACCAGCACAGAGGTGCAAACTGAGTTTGGCCGCCAGATTGAAAGCGTCCTTGGACCGGCGGGCCGTTATGCCACAGCTAATGTGGAGGCTTTAGCCGGACTGCCCTGGTCTGTGGAAGAATATGATAAACTGATCAGCCAGTGGCGCTGGACCAGGGGCATTCCTGAGGTACCCGGGGGTTATATGATTGGGCGCTACTTGGATAACGCTTTTAGGCAGGTTGTTTATAACCATAAACCTGCCCGGGACGTTCTGTCCGATTACAATCGCCTGATTAACGAGGAGATTACTAGAAAGCGCTTAGAGTTTGAGCTGCCTGCAACTTATGAAGAATTGGATCCTCAGGACCGCAGACTTTACTGGTTAGACGATGAGTAGGAAGGGGGAGTAGAGATGCGAACTGCTGCCGAAAAACCTTTGTCAAGTGCACCGCAAAGCCGTCCGGAGGGACGTTTAGGGCGCCTTTGGGGCGAAATTAAGGCCAATAAGATCTCCTATCTGTTTATCGCCCCTTATGGCCTGCTCTTTACGCTCTTTACCGTGATACCTGTCTTTGTTGCCATCGCCCTTAGCTTTACGAATTACAATATGATTCAGCCGCCGAAATTTGTTGGCTGGGCCAACTATCTCAGGCTCTTTCTGTCAGATGATGTCTTTTTGATTGCGGTGAAGAATACCTTTGTGTTCGCCATTATTACAGGGCCCTTGAGTTATTTTGCCAGTTTCCTCTATGCCTGGTTCATTAACGAGCTGAGACCGAAAATCAGGGCCGTCTTTACGCTGATGCTGTATGCACCCTCCATATCTGGAGCTCTGTTTATGATTTGGACTGTGATGTTCAGCGGGGATGCCTATGGCTATGTGAACGGGTTCCTCTTGTACTGGGGAATCATCAAAGAACCTGTCCAGTGGCTGACGGATCCTAAGTATATGATGGGTGTTGTTATTATCGTAGTGCTCTGGATGAGTCTGGGGACAAGTTTCCTAGCCTTTATTGCAGGTCTTCAGGGCATTGACTCCAGTCTGTATGAAGCCGGGGCAGTAGATGGCATTCGTAATCGCTGGCAGGAACTGTTTTACATCACCTTGCCTCAGATGCGGGGCTACCTCATGTTTGGGGCAATCATGTCAATCACAGGCTCCTTTACTGCGGCGGCGCAGATCATTCCCCTGGTGGGTTTCCCCAGTACAGACTATGCAGGCCATACCATTGTGGCCCATCTGATTGACTACGGCAATGTGCGTTTTGAAATGGGCACTGCTTCGGCAATTGCAGTTATTCTTTTCTTGACAATGGTCGGAGTGCAGCGCTGGGTACAACGTTTTCTCAATAAATTAGGTACTTAAGGGGGGAGAAGGATGAGAGTCGGACTTTGGAACAAAAAACCGGCCCGATCTTTTGGCGGTGATCTGGCAATCTTTATCTTTCTGTTCGCAGGAGCACTCTTTTCGGTGCTGCCCTTGATTTATGCTGTTTCCAATGCCTTTAAGCCGCTGAACGAACTGTTCTTGTTTCCGCCGGTTTTCTTTGCACGGAACCCAACTTTGGACAACTTTTTCGACCTCTTTGTCCTGATGTCCAATTCCTGGGTGCCATTTTCACGCTATGTAATGAACACACTTGTGATTTCCATTGGCGGCACTGCAGGCCATGTGATCGTTGCTTCCCTGGCTGCCTATGCCTTAGCTAAGCATAAGTTTCCCGGTTCAAACTTTTTCTTCGGCATCGTGGTTCTATCGCTGATGTTTGCCCGGGAGGTTACGAACATTCCCAACTACCTCATCGTTTCCCGGTTTGGCTTGGTGGATACCTACTGGGCCATCATCCTGCCGGCCTGGGCCATGAGTTTGGGTCTCTTCTTAATGAAACAGTTTATTGAGGCGATGATTCCCGATGCCCTTCTGGAGGCGGCTAGAATTGAAGGGGCCAGTGAGTGGAAGATCTTCTGGCGGATTGTGATGCCCAACTGTAAACCTGGCTGGCTGACACTGATTATCTTATCCTTCCAAGGTCTTTGGGCCGAAACAGGAGGCCAGTTCATTTACAGTGAACAGCTGAAAACCCTGCCTTACGCACTTAACCAGATCATTGCCGGCGGGATTGCCAGGGCAGGTGTCGGTGCCGCGGTTGGTGTGATCATGATGATTGTTCCCATCATTGTCTTTGTGGTCAACCAGAGCAATGTAATCGATACGATGGGCACATCAGGGATCAAGTAGTAGACCATGGGAGGTAGTTAAGATGAAGCTGAATCGATTTGTTGTACTATGCTTCATGGTGCTGTTTACAGCCCTTACTTTAGTCCAGGGTCAGCTGTGGGCACAGGGAAGTTACACTTACAGCATTAATGGCGAGGCTGTACCGGGACCAAGTGTCTATGAAGCGGCTTATGAGATCTACGGCCATGATTTAGGCATCGGTGCCTTGCGGGAACCTCAGGATCTGACTGTTTCCTCAACAAATCAGGTTTATATCGCCGATACCGGCAATAACCGCATTGTGGTACTCAATGAAGAGCTGCTGGTAGACAAGGTGATCACCGGTTTTCAAAATGGGGAAGAGATGGATGCTTTGAACACTCCCACCGGACTTTTTGTCACAGACGACGGGGATCTCTATGTGGCTGACTACGGTAATCGCCGCATAGTAATCCTCGATGCAGCGGGCGATTTGCAGCGTACGATTGAAAATCCTACGGATCAGGAACTGATCCCTGAAGATTTTCGTTTCCGCCCCATGAAGCTGGTGGTAGACAAGGTAGGCCGGGTGTACGTTATTGCCGAAGGCGTACTGGAAGGCCTGATGGAATTTGATGAGCAAGGCATCTTTAGCGGGTTTATTGGCGCACCGAGAGTAAGTCCCAGTCCTTGGGAATACTTCTGGCGCAGCGTAATGACGGAAGCTCAAAAGGAAAGATCAATCATCTTTGTACCTACTGAATACAGCAATGTGGACATCGATGAAAATGGATTTATCTATACCACGCTCAGCAGGGGCCAGACCAATGTGCGGCAGCTGATCAGGCGCCTCAATCCTTCGGGGGAAGATGTTCTGCGCAGACCACGGGGGGGCTTTCCTCCCCCGCTAGGCGATGTGGACTTCATCGAATCGGTGGGCAACCCCCATGCTACTGTCACTGGACGCACAGCCTTTACGGACATTGTCGTTCGTGAGCATGGCATATACAGTGCTGTGGATCTGACCCGGGGCCGGGTTTTCACCTATGATGACAATGGCAATCTGCTCTATGCTTTTGGCAGTGTTTCTTTTGAAAAAGGCGGATTCAGGAACCCCTCTGCTATCACCGCGATTGGCGAGCGTCTCCTGGTCTTGGATCGGAGGATGAATCTGATCTCAGTCTTGGATCCGACGGAATATGCCAGCCTGATTCACAGTGCGATCGCGCTTTATCAGTCCGGCGACTACCATGGCTCAGCTGATCTGTGGCGAGAAGTCGTGTATCGCAATCCCAACCTGGACTTAGCCTACAGCGGCATCGGCCGTTCCCTTTTGAGGCAGGGGGATTTTGCAGGAGCTATGGAGATGTACCGCCTTGGCCAGGATCGGGCGGGGTATTCCCAGGCCCTGCAGCTGTATCGGCGGGAGTGGATCAATGAAAACTTTTCCTACATGATGGGCGGCCTGATAGTCCTGGTGGTTGTGGGGAAAGTTCTGTCTGCCTGGGTCAAACGCCGCAGGCATAATTCGGGCGAGTATCGGGGGCTGGCCACAAGGGTCAGCGAGAACAAGGTGAAGGCTTTCGGCCAAAGCCTCGCTTATGCCTGGCATGTGGCTACCAGACCAGCCGATGGTTTTTGGGATCTGAAACATGAAAAGCGGGGAAACGTGCTGTCAGCAACGGTGATTCTGGCCGGAGTAGTATTTTCCTATATTCTGGTTAGGCAGCATACTGGTTTCCTGTTTAACTTCAATGAAGCAAAGGATCTTAACATTTACCTGGAAATGTCCACCATCCTGCTTCCCTTCTTCCTGTGGTGCGGTGTAAATTTGGGTCTCACCAGTTTGATGGAAGGAAAGGGAACGTTTAAGGACATCTATATTGCCACGGCTTATGCTTTGGTTCCGATCATTATTATCAATCTGCCATTGATTCTAATCAGCCGTGTCATCACTTTAGAAGAAGGCGCATTTTACTATGTCTTCAGTACGCTGGCTGTACTTTGGATGGCGGCGCTGGTCTTTATGGGAACCATGATCACTCACCAGTATGAGCTGGGCAAGAACGTGTTTACAAGTATTTTGACAGGTGTGGGTATCGGTATTGTAATCTTTTTAGCCCTCCTGTTCCTCAATGTCATTGCGCAGCTGGTTGGGTTTATTGACTCACTTTATACTGAGATTACATTCCGTATCTAGGGAGGTTGGCTATGGTGAAACAATCATTTTTCAACAACAAGGTACTGCTCATCAGCGTGCTGGGCCTTTTGTTTGTCCATGCATTAGCTTTCCAGGGATGGGCAGCTGAACTTAAGAATTATAGCCTGGCCCTGGAAAACGAGTTTTTGCGGCTGTATGTACGGGCAGAAACCGCGGAGTTTGCGGTGGAGGATATCGCCAGCGGCGAGGTTTGGTACAGCGCAACAGAAAACATTAACTTGGAGCGGATTAAGCGGGGCAACGCCCGGAACAACATGCGCTCCCTGGTGGTGCTCAACTATTTCACACCCAGGCGCGAGGGCAAGACCCTAAGTTCCTATGGCGACAGTGTGCTGCATGAAGAGTTTACTGTTACGATCGGCCCAGAACAGGTGCGTTTCGATTTTACCCTGGGCAGACAGTGGGGAGAGCGCAGCCATTACCCAATCTTTATTGCCAAAGATACCTTTGAAGCACTGGTGGCCAGGGTTGAGGATCCCTTCGATCAAGAGATTCTCTTGGGATCGTACAGCCTGTTGAATTTTGTTGAGCAGGACTTTGATCCTTACGAACGGGTGTCTGTTTTCGGTTTGGATCTGCCCGCTATCTTCGGAAACTGGGAAATTGAAATCCTCAGCGGAGATTTGAAGGATACCCGCATGGGGCTGCATGACGAACCCCATGAACGCAAGAAACATCTCATCGAGCGTTTGGCAGATACGATTACCAACAACAGGTCAGATGTGGAGAGAAGGGGGCTTTTGACCCCTGCTGACTTTGACTTTGTGTTCAAAGGTCCCTTTTATGCACTCCTTGATGAGACCTACAAGCTTTACAACCGTCCGGAGTTCGCCAGGATCTTCCAGGAACTGGGCTATACGCCCCAGGATATCGGGGCAGAGCATCAGCGCCACAATATTGATCCGCCCCGGCCTAACCCGGAAGTCTTTAAAGTTCCTGTCATAGTGGAGCTAGATGGGCGAGACTTGGTTGTTAAGGTTCCGGCTGGGGAAATTGGATATCCACGGGAGATCGAAAATGATCAGGGATTGCTGGAAACTTTTTATCCTTATTCCATTGATCTGCTGCCCTACTTTGGCGGAGCCCATGAAAGCTCAGAAGGTTACATCTTTGTGCCGGAGCGCTCCGGTGCCTTAATTGAACTGACCAATCCCAGGAAGAACAACCTGCCGGCTTATTCAGGGGCTGTCTATGGTGTAGATGCAGCTATCGCGCCGCAGATCGAACGGATTGCGCAAGGGCCTGCCATTTACCTCCCTGTCTTTGGCCTAGTGGAAGGGGAAAGGGCATTTTTCACGATCCTCGAAGAAGGGGCTTCTATGGCCTACATCAATGCGGAGAGTGCAGGACGTTCTGAGTCCTTTGCCAAAGTGTATGCACGTTATGCTTTAACTCCCCGGGCTTCGATCGTCCTGTTCGGGGTGGAGTCAAGTCTTGACAACAAGATGGTTGATGCCTACGCGGTCAAACCCTTCCAGGGAGACATCGTGCAGCGCATTACGTTCCTAACTGGTGAAGAGGCTGATTATGTGGGCATGGCCAAGACCTACCGCGACTACTTAGTGGCGAAACATGATCTGCAGAAAATCGAGGCAGATGAAGTTGTACCCCTTGTGGTTGAGATGATTGGCGGTATCCATGATTATGAACCGAGCTTTGGGGCTCCCCGGGAAGTAATCAGGCCTTTGACCTCCTACGCGGATGTCTTGACCATTTTAGAAGATCTTAAGATCTCAGATGTCAAGGCCGCACGACTGCGCTATGTGGGCTGGTCTAAGGGGGGCATTGAGCACTATGTGCCGGATCGGTTCTCTTTAGAAAAAGACCTAGGCAGTAAAGCCGATTTCCAGGCTCTTCTCGAATATACGAGGCACAACCCGGTAGAGCTCTATCTAGATGTGGACTTCAGCAGGGTTTATAGGAACACCTGGTATGACTCATTTAGGGCGTCCAGGGATACATCACGCTTTCTCAACCGTTCTGCGGTTAAGATATGGGATTATAATATTTCCACCTACCAAAGGGACACCAGCCGGGAGGCTTATGCAGTGTCACCAAGGGCCATAGGCAATCTGGTAGATCGTTTCCTAAATTCCCTGGCCCCTTACGACCAGGCCAATCTGTCCTTGCGCCGACTAGGGAGAAGTCTCTACTCAGACTTTATTGATGATGCAAGCAAGATGGTACATCGCCCTGAGGCGGAGGCCATTTTGGTGGAACAGCTGGAAAAAATGAAGCATGCTGGCCGCTCTTTGCTGGTAGTAGGCGGAAATGACTATGCTGCCCCGTATGCCCGGCAGATTGTAGAGGCCCCGACAGAGGCCAGTCCTCTTCTGATCGTCGACAGAAATGTTCCCTTTTATCAGATTGTCTTCCATGGCTATGTAGACTATGCCGGTCAGCCCCTCAATTTTGGCGGCATTACCCGGCAAGAGCTTTTGCGCAGCCTGGAGAGGGGAGAACTGCCCTTTTTCCGCTGGAGCATTGGGGATTCGTCCCTAATTAAGGGAACGGACTTTGAATATCTCTTGGCAACCAATTACTATGATTCAAAGGACGACGCCCTTGCGTTTTTCCATGAAGTGGCACCCATTTTACAGGAAGTGCGGGGTCAAGGCATTGTCGGACACGACCAGGGACGTCCGGGCGTTTATCGGACCACGTATGAAAACGGCTTGCAGGTGCTGGTCAATTACACGGACAAACCGGTGTGGCAGTGGGGTAGGGTTATACCAAGTGAAGGCTACCTTGTAGAAAGGGGTGGTGACCTGTGAAAAGGCTATCGCTGAGGCGCCAGAAGGCACTTACAGGCTATCTGTTCTCACTACCGTTTATTATCGGGTTTATCTTTTTCTTCCTGGCTCCCTTCATCCAAAGTCTGATCTTCAGCATGAACAGGCTGGTGATTGTTAGCGGAGGTTACGAGCTGGAATACATCAAATGGGAGAATTTTCGCTACGCTCTCCAGGTTGATACCGAGTTCTTGCCCAAGTTTACTGAAACACTGCTCAGAATGCTTGTGGATGTGCCGGCCATCATCTTCTTTGCCTTTTTTGCAGCTATGTTGCTGAACAGCAAGTTTCGCGGCCGGCTCTTGGCCAGATCAGTCTTTTTCCTGCCGGTGATTCTCGGATCCGGGGTGGTTCTGAGCCTGGAACAGACAGACTACATGCGCACTATGTTAGAACAGTCGGGCAATGCCCTCAGCGGGTTTATGTCAGGGCCGGCCTTGACCAACTTTTTGATGCAAATGAAGATTCCGCCCCAGATGATGCTCTATGTGATTGACGTTGTAGAACGGGTGCCCGAAGTGATTCGAGCCTCCGGGATCCAAATTTTGATCTTCTTAGCGGGACTGCAGTCTATTTCCAGTTCGCTCTATGAAGCAGCTGAGGTGGAAGGGGCTTCGGGCTGGCAATCATTCTGGATGATTACCCTGCCTGTGATGAGTCCGATCATTTTTGCTAATGTCATCTACACGATCATTGACTCGTTTTTAGCCGCCAACAATGAACTGGTTGTCTACATTCGCAGTACCGCCTTTGGCGGAGCAGGCTTTGGCGTAGGAACCGCCATGGGGGTCATGTACTTTTTTGCGGTGGCGGTTGTGTTAGCTATTGTTGTTGCTGTCATGTCCCGCTGGGTATTTTATCAGGAATAGGCGAGAAGGGGGGAATAGCATATGCGTTTATCCAAAGCGAAACGTCAGGCGTTGGCTTACAAAACATCACAGTTTGCCCTGAGCGTGTTTCGGTTTGTGTTGATTGTAGGGATCTCTTACATCATTTTGTTTCCGGTGCTGACCAAGATTTCTTCATCCTTCACTCCCCTGCGTGATCTGGGGGACCAGACCGTAAACTGGATTCCGAAACACCCCACTTTAGATAATTACCGGTTGGCAATTGAGGTGATGAACTTTCCCAAAGTCTTTTTCAACTCCCTCTTTTTGTCCTTCTTGGTAGCGGTTCTGCAGCTGGCATCCACAACTCTGGTTGGCTACGGCTTAGCCCGCTTTGAGTTTAGAGGGAAGAAACTGATCATGGCTGCCGCCATTTTCACCTTGATTGTCCCGCCGCAGATGATGATGGTCCCGCTCTATCTCAACTGGAGATTCTTCGACTTCTTTGGGCTCCTCAAGGGCGGCGGATTGAACCTGATGGGATCTTATTGGCCTTTCCTGCTTACAGCTTTAACGGGCACAGGCTTGCGCAACGGCCTGTATATCCTGGTCATGCGTCAATTCTTTGCCGGCATGCCCCGCAACTTAGAGGAGGCAG
This sequence comes from Bacillota bacterium, assembly GCA_012520315.1. Taxonomy (GTDB): domain Bacteria; phylum Bacillota; class Limnochordia; order Darwinibacteriales; family Darwinibacteriaceae; genus UBA5420. The sequence goes on along the minus strand of JAAYOM010000115.1, from coordinate 20,714 downwards.
CTTATGTGGACGGGGCAGGTCCTTTAACCACCTTCTTCCGAGTGATGCTGCCGGGTGCGGTGCCGGCCATGGTCATCGTGTTCCTATTTGGCTTTGTCTGGCAGTGGAATGACTCTTTCCTCACAACGCTCTATCTAGACTCTAACTTCCTTCCGGTGGCCCTGAGCAACCTGTCAAGAAGTCTGGCGGCCTATCTGGAGATGACCGATGTGCAATACTTCTCACTGATTGTTAACGCAGGCAGCATGCTGATGATTGCACCCCTATTAGTCATGTATGCGTTCCTGCAAAGGTACTTTGTGGAGAGTATTGAACGGACCGGTTTGGTGGGTTAGGGCCATAGGTGAAAAAAGTTAAAATTTGAATAACTTAAGGAGGATTTCCTAGAGTCCTTAGAGAAATGATAAATTGTATGGTGATAACTCCGTACCACGTTTCCGACAAATCTAGCGGAGGGAGTGATGTCAGTCTCATTGCAGGTGGATGAACGGTGGACTTGTTTTGTAGAGGTGTGAATAATAAAGGAGGATCAATATGAAAAAGAGTTTGATACTGGTTCTTGTGCTTGCGTTGTGCTTTACAGCTGTGCCCGCCTTTGCCCAGCAATATGACTTGGGCGGCAAGACAGTCACATTTACTGGCTGGGTAAACAACCTTGAAGACGCAGAGGCCTCTGGCAGGCTTGCTGAAGCAGAAGAACTCTTCAATGTGAAAATCGAACATGTGATTCTAGACCAAGATAACTATCAAGAGGCGCTTATGGCCCGCTTGATCAGTGGCGACAGCGAGTATGACGTGTGGCGTATGGCTTCTCAGCCGCCCTGGTTCCTCTCTTTGGCAGCCCAAGGTGCTCTGCTTTCCATCACCGATACATTTGGTGACGAAGAGTATTATGGTGAAGCTTTGGATGTAGCCGGCGCCTCGATCGAAACCTTTACGCTTGGCGATGATCGCTATGCCGTAGCAGAGTTTCCAAGCTTTGCTGACGCCGGGACTGCTTATTTCACGCTGTTCAACAAGGACATTATCGAAGCCGCAGGCTTGCCTGATCTGGAAGACGAGTATCTGGCCGGCAACTGGACCTGGGATTTAATGCGTGAAGTAGCCCTGGCAACCACAGTTGACTTTGACAACGATGGAACCAATGACCAATGGGGAATTGCCAACATGTACATCTGGGCTTTCCTGACTATCACCAACGGAGACAACATTTATGTACTCGGTGAAGACGGAAAGTACAAGTTCAACTGGAACTCCGAGAAAATCATCCAAGGTGTAGAGTTCGGCGCCCAATTGCGTAACGTAGACCAGGTACTGGTTAGCGGTATGGCCCCCTTTGAGCAGGGCAACGCTGCCCTCGCCTTTGGAGAAGGCTGGAGAATTGATGGATTTGCCAAAGGCGACCACGATGTGAACTATGGCATCCTGCCCCTTCCCAAGGGACCTCAAGGCAAGAACACCCTCTATACCGGCTGGTTTGAGACTTTCGTAATTCCGTCCAACACCGCTGATGCAGAAGCAATGGTTGCCCTCGTGGACTTCCTGTTTAAGGATCCTGACATTAGAGCAACCACCGAAGGCTGGGTAGACAGACGGGTTTCCGAGTGGGCTCCCAATGCCAAGAGCGCCCGTGTTCTGGCAGACATCCTGACCAAGTATGCCCAAGAAGGCGAATACTTGAACTGGGCCCTCGTTTCTTCTGAGGTCATCGATGCATACAACTCCGTTGTACTAGGCGAGAAGACCGGTGCCGAGGCGTTTAACGCAGTGGCAGCTGCTGGTCAGGCCTATGTAGATGAGCTGCTTGGCTATAACAAGTAAGCTTGCTCTCAAACAGAACAAGCGACTCTACTCTTGAGTAGGGTCGCTTTTTTAGGCTTTTCACCATACCATTTTACAGAGGAGCATACCAATGTCAGACAAGATCACAGCCGCGCTCAAGGTTAGACCATCAGCGCGCCAGCTGCGCTGGCAGAAGCTGGAGTTTTACGGCTTCATCCATTTTGGCATGAACACCTTTACGGATCAGGAATGGGGTGACGGCAAGGCGCCGGCCAGACTCTTTAATCCCGCAGCTTTAGATGCAGGCCAATGGGCTCAAACCTTTAAAAACGCGGGCATGCGGGGTCTGATTCTCACCTGCAAGCATCATGACGGTTTTTGTCTCTGGCCCAGTCGCTACACGGAATACAGTGTTAAAAACAGTCCCTGGCAAGGCGGCAGGGGGGATGTGGTAAAGGAAGCTGCAGAGGCTTGCGCCAAGGAAGGCCTGGCCTTTGGCATCTATCTCTCGCCCTGGGATCGCCATGAAGCTTCTTACGGCGACTCCTCCCGCTATAATCAGTTCTTCCTGAATCAGCTGCGGGAGCTCTTGACAGGTTACGGACCCATCTTTTCCGTTTGGCTGGATGGCGCCTGCGGAGAAGGTCCAAACGGCAAGAGGCAGGAATATGATTGGGAGGCGTACTATGCCTTGATTCGGGAGCTGCGGCCGGAGGCGGTCATATCTGTAGTGGGTCCTGATGTGCGCTGGTGCGGCAACGAGGCCGGTCACTGCCGCGAATCAGAATGGAGTGTGGTTCCAGCAGCACTCCAGCTGGCAGAGCGCATTCAAGAGGCATCGCAAAAGGTTGATGACGGTAAGTTTTCCCGCCGCATTAAGTCCACCGACGAAGATCTGGGCAGCAGAGAAGCGATTGCTGGCGCCGAAGAGCTGGTCTGGTATCCGGCAGAAGTGAACACTTCGATTCGGCCAGGCTGGTTTTACCACGCCTCGGAAGATGATAAGGTGCGTCCGTTAGAAGAACTTTTGGAGATTTATTATAATTCAGTGGGGGGCAATGCAAACTTTCTGCTAAATGTGCCTCCGGATCAGCGGGGACTTATTCATGAAAATGATCTTAATTGCTTGCTGGAGTTAGGCGAGGTGCTGAGGGAAACATTCCGGCACAATCTAGCTGCAGACTCTTTGCCTAAGACGTGCCTGGAGTTTGATCTAGGGGAAGTTCGCCTTCTGGACCGGGTTGTGTTAGGTGAGGAAATTGAGCTTGGCCAGCGCGTTGAAGCGTTCACCCTTTACTTTAGGCAAAGCGGCGAGTGGTTGAAATGCTATGAAGGTACAACTATAGGCTACAAGCGAATTTGCCGCCTGGAGCCGGTGCAGGCAAAAGCGATCAGACTAGAAATTACGCTGGCCCGCGCGAACCCTTACATCTCTCAGTTCGAAGTCTACTTGAGTTCAGACCGGGAACGGTGCCGGTAACAGGTGCTGCAGCTTGCTATGGTCAGATCGCTGTCCTTAAGGTAAGGTTTTTTCTTGACTACTGGCAAATCGAGGGGAGAAATGGCGAATAAGTGTAACAGAAAGATAATTGGAGGGAACGTGCATGCGTCGTAGAACATTGATTCAATCATTTGCAGTAATAATGCTGCTGGTCCTGACTGTGGGCGCCCCTAGCCTGGCTGCTTTGCGCGACGGTTACTTAGGTGATGTGGCTGTAATCGCCTGGTTGGAAGGGGATATCGTGAAGGTGGCATTGGCCAACGAGTCCACATCCCGCAAAAGTGTGACCATCGCTTCTGAAGGCTGGGACCAGCGCTGGAGGCCATTTTTCCTCGACCGTACAGTGGTGTTGCCGGCCCGTACAGTACTTATTGAAGCCTTTACCTTAAGTTCCGCCTGGAGGGGCGAACCGCTGGCAGTTCACGTCAGCACCTGGGATCGGACGGCGACTGTAGATGTTCAGACCCAGGGGATCTTCAGTCCCAATGCCTATGTAGTAAGATCTGGAGCAGAGGTTAGCGTCAAGGTGGACTTGGGTTTTTTTGCAGCAGATACACATAATGCCTATTTAATGGTTGATGAATATTATCGGGGGCTCGCTCCCGACGAAACCGGACGAATTCAGGTTCGCCATGTAGAAGGCGGCTTTAGGTATGCTCCGGATCAGCGAAGGGTTGAAAAAATTGAACCTTATATGCTGCTTGCGATGTTTGCTCCCCAGCCCCGGACTGACGCGTCCGTCTTTTCCTTCAGCGTTTATAGATACAGCGATGATGCCCGCTGGAATTATTACCAGGATGAAGTTCCTGGGCCGACTATCTTAGTATACAGCAGGAATTTGGCTTTACAGGACAATTCACATCTCTACCAGCCGCCGACTCCTTCCTGGGACAGATGGTAAGGAAAACGTTGGTATGACCCCCTTTTAAGGGGGTTTATTTTTCTTGCAGGGAGAATGGCACTGTTGTGGAATTAGAATGAAGGACACTAAGGAGATTTGTTATGATTAAACCTAAACTCTATGTTTTCGATATCGACGGAACTTTGCTCAATACTGACTACCAGATTCTGCCTTCCACCAAGGAGGCTATGTCCCTCTTGAACGGGGGAGAGCTCAGTGCCCCTATTATGCTGGCCAGCGCCCGCTCGCCCAGGGCAATTGATCCTATCTGTGCAGAGCTTGATTTGGCGCCATTTTACGTTAGTCTGAACGGGGCTTTGATTGTACGGGAAGGGCGTGTTTTATACGACAGGCCTATGGAGGCCGAAGCTGCCCAAAGAATAATGGAAATCGGGAGAGAAGCTGCCCTGAGCGTCAATGTCTATTCCAATTTTGACTGGTTTGTTGAAGAGGCTGACCCTTGGTCTGCTCATGAAGGGAAAATGGTAGGCTGGCAGGCTGAAGTAGTGGATTTTCAGGCAGTACGCAGCGTCCACAAGATCCTGCTCATGGGTGAACAGGAGGAAATCGCCAAGGCCCAGCGCAAGATTGGACAAGATGTGCCAAGTGTCTCAGCCCAATTCTCGATTCCCAACTATTTAGAAATAGTGGATAAAAGGGCCAGTAAAGGACATGCTTTGGAAATTGTCAGCGAGCTTTTGGCTGTGGACTCTAGCTCTATTGTGGCCTTTGGCGATGGGGAAAATGACCTTGCTATGCTGCAGACGGCCGGTTTTTCCATAGCGATGGGCAATGCCCATCCGAGTTTGAAAAAAGCAGCGGACTTTGTGACTGGAAGCAATGATGAAGACGGAATTCTACAGGCGGTGCAAAGAATTCTTGCTGCGGGTGGTGTAAAGCGTTGAAGAGTGTTGATTTTGTGATTATAACAGGTTTATCAGGGGCGGGGAAAACGCAAGCTATGAAGGCCCTGGAAGACCTGCACTTCTTCTGTATTGACAATCTCCCCCCTGCCTTGCTCCGCCCTTTACTGGAGCTGCACGGCCAGGGGCCGAAAGAGCGCCAATATGCAATTGCAATTGACGTGCGAGTGCGCGAATACTTTACTGACTTAAGGCGTTCTTTGGAGTGGCTGGAAAGCAGCGGCCATTCCTATCATCTGATTTTTTTGGATTGCAGCGATACGGTTTTAATCAAGCGTTTCAGTGAGACCAGGCGTCTGCATCCCCTGGTCAAAGGCCAGTCAAAGTCGGAAAGCATCGCAGAGAACATTTCAGCCGAGCGGCGACTCTTGGCAGAAGCCCGGGAAATGGCCAATGTTGTAATTGATACTACAGATTTGCGTCCCATGGATCTGAGGGGACGGATTAATGAGATTTATCTAGGTTCACCTCTCCAGGATTCCCTGATGGTAGACGTTTTTTCCTTCGGTTACAAATACGGTGCGCCCATCGACGCAGACATCGTCTTTGATGTACGTTTTATTCCCAATCCCTTTTACGTGGACAATCTGCGCCCCTTGACCGGAGAAGAAGAGGTGGTCGCCGATTATGTGCTCCAATTCCCCATTACCCAGCTTTTCTTAGACAAATTCCCCCGCCTGGTTCAGGATTTGTTGCCCAATTATGCCAAAGAAGGCAAGGCCCGTTTAACCATTGGCATTGGCTGTACAGGTGGGCAGCATCGTTCAGTTGCCATTACCCTGGAACTCGTCAGGCGTCTTAAGAAACTGGGCATCAACGCCGGGGCCAGGCACCGCGAACTAGAGTAGTGTTGAAATGCAAGTGACAAGATAGAAAAAGGTGACAATATGGATCGTGCAGAACGTTTGGGGCAAGAAAGAGTCTTGCCCTTGTTGGTTAGATTCTCTGTGCCCGCTATTGTGGGTATGCTCGTACAAGCCCTGTACAACGTAGTAGACCGGATTTTTGTCGGCAACGGGGTCGGCGCCTTAGGCTTGGCTGGACTGACTGTGTCTTTCCCGGTAATGCTGGTGCAGATGGCCTTTTCCATGCTGATTGGTCTGGGTGCAACTGCCCTAATCTCAATTCGTTTCGGAGAAAATCGCCAGGCAGAGGCGGAGCAGATCATGGGCAATGCCGTAGGCATGCTGGTGCTGTTCTCCTTGGTGTTCACTGTCTTGGGGATCGCTTTCCTGGACCCCCTCGTCCATCTGCTGGGGGCAAGTGAGGCTGTTTTACCCTATGCCCGGGACTATTTAGGCATAATTATCTATGGAACGATTTTTCAGGCGGTTAGTTTTGGCCTTAATCACATGATTCGGGCCCAGGGCAATCCCAAAATTGCTATGGCTACCATGTTGATTGGGGCTATTACCAATATTGTTCTAGATCCGATCTTTATCTATCTCCTTGGCTGGGGAGTGGCTGGGGCGGCCTTTGCCACTGTGCTGTCCCACTTTGTCTCCTCTATATGGGTTCTCTCCTTCTTCCTGCGGGGTAAGAGCCAGCTGAAACTGGATCTGCGGAGGATTCACAGGATTAAGTGGTCCTATGTTCTGCAGATCATCTCCATTGGCTTTGCACCCTTTGCCATGCAGCTGGCCGGGAGTCTGCAAAACTTGATTTTGAATCAGAGTTTGGCTACTTATGGAGGGGATCTAGCGATTTCTGCCATGGGCATTGTGTTCAGCGTAAACACGATATTCTTAATGCCTATTTTCGGCATCAATCAGGGATCCCAGCCCATCATCGGCTTTAACTATGGTGCAGTCAAGTACGAACGGGTTAAGCAGGCGTTTCTATACGCGGCTGCAGGGGCTACTATTTTGTCCACCCTTGGGTTTTTGGCCACAAGGTTCATCCCGTGGCAGCTGGCATCCCTGTTTGGCAGACATGATGCAGAGCTTATGAACCTTGCAGTGCAGGCCATGAGAATTGTCATGGTGACCTTCCCCATAATCGGCCTGCAAATTGTGGGAGCAAACTTCTTCCAGGCCCTCGGCAAGCCTAAGCAGTCAGCTTTCCTGTCACTGAGCAGGCGAGTGCTTTTGATCATCCCCCTGCTTTTGATCCTGCCTCGTTTTCTAGGTCTGAGGGGTGTCTTTTTAGCCTATCCATTTGCTGATGCCGCTGCCACAGTTATTACACTTTGGTTCTTATGGCGAGAATTTGCCAGTTTGGATGCGGCAGAATTCGATGCAGTGAATATGGTAGATGGCAGAACACCCCAGCCAGAGAGGTGAGTGAGTTATGCGAGTTTACTTAGGGCAAGCCAATCCGATGGTGGGTGATCTGCAGGGCAATCTGGAAGTTCTGCGCCAAGCTGCTCTGGCCAATTCTAAAGCGGACCTCCTTGCCTTTCCTGAGCTTTTTCTGACAGGGTATCCGCCGCAGGATCTCCTTTTCAGGCAAGACTTCTTCCACAAAGTGCAGGAGAGTATCGAGGAGATTCGGGAGTTCACTACGGCTATTCCGGAAACAGCCATCCTGCTGGGAGCACCCTGGCTGGAAGGGGATAGGCTGTATAACGCCGCGCTTGTTATTAAAGATGGAACGGTTCTTGGCATTCATCGCAAACAAAGACTGAGCAGATTTAGGGCCTTTGATGAAACAGCCTACTTTTGCCCGGGCGCGGAGTCTACGACCGTTCAGATCGGGCAATATAAAGTGGGAATGAGTTTAGGGCTTGAGCTTGACCCCAAGCAGGCGGCTGAGTTGAGGAATGCAGGCGCCGATGTGATCATTAATCTTGCAGCCATTCCTTTTAGAGCTGGGGAAGATAATGGGCGGTTGGAGCATCTGGCTGCTTTGGCAAGGGATGTTGGAACACCCATTGTCAGTGTTTCCCAGGTAGGAGGGAATGATGGCTTTATTTTTGCCGGCTCTAGCGCTGTGCTGAGTGAATCAGGTGAACTTAAGGCACTGCTCCCCAAGTTTCAGGCCGTGGGCTGCTTAGTTGAACTTAATCAAGCTGGGAAAACAGTTGAACTGGAACCTAGTGACGAGACGGCAGAGACTTTTCAGGCTCTGGTGCTTGGGGTTAAGGATTATGTGCGCAAGAGCGGGATGCAAAGGGCAATTATTGGACTTTCCGGCGGGCTGGACTCTGCAGTGTCTGCCGTTATTGCCGCAGAAGCCCTTGGCCAGGAGAATATCTGGGGCATCACCCAGCCAGGTCCCTTTTCTTCGCCGAGCAGCGTGGAGGATGCTAAGGCCCTTGCCGAAAACTTAGGGATAAAGTTTGATGTGCTCCCCATAACAGAGCTTTATGAGGCTGCTTTGGCTTCTTTGCAGGAGCTCTTTGACGGTACAGAAATGAATGTGGCTGAGGAAAATATTCAGGCCCGCCTGCGGGGCAATCAGTTGATGGCAGTTTCCAATAAGTTCGGGGGCTTGGTTTTGACCAATAGCAATAAGAGTGAACTGGCGGTGGGCTATTGTACCTTGTATGGCGATATGAGCGGCGGTTTGGCACCGCTTGCGGACTGTTACAAGACCCAGGTCTATCAGCTCGCCTATTATATCAACCGGGAACGGGAGATTATCCCTTGGAACACCATTGAAAAACCACCTTCGGCGGAGCTTAGGCCCGATCAGCGTGATGACGAGAGCCTGCCTCCCTATGATATTCTAGATGGAATAATTAAGCTGTATCTTGATGAAGGTTTGGGCGCGAAGCAAATTATCGCCCAAGGCTATGCCGAAGAGACTGTGCACTGGGTGATGCGCACCATCGATAATAATGACTATAAGCGCAGGCAGGCGGCGTTAATCCTGCGGGTGACAACGCCTCTTTTAGGCCAAGATCGGCGCATGCCGTTAGCTGCCCGCAAAAGGTTTTGAGGGAGCCGATATGAACATTCAGATATTATACGAAGATAATCATCTTTTGGTAGTGGTGAAACCGCCAAATCTCCTGTCGCAAGGGGACATTACCGGCGATCCAGACCTTTTGACGCTGATGAAGGGGTACTTGAAGGAAAAGTATGAAAAGCCGGGCAATGTCTACCTTGGTTTGGTACACCGGCTTGATCGGCCGGTAGGGGGAGTGATGGTCTTTGCCAAGACCTCTAAAGCGGCCGGACGCCTCTCGGAACAGATTCGGCAGCGTAAGTTCGGCCGCGGTTATTTGGCTGTAGTAGAAGGGCATCCTGAGCCAATCTCAGGCAGTCTGCACAATTATCTCCTCAAGGATCACAGAAAAAACCTGGTTAAGGTGGTAAAACCAGGCACTGTCGGTGCCCAGGAGTGTAGATTGGACTTTTGCGTAGTTGATATGAGTCGGTCCCACAGCCTGGTGCGAATTAACCTCGTAACGGGCCGTTCACACCAGATCCGCGTGCAAATGGCTGAATCCGGCCATCCCTTAGCCGGGGACAAACGCTATGGATCTAAGACTGATGCAAGGGAGCAAATTGCCCTGTGGGCAGAGCGTATTGCCTTTGTCCATCCTACGGCCAAGGAAGAGGTGGTCTTTACTGCCTCTCCGCCTAAAGTTAAGCCTTGGACGGAGTTTCACTCAGTTTTTTGAATCCAGCACAATGCGCTCGATGGCGGCCTCTTCGCCTAGCGTTAAGACGGCCATGCTGATTGGAATTATAAAGCGCTTAAGCCCGGCACTTCCCGGGTTCAGAAACAAGATGCCGTTTCGCTTTTTCTGCAGGAATCTGTGGGAGTGGCCAAAGATCACTATGTCAGTATCGCCCTCGTTCTTAGGCAGGTCCTCGACATTATGGACAACCAAAATGGACCATTTGGCCACTTGAAGCCGCTCCGTAATCTTCAAGCGGTCGGCCCAAGGGCCCCGGTCCATATTTCCCCTGACAGCGGTCGTGGGGCCAAGTTGCTCCAGCTCTGATAGGATCGAGGGATTATCAAGATCGCCTGCGTGGATAATGCGGTCGCATCCCTGAAGTATTTCCCTAGCCTGGCTGCGCAATAAACCATGGGTATCGGAGATCACTCCAATGCGTGTAGATGACATAAAAACCCTCCTTTTCAGGGAGAATACACCAAGAAAGCCCAAGATCAGGAGGATCTTGGGCTTTCTCTAATTTCTTCCTTCCGATCTAATCATCCAACTCCGCTTTGAAGGTAGCCTGCAGCGAAGCGGAAATTTGGAGTTGGCCAGGCATGTAGGAGTCCAATTGGCCACCAGTCATGCTGATCCCCTCAATTTCGTAGGAGGAGGCGTAGTAGTAGCCTTCTTCCACATCTTCCAGGATCAGATCTCTGGCGCCGTTGTCTTCTGCAATCAGCCTCGCCTTCCACCAGGCCTCTTCCAGGGCCCGTTTGTAAGCTTCTTCCCGGGGGGTGCGATTGTCCTGCACTCCGTATTGCAGGCCGTAGATGATATTGGCGCCCGCCTGAGTAACTTCGTCTAGAAATGGCGCTACTTTCTTTAAATCGAGAATCTGTACTTCGAACACATGCCGCAAGGTGAAACCTTCAGGGACAGACTGTCCGGTAAGATCGTCCCAGCGTTCCTTCTGATACATATTAAACTCGGAGGTTCTAACCAGGTCGGGTTCAGTATATTTCCCCACAATCGCGATGATTTCTGCCATCACTTCATTGCTCATGGTCAAAGCCTCTTCAGCAGTATCTCCGTCTGTCTTGGCTCCCACCCACATCTGGGCTTTAGTTGGGGAGACGTAGACTATTCCCTGTGCCTGGACCTTAATGGTAAATGAGTCTGAGTCATCAGCCTGGGCAGAAAAAGCAGCCAAAAGCAGGACAACCAGCAAAACCGTTACAAGCCGAACTTTTCGTTGCATAGCGGTCACTTCCTTATTTTTGTTGCTATACATTTCGTGCGGGCCTGTTTCTTTTTGGGGCAATGATGCGGGTGGAATTCAATACTGCCAGAATTGTTACCCCTACATCAGCAAAGACGGCCTCCCAGAGGCTGGCCATGCCTAAAGCGCCAAGGATCAATACCACAAGTTTCACTGCAAAGGACAGGGCAATGTTCTGCCAGACAATGCAGTTAGTGTATCTGGCGGTATCTATAGCCTCAACAATGCTGGCTGGATCGTCGTTCATCAAGACCACATCAGCGGTTGCAACCGCTGCTTCTGAACCGAAAGCCCCCATCGCAACCCCAACATCGGCCCGTGCCAGGGCAGGGGCGTCATTAATGCCGTCACCTACAAAGACAACCTTACCTTTTCCTTGCTTGTTAGCGATAATTCGTTCCAGTTCTGCTACCTTTTCATGGGGGAGGAGCTCGGCGTGGATCTGGTCAATGCCCAATTCTTGGCCCACTTGGCCGGCGGCTGCAGATGAGTCGCCTGTGAGCATAATCAGCTTGGTCCCCATAGCCTGCAGGCGGCCCACAGCCTGCTTGGCCCCGGGCTTAGGCTGGTCAGCAAGGATAATTGTTCCGGCATAGATGCCGTTTTTAGCCACGTATACTCCCGCCTGGCCCCGGTGCTGAGGTATCCCAACCCCGAAGCGCTGGAGCAGATGCCTGCTGCCCACAAGGATTTCTGCATCTTGCCAGCGGGCTTTGACTCCGAAACCAGAAAACTCTTCGAGTTCAGCAATTTCTCCATGATCAATTGTTCCTGCATAGGCCCTGACGATCGAGCGGGCGATAGGGTGTGAAGAAGCGCTTTCTGCTTGGGCAGCCAGCTCCAAAACCTCTGCCTGGCTAAAACCCTCTGCCGCCGTCACCTGCTGGATCGAGAAACGACCTGAGGTTAGGGTGCCCGTCTTGTCAACAACAATCGTATCAGCATTATTAAGGGCCTGGAGATAGTTGCTCCCTTTGACCAAAACCCCCTGTCTGCTAGCTCTGCCAATGCCCCCGAAGAAGCCAAGGGGAATGGAAACCACCAGGGCGCAGGGGCAGGAGGCCACCAAAAACACCAGTGATCTGTAGAACCAGTCGGCGAAGACGCCGCCTAGAAGGAGGGGGGGAATAATCGCAATCACAGCTGCGATGCCGACCACCGCCGGAGTATAATACCGGGCAAAAGTTGTGATAAAGTCCTCGGTCGGAGCTTTGTTGGCGGTAGCGTTTTCCACCAAGTCCAGTATGCGGCTGACAGCAGAATCACCTGCCAATTTACTGGCCTCAATAGTTAGCAGACCTTGCAGGTTGATCGAACCTGCTAATACCTCATCACTCTCTGAAATTTCCCGAGGCAAACTCTCCCCAGTGAGGGCAGAGGTGTCCAGTGCCGAAGAACCCTGCACTACTTTGCCATCTACCGGAATACGCTCACCTGGATAGACCAGAAGCAGATCGCCAATTTGCACCTCTTCCACGGGAATTTCCACAGTTGAGTCCTGGGTCTTGCGCCGAGCCCGCTCTGGCCTAATTGCAATGAGGGCCGAGATCGAGCGGCGAGACCGGTCTACCGCAAGACTCTGCAAGAATTCACCGGTACGGTAAAAAATCATTACAGAGGCAGCTTCGGGAAACTCACGAATGGCCAGGGCACCAAGGGTGGCAATTGTCATCAAAAAGTTTTCGTCAAAGATCTCGCCTCTTCCGATTCTGCGCAGGGCTTGAGAAATCACTTCCCAGCCTGACAGGGCGTAGGCGAGAACAAACAGTACTGGCTTGGCACCCCCGGGCGCTGCAAGGGCCAGGGCAAAGAAAATAACACCTAAGAAAAAACTGGCGTTCCGGCTTGTAAACAGCGTTGGTTTTTCGATTTTTGTCAGGTGGTCAGTTACAATGACATCCGGTTCAAAGCTGGCTACTGTTTCTTGCAGAGCTGTTTTTAGCGCGCCGCTATCTGTTTGATCAGTATCGAGGAAAATGCGGCTGGAGGAAAAGTCAACTACCGCACTTTCCACGTGCTCCAGTTTACTGGCTGCCGCTTCAATTTTAGCAGCGCAGCTGGCACAGGCTAAGCCCTCCAAATTGTACACTACTCGCATGGTGTCACCTCAATTCTCCTGTTGCTCCTTTATGTGTTGGTATCCTTGGTCGAAAATTGCCTTAATATGTTCATCATCTAGGGAGTAGTATACAACTCTTCCTTCCTTGCGGTAACGCACAAGTTTGGCATTTTTTAACACCCTCAGCTGATGGGAAATCGCCGACTGGGTCATACCTAAAAGGTGAGCGATATCGCATACACACATTTCCGACTGAAACAGGGCATAGAGGATGCGAATTCTGGTCGTATCGCCAAAAACCTTAAAAAACTCTGCCAGATTAAAGAGTTCCTCTTCGGGAGGCATAGTTCCCCTGATTTTGTCTACCAGCGCTGCATGAATTACGGTTACATCACAGCAAGGACTCTTTTCAGTCATGCCGGCGCCCCTCTCTACTATATATGAACATCTGTTCATGTGTTTAATTATAGTATAAGCAAGGGCCCAGTTCTTGTCAACAAAAAATCGAGGGCTTGTCCCTCGATCAAATAGATCGAGGGACGCGCCCTCGATCAAATGTGTGCAATTTTACGAAAACAGGCGTTAGTCAATGAGAAACACAACAGAATAATGGGCAAGAAAGTCATAGACATCCAAAGCAGCCAAGATGGCCTTAGCATCATCATCGCTGATGGTAACGCTGGTCTCTGTGGTACCTTCTCTACTTAGGGCCTTAACTACAAGGGGAGAGACTTTGACGGTGCCCTCTGGCTGGATGCGCTTGAGCAATTCGGGACTGAGCTCCTGACCGTAAGAAGCCACTCCTGCCTCCTGCAGGAAGCCGTAGGAAACCGCAACACCAGCGTAAACCAATTGACCAGATTCAGAGTAGACCTTTGGGCTCATACCCCTTTGCAGGTTCAGTCCCCGGGCATCCACGATCAGTCCGGTATAGACCAGACCTTGCCGAATCAGCTCTTCGTCTTCGAGATCTAGTTCCACCCGGCGAATGTTAAAGTCATCCCACTCCATTTCTACACCTTCCGATGCGGTGAAGACTACAGTTGCTCGGGTGGCGCCTGGAGGGGCAGTGACTATAGTTGAGATCTGCTGCCATTGATTAGGCCCGGCCAGACTTCTGCTCAACTGGGTTGAGCGCAGGTACTGCCCATGTTCGTTGTGGAGGTAGACTGACGCTAGAGTAGGTGCATCCTGCAGGTCAGTCCTGATGCGTACACTCACTTCATAACGGGCATTGGCCTCCAAAAGAAAAGTGCGGCTGAATTCATTTGCTTGCACATTACTTGCTGCCATGAGCGTAAAAAACACAAGGGAGAGGAGTAAGGCTATGCGTTTCATTTTTTCGACCTCCGTTTGATCCATTCCACTAGACAGTTCGAACTAGGAGTCATGGATCTGTCCGAATATGTAGAAAGGGATCCTTTTTCAAGGATCCCAAATTCATTAGCCAACGATAAGTGTTTGGCCTGCCAGGATGTTGTCAATATCCGCAATGTCATTCCACTCGATCAACTCTGCCAAGGATACTGTGTACTGCTTGGCAATTTTGTAGAGGGAATCGCCGATTTCGACAGTATGCATCACCTGTTCAGGTTGGGAGTCACCCAGGTAGTAATGGATCGGAACCCGAATTGTTTCCCCTACGGTCAGCTTGTCATGGTTCAGGCCATTGGCTGCCCGCAGCATCTCGACGGGAACCTGGTAGGCAGCTGCCAGAGAAGCGGCGTTATCGCCAGGCTGCACCACATGATAGCTCCAAAGAGGCTCTACAGGCACCAGCAGTTTCTGCCCGACAACCAGCTTGTCCGGTGTAATTCCCGGGTTAAAATCGAGAATCTCGACAACAGTTGTCTCATACTTGCGGGCCAACTTGTGCAGGGTGTCGCCGGTAATGATGGTATGATATTTTGGTTCAGCGGCACCGACACTGGCAGTCACGGCCAGACTGAGCAGTAAGACAAACATAATTGCAAAAGAAAATCTTTTCATTCTAACACCTCCATCCCCATTATGGATCTGAGCGGGGGTAAAGGCAAAGGTATGTTCTGCCTCCCTTAGTACGATATTCCGCTCCGCCGCAGAGTCCAGTCTAGGAGTTCAGGTGTAATATGCAGCTGAAAGAAGACCTCCATAAAGGCTTTATACGTTCCCGCCAGGTCGTTGTCATATGCGGGGTAGGCTATGGTGTGCAGCCACTCGAGCCCCAGGAGGCTAAAAAGCGATCCCGGCTCGAGCCAGTTGCACGGAAAACTTGGGACTTGGTGAATGCGCCGATGACCATCCTTTTCTATCTCGCCATAGGGATCAAACACCGAATGGGGCATAATCAAGACAAAATCAGGCAGGGGCGGCTGGTTATGCCAAACAGGCATCTCAACCATGCCTGCCAGCTCCAGGAGTTCGTCAAAATGCCCTGGTTCAGCCGGGGAAACGATGTGCACCGGTATGGGGGCATAGCCAATCTGGAGTCTTTGGAAACTTGCGAATTGGGCCAGATGGTTTTCTACAAAGGTCGCCAAGGCCTGTCCCCGAACTTCTCGCCCTAGGATTTGTCCTACTAAGCGCAAGACATCGGGCAAAACCTTGATGCTGTTTTCCAGAAGAATTGCGGGAATGCCCAAAAGCTCTTGTATTTCGTCGACCAAGGCCATGTTAGCCTGGTCAACTGGTGCAAAGTGGATGACCAGATCAGGCTTTTGTGCTAACACGGTCTCAGTCTGCAAGGTTTGGTGGTCCCTGTCCCAGCTGCCGACAGTAGGAAGGCTCCAATAGTTGGGCTGGACGGCAAATTCCATCTCCGGGCTTAAGCCTCGGTTCCAACCGATGATCGAGTCTGGTTCGAGGGCGTAGAGGAGAAAAGTACCCCTCTCCGTTGTAGCGTACACCTTCTGAATAACAGGCGGCAGAGCAACAAGGCGGCCGCCATGGTCGGTGTAAAGATCGGAGGGCAGCGCCAGATCGCCTAGGGACTTGGGAAAAAGTAACAGAAAAAGCAAAACAACGAGTATAGTTTGGCATGAGCGCCTTGCCTTTTCCATGGATCTCTCTCCCTTCCTTGAACTCGCAGAACCCTACAATTGTAACTTTATGACATGGCAGAGGGGCTGTCAATGCCCCGGGGACATAGATTACCTACTTTTGCTATTACCGGCCAAACCCTTGGCACTTTCTCCAGTTAGGAAGTGTTTTTTTCTCAAGGATTTTCTTGGAAGCCTGGCAGATCTAGGAGAAACTGCAAGCTTGTGGAGGTTGTGGTGGAAGTTGGCCCGTGACAATACCCCCTCTGAGCAGGTATTATGTACAAAAGCCCCTTGTGAAGCGACTTAACTTTAATCGATTCGGAAGGGATGAGATAAAGGGAGGAAATTAGATGTTGAGAAAGTCCTTATTGGTCGTGTTCCTGGTTGTGGCCGTGGCTGTTGCCGGAGCTGGCGCCGCTGGGGCCCAGACCTTGACAGTGGCCCAGGGCGCTGATCCAGTTTCTTTAGATCCCCATGGGGAAAACGATCAGCCTTCAGCCCGTGTACGTGTGCAGATTTTTGAAACATTGGTTAATCACGGTTACGACCTAGAAATCGTGCCAGGTTTGGCCAAGAGCTGGAGGCAGCTTGATGAAGTTACCTGGGAGTTTAAGCTGCAGGATAATGTAAGGTTCCATAACGGAGATCCCTTCACCGCTGCAGATGTAAAGTACTCCTTTGAGCGGATTAAAGAGCTGCCGTCTCCTGCGGCGTTCTTGCTGGACTCTGTGGAAGAAGTAGTAGTCGTTGATGCTTACACAGTAAAAATTGTCCTGTCTGAACCCTTTGCTCCGATCCTCGCTCACCTGGCCCATCCATCTAATGCCATTGTGAATCGCCGTTCGGTGGAGGAAGCGGGAGATGACTTCGGTTCGCAAGTGGCTGTGGGGACAGGCCCCTTCGTGTTTGAAGACTGGGTAGCAGGATCCCACGTAACCCTGATCCGCAATGAAGAATACTGGGGAGAACCGGCCAAGGCCGGGAGACTTGTCATCCGCGGCATTCCTGAAAACACCGTTAGGGCCATTGAACTTGAAACCGGCGGTGTAGATATTGCTTATAATATCGATCCCATGGACGAGCTCCGTCTATCTGGAACTCCAGGTCTGGTTCTGGATAAATATGAGACGCTCTCCACAAGTTATATTGGCTTTAACGTTGAAAAGGCACCCTTTGACGATGTACGGGTTCGTCAAGCAATTAATCACGCCCTTGATGTTGAGGCTGTGGTGGATTATATCTACACAGGACAGGCTTCCCCTGCCGGCGGTCCACTGCCTCCACTGGTTTGGGGGGCGCTGGAGATGGAAGGCTACGAGTACAATCCGGAGAAGGCCAAAGAGCTCTTAGCCGAAGCAGGCTATCCTGATGGTTTTTCAACCACCCTCTGGACCAACGACAATGCTCAACGGATGCAGATTGCGGAAATGTTCCAAGCGGACTTAGCTGAGGTTGGCATTGATGTGGAAGTGCTGACTGTACCCTGGTCCACCTATCTGGAGGAAACAGGCAATGGCAAGCATGACATGTTCATTCTAGGCTGGGTTACGGTAACTGCCGATCCAGACTATGGTCTGTATGCACTCTTCCACAGCAGTCAGTTTGGCGATCCGGGCAACCGTTCCTTCTACGCTAATGAGCGAGTTGATGAATTGCTTGAACTGGGCCGCCTGGAAGCTGATCCTGAGAAGCGTGCGGCTATTTATGCAGAAGCACAGGAATTAATCGTAGAAGAAGCTCCCTGGGCCTTCTTGATCGCAACTATGGAAGTTAATGGCATGCGGGATAATGTGGAAGGTTTTGTGGCCCACCCTGCAGGTCACCATGACCTCTCCACTGTGTATAAGAAGTAGCTCTAGGCAACAAGAAATAGGGGAAGGCGTAAGGCTTTCCCCACTCCGCAAGCAGGGTTGGATCAAGGAAAGGTGGTTTGCTTGTGTGGCGTTATATCATCAGGCGCTTGCTTAGTCTGATTCCCGTAATAATCGGGATTTCTCTTTTTGTTTTCCTACTCATGCACCTTACACCAGGTGACCCAGCCCAACTAATGCTGGGGGAGGGCGCTCCCGCCCATCAGCTGGAGGCCCTGCGTGAGTCAATGGGTTTAAATAAACCTTGGTATGTGCAATATCTAAATTGGTTAAAAGATGCCGTCAAATTGGACTTAGGTCGTTCATTGCGATCCAACAAGGCAGTAAGTGCTGAGATTTTGGGACGTCTGCCGGCCACAGCTGAACTGGCGGTTGCAGCTGTAGTTATCGCAGTGTTAATCGGTGTGCCTGTTGGCGTTTTATCAGCCAGCCGGCCAAATTCTATGTTCGACAATGTTGCCATGGTGGGAGCGCTAACTGGTGTGGGCATGCCTGCCTTTTGGCAGGGGATCATGCTGATTTTAGTCTTCTCCGTTACCCTAAAGTGGCTTCCCTCATCGGGCCGGATGGGCGGATGGCAGTACCTGGTTCTGCCAGCGATCACACTGGGTACTGGAGCTACAGCCAGTATTGCCCGGCTTACCCGCTCCGCCATGCTTGATGTTCTGCAGCAGGACTATGTGCGCACAGCAAGGGCGAAAGGCCTGAGGCGCCTATTCGTTGTCTACAGGCATGCCTTGCGCAATGCACTGATTCCGGTTGTGACCATGATCGGGCTCCAATTTGGCGGGCTGATGAGCGGTGCGGTTCTGACGGAGACAATCTTTGCCTGGCCGGGCATTGGTCGCATGCTGGTGGAAGCTATCAACAACAAGGATTTCCCCCTTGTTCAGGGAACAATTATGACTTTTGCCCTGACTTATGCCTTGGTTAACCTGGCTGTAGATTTACTGTATGGATTTTTAGATCCTCGTTTGCAATCGAACTATGAATAGAAAGGAGGCGGTTTGATGACAGATAAAGCAGCCAAGTCCCAAAGCCATTTCGCCAGAATTTTTAAGCAATGGAGGCGCAATCGCCGGGCCGTAGTAGGCGCTATTATCTTGACTGTCATTATCTTGATGGCTGCTTTCGCGCCCTACGTAACGAAGCACGAACCCCATCGGCAGAACATGCGCAATCGCCTCCAGGCACCGTCTAAAGACCATATCTTCGGCACGGATCAATTTGGGCGGGATATTTATGCCAGGGTAATCTATGGGGCCCGACTCTCGCTGCAAGTAGGCTTTTTCTCCATTGGTTTGGCGCTAATCATAGGCTGCACTTTGGGTCTTCTGGCAGGTTACTATGGCGGGATCTTGGATAATGTGATCATGCGCTTTGTTGATGTCCTCATGGCTTTGCCAGGCTTTCTGCTGGCCTTGTCCATTGTGGCGGCCCTCGGGCCCGGTTTACAGAATGTGATCTTAGCCATTGGCGTCTCGTATATTCCCTCCTTTGCACGGATGATGCGCTCTGCGGTGATCTCCACCCGGGAGCTGGACTATGTGAATGCCGCCAAGTCCCTCGGTGCAAAGGATCGCCGTATTCTCCTGACCCATATCCTGCCTAATTCGCTAAGCCCAATTATTGTCATGACTACCCTAAGCATGGCAGGTGCCATTTTATCTGCTGCGGGCCTAAGTTTTCTGGGTATGGGCGCACAGCCGCCGACGCCGGAATGGGGCAGCATGATTGCCAATGCCCGTCCCTTTATTCGAGTCTCACACTGGGCTGTTACTATCCCGGGACTTGCCATTTTTACCACTGTGATGTGCTTAAATCTCGTAGGCGATGGACTGAGGGATGCTTTGGATCCGCGCCTGAAGAATGTTGGCTGATTGCATAGCTGAGGAACCACTTTTATCGCAAAGCATAGTATGGACTGTTGTAGTATTCAAGTACTAGGAGGTCTGTACTATGCTTGCTCTTTTTAAAAAAGAGGATTGGTGGGCGAACTGGTTAGGGGTGTTTTTCATTGGCGGGGCAGCCCTCGGTTTGATACGTTTCATACCGAAGCTGCCCAAGTGGACGGTGTGGCAGAATGCGCTGCCAATGGACTTGATTGTACCTATTTTGCTATGGGGTGTGGGACTGGCAGCTTTGACAGGCCTGGCACTTGGAATCATGGGCGAGAACGTGGGGAGGTACTTAAAAGCCTTTCCTGCCGTTTTCCTCCTAGCTTTGCTGTCATTTCTGATAGGGAATCACAGCACCTTGGCCCACTATGGTTTCAGCGATGTTATCTGGGCCATAGTACTGGGCATGCTGATCAGCAACCTGTGGAAAAAACCGGCCTGGATTGTTCCGGCCCTCCGCACGGAGCTTTTCATTAAGACCGGCCTGGTACTGCTGGGGGCGGAGATTCTTTTCACCAGGGTGCTGGAACTCGGTCTGCGGGGACTGGGAGTAGGCTGGCTGGTTCCTCCGATTCTGCTTATATTTATGTATCTCTATGGAACAAGGGTGCTGAAAATGAAGAGCAAGGCCCTTGTGGCCACCGTGGCCACCTGCACTTCGGTGTGCGGTGTTTCAGCTGCCATTGCCACAGGAGCCGCGGTCAAGGCTAAGAAAGAAGAAATCAGCGCTGCCATTTCGGTCTCGCTGATTGTTACCGTCATCATGATGCTGGGCATGCCCATTTTAATCAATTGGATGGGTCTGAGTGAAACAGTTGCCGGGGCCTGGATTGGCGGTACTGTTGACTCCACCGGGGCTGTAGTGGTTGCAGGAAGCATGGTTGGTCCTGCGGCGATGGAAGTGGCGGCAATAGTGAAAATG
>JAAYOM010000114.1 GCA_012520315.1 Bacillota bacterium | reverse complement strand
GCAACAGCCTTATCCATACCTAACATCAAAAAAGGGTCAGGCAACACACTTAGATCACAGGCAAAAAATTCGCGTCCTGCTTCAATTGTGTTGATACCCCTATTAATCAGAATCTGGGCCACAACAGGCCTAATGCCCAGCGCGTCAGCTAACTCTGCCGCAAAGCGTCTGTCATGTCCCTGAAGAACCCATTTCTGGCGTTTTCTTTTCCAGCCCATAACACTGCCTCCATCCCTGTTCATTCTACGATCTCTGGCGAACTTCCTGCCCAGTCGCAGATACAGACTGAGACCCTTGATCTTTTTTTGCAGAAGTAGTAGTATTTAAAAAAATGAGGGGTGTGAGAATGTGGATATAGTTGAACAGATTTTGATTGCAGAAGAGGACATTCAAACTCGGGTACAAGAGCTTGGACAAGCTATCTCCAGGGATTATGGGGACAAGCAGATTGCACTGATTTGCATTCTTAAGGGCGGACTGATGTTTCTATGCGACTTAGCTAAACACATTACCTCGCCAGTAACTTACGATTTTATGTCGGTTTCCAGTTACGGAGATGCTACCCAGTCTTCCGGTGTCGTACGCATTACAAAAGACCTCGAAGAAAGTATCGAGGGTAAACATGTGATCATCGTGGAGGACATTATTGATACAGGATTGACCTTAAGCTATCTCCTGAACAATCTGCGCAGTCGAAATCCGGCTTCACTGCGCATCTGTACCCTGTTAAACAAACCGTCCAACCGCAAAGTAGAAATTCCCGTGGATTATGTCGGGTTTGAAGTACCTAACGCTTTCTTGGTGGGATACGGCTTGGATTTTCGCCAACTCTACCGCAACATCCCCTATATATTCATTCCAAAACCAGAGTACTATCAAGATGAAACAGACTAAAATACTGGCGCAAGTTCCAAAGTGAACTGCGCCAGTATTCTTTCTACCGCACTTTTTTCCGCTCCATCCAAGTCATCCACAGCGGACCTGCAACAAAGAGTGAAGAATAGGTGCCAAACAAGACTCCTATCAAGAGTGCCATGGCAAAGTCCCCAATCGCACTTCCCCCAAAGATGACTAACATAACAATCACAAGCAGCGTTGTAATGCTTGTATTTATTGAGCGAGCGAGAGTCTGGTTTAGACTGCTGTTAACCAGAACTTCGTAACCTTGTTTCTTCTTCAACCGCATGCTTTCACGAATGCGATCAAAGACAACGATCGTATTGTTAATGGAATAACCCAACACAGTCAAGACAGCGGCTACAAAGGGGCTGTTGACTTCCCGTCCCATGAGTGCAAAAAAGCCCAGGACAATCAACACATCATGCAAGAGACAGACTACCGCTACTGCCGCAAAACGATACTCAAACCGCCAAGATATATAAGCCAAAATTCCTAGAGCAGAGACCGCAATGGCAATAATGGCATTGCGTACCAGCTCTTTGCCGATAACAGGACCTACAACATCAGTCTTCAGTTCGACGAGAGAACCAAAATAGCCTGCAAAAGCTTGGTCTATGCGAATAATTTCCGCGTTGTCCAGGGGTCTGGTACGAACCATGAATTCGTTTGGTTGATCCAGAAGCTGCACAACTGCCCCAGACAGATCCACCTCTGGTATGGCGTCATCGAGAATCCTGCGCACCTGTTCAGTAGTTACATTCTGTTCAGTTCGCCGTTCCAAGAGGGTGCCTCCAGTAAAGTCAACACCGAGGTTCAAGCCAGGATAAAGCAAGCTAATGATTGAAAGTGCAACCATCACCGCCGAGAAAATGAATGCAGGTTTTCGGTAGCGTACGAAGTTCATGATCTTCTAAACCCCCCCATACTGAAGTGCTTGGCTATAATGTCGGGGCGGCGGTCAACCACGATTTCCAGAAGCAGGCGGGTAACAAAAACCGCTGTAAACATACTGACCAGAATGCCGACACCTAGCGTGACAGCAAACCCCCTGACTCCGCCGGTACCCGCTACGAACAGGACAGCTGCAGTGATTAGTGTAGTTAGATTTGAGTCAAGGATCGTGGTAAAGGCACGGCTGAAGCCTGCTCTAATGGCCGAACGCAAGCGTTTTCCCTCAATCAGCTCCTCTTTAATTCTCTCAAAAATCAGCACATTGGCATCTACAGCCATGCCTACTGACAATATAATGCCCGCAATGCCAGGCAGGGTGAGAACAGCGTCAATGGCTGACAATATGCCTAGGACGATGATAATGTAAATCAACAAAGCAAGATCAGCAACCAGACCAGGCAGCTTGTAGGAAAATGCCATATAGATCAGGACTAAAATGGCACCAATAGCGCCGGCTCGGAAACTCCTGTCAATTGAGTCTTGACCTAAGGTCGGACCAATATTTCGGATTTCCATAATATTCATCGGTACAGGCAGGGCCCCTTCCTGCAGCAAAATCACCATATGGCGCGCCTCGTCCATGGTCATGGCACCTGTAATCTGAGCCCTTCCTTCTAGAATCGGTTCCCGAATCATAACAGTCTGCAGCTCTTCACCATCTAGCATAATTGTGGTAGCTTGTCCCTGGAAACGGGTGGTGAGCTGGGCAAATAACCGAGCACCTTCTCCATCAAATTCCAGATCAATGGCGGGCTGGCCAAAACGGTCAACACCAAGTTGAACCTTCTTTAGATAAGAACCATCTAAGGCTGTGTTTCCGTCGGGATCCTTAAACTCCAGCAAAGCTGTGGCACCCACTGTTTCAATAGCCTGCTGCTGGTCATGTATGCCCGGCAGCTCCACTATCACTCTACGTGGTCCCTGCCTTTGAATCAGAGGTTCCGATACTCCCAAAGCATTGATCCTTCGTTCAATAATGGAAACGACCCCGGCCATGCCCTCACTGGTTACTGCGGCAGCCGACTCGTCGGCTTCAAGTACTACATGCACGCCACCCTTAAGATCTAGACCAAGGTTAAACGGGGACAAATACAAGAAAACCCCAGCAGCAATCAGCACTGCTGCGATCAGACCTATTCTCCAGCTGTTCCTGCCTCTCAAAATGCGACTCCTCCTTTGCGGGTCAATATTTACAACACCGACAATTAACAATTATACTACCGCAAACACGAGGTGTCTAGAGTAAATGCGCCTCGTTAATGTTTAGTTTGAACTCGCAGCGAAGATAGGCAGCGGCCCGGCGGCACATCAGCATTCTCTCCAGAAAAATCTCAAAGTACTCCATAATAGAAGTATTTTCAGTCTCGATTGTAATGCGCAGTGTGATTACCCGATCGTGCTCATTTACATCTAAGAAAGACTTGCTCACTGCATAGTTGACTCTGTCGTGAATGTCGAAGGTAGGGAGATCGGGATTGCGTACTCGAGTGCGATGCACATCCGATTTGTCCGCTAGAATCAAAGCCGCGGCCACTTCATTCACAGGTTCACCGACTTCTTCTTCGTGGTTGCCTACTGCACTGAGGATCAGTGCCACCTCATGGGGAGGCATGCCGAGCTCCCGCAAAAAAGGCTCCACCAGCAAGGCGGCGGCTGCTCCATGATTGACCCTTCCCACACAGTTGCCCAAATCATGAACATAGCCTGCGATAGCTGCCAGCTCTGCCAAGCG
This sequence comes from Bacillota bacterium, assembly GCA_012520315.1. Taxonomy (GTDB): domain Bacteria; phylum Bacillota; class Limnochordia; order Darwinibacteriales; family Darwinibacteriaceae; genus UBA5420. The sequence continues at coordinate 5,358 of JAAYOM010000114.1, read as the reverse complement.
CTCATCGTAGCCAAGACGTTCCAGAATATTATGGGCAATGGAGGACACTAAGCTGATATGACGCCGTCCATGTTCGGTAAAGCCCATTGCTCCGAGATTCGCGTCAGCCTGCTGAATATAGGCGTCAATACTGGGATGTTTCGCAACGTCAGATAACACAACTCGCATTCTAACAACTCCCCATTCTAAATTAGTCCCACTGGAACGTATTCACAGCCCTAATCCAATACTCCCTCAGATCCCCTTCATATTGATCCGCTCCTAGGAAGAATGTGAGATAGACTACATGGTGCTTCCTTTGGAAAAGAACAGTTCTGAACATCACCTTTTTTCCATTGGCACCAGTTGCCTCATAGGCGTAAAAGTGCGTTTGCAGGCCGTTTGAAGTAGTTATTTCACCATTGTTGAGAACCGTGATATTCTTTACCAGAGGTTTGTAGCGTACATCCAGACTGTTACGGACTGATTCAACGTCTGTTCCTGGCTGCCAGCTGACTTCCATGGTGATTGTTCCATCCTCGAAAGTCATCAGTAAAGTTTCCATGCCAAAAATAGAACGTTCAATGTAATTGTCAGCCCCAGATGGTATAACCACGCTAAAAGCTGGATCATCAACTACGTACCACCAATAGCTGGAATGTTCATGCAGGTAGAAATTCCCAGCATAGGCAGCCTGGGTTCCAAGAAACAAGCATGAAATTATAAGACCAAAAACCAAAAACCTGCGCATGGCAATCTCCTTTCTTTTACTTAGAAGAAAACCACCTTAGTGGTGGTTTTGCCACCTGTTGGTGGGCGCCGCCTCCGAAGGAGGCCGATTCTTCGGTAAATCTTCTCTTAGCTTTTTAATCAGTAATCACATGTCCGATTCCGCTGCGAGAAACTTTAATTTCTACTTTGTCAGCCACTTTGAGTGTTACATAGTCTTCTTTGAGCGCTGCGATCTCACCATAGATGCCGCCCACTGTAACAATTCGATCGCCTTTTTTCAGAGCGTCAAGCATAGCTTTTCTTTCCTTTTGCTGCTTTTGCTGGGGCCGAATGATCATGAAGTAAAACAACACACCAACGATCAGAAACGGCAGAAACAGTCCTAGAACTCCACCGCCTGCAGCGGTCTGACCAGCTGCATCAGCTTGTAAAAAGAACATGCACTTCACCTCCTCCACAATACCTACTCTCCTAATTTTCTACTTAGGACTGCAGGTTCCTCTATTTTTCTGTACCAAATACGCTTAAAAAGTCTCGACTGTACTCCAACAGACGATCCGCCGCAATAGCTTCCCGTACTTCTTGCATCAGACGGGTTAAGAAAGCTATATTGTGAATGGTAGTGAGGCGAATTCCCAAAACCTCCCCTGCCTTTAACAAATGGCGGATATAGGCCCGGGAAAAATTCTGGCAGGCATAACAGCTGCATTCTTCTTCGATAGGCGTGAAGTCCCTGGCAAAAGGCAAGTTGCGAATTGCCATGTTGCCTTGGCGCGTAATGACCATACCATGGCGGGCCAGCCGCGTGGGCCATACACAATCAAACATATCTACTCCCCGGAGTACAGCTTCCACCAGACAGTCAGGGGAGCCAACGCCCATAAGGTACCGGGGTTTGTCTCTAGGCATAATTGGAACAAGATCGTCCAGAACCTCGTACATCATGTCCTTAGGCTCCCCAACACTCAAACCGCCAATCCCATAGCCGGGAAAATCCAACTCCATGATCTCTAAAGCGCTTTCTTTGCGCAGATCCTTGTACATGCCGCCCTGCACAATGCCAAAAAGGGCTTGGTCACTGCGGGTATGGGCCGTTTGACAGCGTTTTGCCCACCTAGTCGTCAAGTCTTTCGACTTCTTGACGTAGTCCCGATCAGCAGGATATGGTGCACATTCATCAAAAGCCATGGCTATATCGGCACCTAAATCCATCTGGATCTGCATGGACTTTTCGGGGCTAATAAAGTGCTTTGAACCATCAAGATGTGACCGGAAATGCACCCCTTCCTCGGATATGGTGCGCAAAGGTCCTAGGCTGAAAACCTGAAAGCCTCCACTGTCCGTTAGAATAGGGCGATTCCAGTTCATAAATTTGTGTAAACCGCCTGCTTCAGCCACCACGTCGCTGCCTGGACGCAGATACAGGTGGTAGGTGTTACTTAAAATTATCTCCACACCCAAATCTTCCAACTCACGGGGTGCTGCAGTCTTTACTGTGGCCTGAGTCCCGACAGGCATGAACACAGGTGTCTGGATTACACCATGGGGTGTTTCAAGCCGTCCAAGACGGGCCCTTGTGTTTTTCGACTCTGAAACAACTGTGAACTTCAAAGGCACGAGGATACTCCCTTCAAACTAGTAGCATGGCATCACCAAAACTAAAGAAACGGTAATGTTCTGCCATGGCATGTTCGTAAGCTGCCTGGATGGTTCTTTGATCGGCAAAGGCTGAGACCAGCATCAGCAGGCTTGACTTCGGCAAGTGAAAATTAGTCAGCAATACGTCGACAACCTTAAAACGATATCCGGGATAGATGAAAATGTCTGTCCAGCCGGAACCTGCGCGTACCTGTCCCTTTTCGTCGCCAAGGGTCTCCAGTACCCGCACTGTTGTGGTGCCGACAGCAAAAACCCGCCCTCCCAAACGCAGGCGGTCGTTAATGATCTTAGCGTTTTCTTCCGTAAGCTCAAAATACTCCTCATGCATCACGTGGTCTTCCACATTTTCCACTTTGACCGGTCGAAAGGTGCCCAGGCCCACATGTAGGGTAAGGGGCACTAGAGCCGCGCCTGACTTCTCTATTTCACCTAGCAGCTCTGGCGTAAAATGCAGGCCAGCCGTGGGCGCAGCCACCGAGCCTGAATGCTCAGCGTACACTGTCTGGTAGCGTTCAGGATCATCAAGCTTTTCATGGATATAAGGCGGAAGGGGCGTTTCTCCGAGCGCGGCGAGGATTTCGTCAAAGTTTCCATTAAAGGAAAACTCCACAAGACGGCCGCCGCTCGCCGTTACATCTAGGACTTTACAGGACAAAAGCGGTGAAAACACGATCTCCGCCCCAGGACGGGCCCTTTTGCCGGGCTTGACCAATACTTCCCACTGGCCCTGGCCATAGGGACGCAACAGCAATAGCTCAACCAATCCTGACTTTTGCTCGGCATGTCTGCCGTCTGATTGATTCTGACCAAACAAGCGGGCCGGAATCACTCTGGTATTGTTCAACACCACAACGTCTCTAGGCTGCAAATATTCCAGAATGTCTGGAAATATGCGATCCTCCAAAACCCCGGTTTCCTTATGAACTACTAAGAGTCTGGAGTGATCGCGTTTTTTCAAAGGGGTCTGGGCAATTAGTTCCTCCGGCAGTTCAAAATCAAAATCATCTACTCTCATAGTTTAAGTCAGAGCTCTCCTTTAAGTCCTGCTGCAGAAAAATTGAAATTTTGCAATTCAGTTCGCCCGGCCGAGTTCAGATTGTCCTTTGTCCACCTGGTCGGGGTCAAGGCCGGTTTGCCAGAGTCCACGCTCGCCTGCAAATTTGGCGTTCTACCCATAGAACTTACCGCTTCGACTGGTTCTGACGGATCACCCATTGTCAGCTTGGTCTCAGGCCGCTGCGGGATTACGGGATTGGAAGAACCCGAAACAGCCGGCATTTGAATTGCAATATAGCGAGAAGGCGTGATGCCTGCCAGTTTCGCCTCTGTCTGCAATGAACGGGGCACTTCCCAGATGCGAACCTGAGCAAGCTGCCTGGCTTCAAATGCATTCACGATGGCCCTTTCAATCTCGGACTGCGCAGCTGTTCCGCTCCCCCGTGTCGTTGACTCTGCCAATCTGGTTTCCTGATTGTTTTGGGAGGCAATGGTAGCAACAACCTCACCCTGCCCCTGCTTTAGATAACCCATCTTTTCAGCCTGGCTGGCAATTCTCGTCAGGGCCGCGTTCAAGTCATCGCCTATGATATTCACGTTTGAGGCTAATTCCCGGCCATCCCGATTTAACCCTTCAACTTTCAAAACCTCTTTGTTGGCTGCGATCTGCAGTTCCAGACTCGGTTCCATATCCAAGGTAACAATGAACGCTGGTACTAAAGATGTGGGAGCCAGGGTTCCAGTCAGCAAGGGCCACGTGCCGATTAAGGCCAAGAACAGTGTGGCAGCCAGACCCAGTTGCCAAACACTCAGCCTTTCCCTCTTAGGGGCATAGCGAATCTCTTGCCCTACCTGCACGTGCTTCTTAAAAGGGACCTTAATAAACTCCCCTTGGGAGGTCATAACAATAACCTGGTTCTTTGGTCCTATCTCCACAACAACCCCACTATGTCTCACTTGGGTCCCCTCCTTTCACACTGGTCGGTTCAGATACTCCCGAAGATGATAAAAATCACCAATTAAAATCAGAGTAAGGGAAATTATGTACTTCCGCTGTCGTTCAAGGGTCTTGCGACTTACCTCCACCCGCTCTTCCAGCTCTTTTAAGGGCAGCGATTTTTTTGTGGTAAGATAAGCCAAAAGCTCCGGATCCCCCGCCAGTATTCTGGCGACCTGCAGCGCCCGATCCCTGGCATCCTGGTGCTTTGGTGAGACCTTAACAAGATCGGAAAAGCGGATCCCATAATGACTCAGCAGCTGATCAAGGCGGAAGATTTCTTCCCGCCGTTCTTCTGTCTCTTCCTGAATCTGTAAGACCGCCTGGGCTTCTTTAGACTCAATCTTCTGGAGAACACTGTCTTCCTGTTCTTCACGCTCAAAACTGGAAAGGGGTATCTCATCCGTTCTCCTAGATTGCCGCCTAAAGTGATCGACCATGCGTCGTTTGATAACAATTTCTGCAAAGCTGAGGAAGGACGCTCCTCCATCGATATTATAAGAATCTATTGCTTCATTAAAGGCAATCATTGCGATGCTGGCTTCGTCATCCCGCCCTAAAACGAGATACTTCCTGCAGGTGCCGGAAGCAACCCGCAAGTAAAAGGGACGATAGTCTTGCAGGATCTGTTCGCGAACTCGCGCATCGCCCTTTTGGGCCTTGATTACCAGCTCCGTTAATTGACTGCGTTCATCTGCTTGATGGGCATGAGTTATAGTCATCGCTGAACCTCCCTTGACAAGTTTCGCCAAACCTGCAAACGGTATGAGGGTCTCCCCCAAGTGAGGGGATTACTCATAACCGAATTCTCTGAGCGCACCTGGCTTATTGCGCCAATCTTTCTTTACCTTAACCCACAAATCGAGATAGACTTTAACTCCGAGAAGACGCTCAATCTGTCTGCGGGCGTGGGTGCCCACTTCCTTGAGCATGCTTCCGTTTTTGCCAATGACGATACCCTTTTGGCTTTCCCGTTCAACATAGATGGTTGCCCG
>JAAYOM010000020.1 GCA_012520315.1 Bacillota bacterium | reverse complement strand
CAGGCCTGGTAGCCTGCGCTTCCATCGATGATTATAACAACAATATCATTAAGAAACATGAATTCACAAGGCCGGACAAAGAACAGGATCGCATTGATCATATTAAGGCCCTGCATGCACAAACTGGACCGATTTTCCAGACCTACCGTGATAACGCAGAAGTGATCAGGCTTGTCAATCAGTGGATTGACGATCACAGGCCTGTTTATGAGTTCAGAGCCCATAATGTTGAACACATTTGCTGGGTTGTTGATTGTCCCGAGACGGTGCAAAAGTTAGTCGAACTCTTTGCTAGTATCGATCATTTGTATATAGCAGATGGGCATCACCGCTCCGCTGCAGCCTGCCGGGTGGGCATGGAAATGCGGGAGCAAAATCCTGATCCTGCCGCCGAGTTTAACTTCTTCCTATCTGTAATCTTCCCCACTTCAGATCTGAAGATTTGGCCTTATAATCGCCTGGTGGTGGATTTAAACGGGAATACTGAGGAAGAGTTTCTGAGCAAAGTGAAGGAGAACTTTACAGTAGATGCGGCCCCTTCCGCTCCCTTTGAACCGCAGGAAAGACAAACCTACGGCATGTACTTAGAAGATACCTGGTACAAGCTGACTCCCAAACCAGAACTGGCAAACACAGGAGATGTAATTAAAGATCTGGATGTCGCTATTTTGCAGGATCATCTACTGGAGCCAATCCTCAATATTAAGGACCCCCGCCGGGATGAGAGAATTGAGTTTGTGGGCGGAATACGCGGCGTCGGAGAGCTGGAGAGAAGGGTCAAGACTGATATGAAAGTGGCCTTCTCCATGTACCCTACCTCTATAGACGAGATCTTACAGGTGGCCGACTCAAATCAGGTAATGCCGCCGAAATCCACTTGGTTTGAACCCAAGCTGCTCAGTGGACTCTTTATCCACAAACTGACCTAATCAGCAGACCGTAAAAAAGCTGGAGATCCCTTCATAAGAAGGCACCTCCAGCTTTTTTGCTTCCAGTCTAGTTTTCAATAAATATCGTCCGGCCCTGCTTGGCAGATTCAGAAGCTGCAAAGATCGCCCGCATAGAATCGAGGGCTGTGCGGCCTGCAAGTTCTGTTTCCTTGCCTTCCAGGACGGCGGCAATAAACTCGTCTATTACTCCCGACTTTGTCTGGCTTTCATTGGTTTGAATGCCTTCCAAGTCGAAATAAATCCGCTCCCCGTCTTGCAATGTGGCTGCCATGGCGTAGTTTGGATCGTCATAGATCTTTAACATCCCCTTGGTTCCATAAAGCACTGTGCTGTTATCTTCAGCGCCATAATAGGTCCAGCTTGCCGTCATGCTGCCCATGATTCCGTTTTCCATCTCAAAGATGCAGATCGCATTATCCTCGACCTTGATGGGCTGGTCAGAAGCATCTCGCTTATGCAAGGTGGCAAACTTGGCCGCAGCGGAACGAAACTTCTGGTCCGTCAGATAGCGGATCAGGTACAGTTTGTGCACACCCAGATCGGCCATGGCCCCAAAGACTGCGGCATCTTTCTTAAAGAACCAGGTGCCCGGCCCCGGATCGATGCTCCAGCTTTCCGGACCTCCGTGCCCAAAGGTAGTTCTGAAGGTGAGGATATCTCCAATCAGCCCCTGGTCGATTAGTTCCTTAGCCCTCCTGTGGGCTGGAACTAAAATCTGATTATGGCCTATGACGAGCTGCTTGCCGACACGTTCAGCCGTTTCAACCATGGCTTCCGCATCCTGCATTGTGGTTGCCATAGGCTTTTCACAAAGCACGTGTTTTCCAGCCTGAAGGGCCTCCATGGTCACCTCGGCATGCATATGATTGGCAATGCAGACGCTTACAGCATCGATCTCTTCGTTCGCCAGCAGTTCGGCCAGACTCTCATAGGCCTTTCCGCCGTATTTGTCAGCCATAGCCTGGGCCCGGGCAAAGGTCTTGTCATAGTAAGCTGCGATCTCTGCCTGCTCATGTGCGTAATACTCAGGAATGTGCCTCACCTGGGCGATCTTTCCACAGCCGATGATTCCAATTTTTAGCATATACTTCCTCCCTCCCTATTCCCTCTGCTTTCTCTGCAAGAGCACTGCTAGAACAACAATTAGTCCTTTAAAGGCTTCCCTGAGAAATGGGGGTACACCAAAAAGGTTAAGCAGATTGTTCATCACAGCAATAATCAACATACCCATGAAGGTGCCGAGGATGGTGCCCCGGCCGCCGGCCATGCTGGTGCCGCCCACTACTGCCGCGGCGATTGCATCCATCTCCATGCCGCTGCCGGCATTAGCATAGTCCATAGAACCGATGCGGGACACCTGAATGATTGCGGCAATGGCCACCAACACTCCCATCAGCGAGTAAACTCTGGTTTTCACTCTGCTTACGTTCACGCCCGAGAGCTGCGCCGCCCGCTCGTTAGAGCCCACTGCAATCACTTGCCGCCCAAAGGTGGTGCGTGTGGAAATATAGTGCAGCACAATGGCAATAATTGCCCAGTATACGATGGGCATAAACATTAAGCCGCCGATCTGCACATTGCTGATCTTGAGAAAATCCCGGGGCACCCGGGGGTTGTAACCCTGCATAAAGTGCTGTGTCACGCTTCGAAAAATCTTCATGGCGCCGAGTGTGGCAATAAAGGGTGCAATCCGTCCCTTGGTGATCAAAAGTCCAATGCCTTTTCCCAGCAAATAGCCCATGACAAGCCCAATCACAATTGCAATAAAGTAGGCCGGCAGCCCGGTGATGCCCAGCCCCCCCAAGACTCCATTTGCACCGGTATCGATCAAAGTCATAATCACCGCGCCGGTGGCAACCAGGGTCGAGCCTACGGCTAGGTCAATGCCGCCTGTAATAATCACAAAGGTCATACCCAAGGCCACAATGCCTACACCGGCGTTATTCCTCAGAATATTGATCCAGTTACGAAACCAGGCGTTAAACCACTGGCCAAAGGATCCGTAATCAAATCCTAAAACCAGCGTCTGCACCACTATCAGTAAAAGCAAAACCAGTGCAATGCCGACGTGGGAATCGGCGGCCCTTGCGGCCATTAGTCTTTTAAATATATTTCTCTCTTTACTGCTTTTCGCTGTTTGCATTTTGCCTCTCCCCCTACCCTGCATCCAGTACTCCGCCCGTAGCGAGCCTCATAATATCGTGCTCGGTCATGGCGCTGCCCGAGACTTCTCCTTGAATCTCACCGTGGTACATTACCAGGGCCCGATCACAGATGCGAATGATCTCTTGGGCTTCACTGGATAAGACAACTATGGCCATGCCCTGTTCAGCCAGCTTTAAGATAGTTCCATAGATTTCTTCCTTAGCCCCGACATCAACCCCCTGGGTGGGATTGTCTAAAATCAGCAGCTTAGGATCGGCGGCCAGCCATTTGGCCAGGACAACTTTTTGCTGGTTTCCGCCGGAAAGCGTGTTAATGGCATCGGAAAAGCTCTGCAGAACAATATCGAGCTCCTGCTGCTGACCGCGGAAGATCTCCTCATGCCTCTCCCGATCAACAACACCCCGTTTGGCAAAGAGGGGCCAGCTGACAATAGATGCGTTTTCCAGAACATTCATATCTTTAATAATGCCGTTTTCCTTACGATTGCGGGGTACATAACCGATACCCAGCTGCAGGGCTTGCTCAGTACTGGTTACTTTAACTTCCTCGCCGCGCAGAAACATCCTGCCTGAGATGCACCGATCAGCTCCAAAGACTGTTTGAAAAAGGGTGCTGCGGCCGTCTCCAAGCAGGCCTGTTACTCCAAGAATCTCCCCTTCCCGTACAGAAAGATTAATCTGCCGGAAATCCCGGGCGTGGGAAAAGTTCTCTAAGCGGAGGATTTCTTTCCCCAGATTTTTAGTGCGGCTGAGCCTATCTATTTCGATGTCATGCCCCACCATGAAGCGGGCCAGATCATCAGTGGTAACATCTGCCACAGCCCCTTCTGCCACTAATTCCCCGTCCCGGAGAACAAAGTAGCGCTGGCAGATCTCCATAACCTCACCTAGTTTATGAGAAATAAAAATAATGCCTACACCTTGCTCCTGCAGCGTTCTCATCATCTCAAAAACACGTTTAATCTCGGGCTCCGTCAGGGACGTGGTGGGTTCGTCCATGATGATCACCGAAGCCTCCATCATGATCGCTCTGCAGATTTCTACAATCTGCTTATAAGAAGCATCCAAATCCCTCACCATGGTACCGGGATCGATTTGGATGTTCATACGGGCAAAAATTTCCTCTGTGGCCTTGTACATACCTTTTAAGTCAAGTCGTCCCCATTTGTCCTTCAGCTCCCGCCCGATAAACATGTTCTCGAAGATAGGGAGGTCGTTAATTAGATTGAGTTCCTGGTGGATAAAGGCAATGCCGGCACCTAGGGATTGGGCAGGCGTATTGAAATTTACACGCTGTCCATCAATAAAAATCTCACCAGAATCCATTTGATGAACTCCGCCTAAAATATTCATCAGGGTTGACTTGCCTGCTCCGTTTTCTCCAATCAAGGCGCAGATCTCTCCGCCCTTAAGTGCAATAGAAACATTTTTTAACACCAGATTGGTACCGAAGGACTTGGTTATATTCTTCATCTCAATCATTACATCACATCCAATTACAAGGAGGTGGCCTTGAGGCCACCTCCCGCTTTGTTAGACTTTAGTATGGCGAATTGGCGTCAAGGAACTGCTCGTAGTTGTCACGGTCAACGATAGTTGTCGGAATGATGATTACTTCCTCAACCTCTTCACCCTTGAGAACCTGCAGAGCTACGTCCACGGCATCTTGAACCATGGCTGGACTGTACAAAGCAGACTGAATCCAGATGTCTTCGTTCTCAGGCATAAGTTCGAAGTACTCCTGCATTCCGCCGCCGCCGGTGATCACCTTAATGTCTGTGCGGCCGGCCTCCCGGATCGCCTGCAGTACGCCGAGGGAGGTCTCATCGTCCATGGAGTAGACTGCATCGATCTTAGGGTTGCTTACCAAGATGTCTGCAAAATCCTTCAGTCCGTCTTCTCTGGTGAACTGGGTTGCATAGGTGAGCACATTCAGCTCAGGCGCAATCTCGGCAACAGTATCTAAGAAACCCTTCTTGCGCAGGGCAGATACGGAACCGGAAGTGGGCACTTCAAGCATGACAACTGTCGCCTCTGGGCCAACTTTTTCTACAATGTAATGGGCTCCCTGGATACCCATGTCTTCGTTGTCACCGGAGACACGATAGATGCCTTCTAAATCAATTACGATATCAAAGTTAACAATGATGATGCCTGCATCCAGTGCTCTCTCCATGGGGACTTCCATCCCTTCCCACTGAGGGAAAGCAACGATGGCTTCAGCGCCCCAGGTCATCAAGTCGTCGAGCTGCGCTGTCATTTCCTCTGCGTTGGAACTGGTTTGAATTCTGTACTCCACTTCATCGCCCAACTCTTTTAGGCGTGCTTCAGCCTGATAGGCCACAGCCGCTACCCAGCCGTGGGTTACGGCCGGAGCGAGAACACCAATTTTGTAAGGTGCTGCCAGCGCCGCAGGGGCGGACACGATTGAAAAGACTAATGCGAGAGACAAAAATACCAACATAAACTTCTTCATTTCAGTTTCCTCCTCTATTTTTTTATCTGAAACTTGATAATGTTACGGTTAATATATTTCTCCTTTTAGTCCAAAAATCCCTCCCAAATCTAGAAGCTGTTTCTAAATGGCGATGTTTTTCCCCATAAAATACAGAACAGCCTAAGCTGATTGGCTTAGGCCGTCCACTCTCTTAAATGAACTCTTTGATGTCGCGGGTCGGTGAATTCGGTACATCGAACACCCTGCCCTCCCAGGTGCGAATTGTGACATGATCCTTGCCTCTGGAAATTAGGTACTCTGGCATAAGAGGAGTTTTCCCATGTCCTTGAGGTGCATTGATAATGTAGGTTGGAATCGCCATGCCTGAGGTAAAACCCCGCAAGTACTCCATGATTTCAATGCCGTCGTCAATTGAAGTTCTAAAGTGCATTGTGCCGATTACGCGCTTGGCATGGAAAATGTAGTAGGGCCGCACCCTAAACTTGAGCAGCTCCTGGTTGAGAAGCCTCATCACATACTTGTCATTGTTGATCCCATTGAGCAGGACAGCCTGGTTGCCTAGGGGAATCCCGGCGTTAACCAGTTTGTCGCAAGCCTCTTTGGCTTCCGGCGTTAACTCTTTGGGGTGGTTAAACTGGGTGTTAATATAAAGGGGCGGATATTTCTTCAGTATACTGACCAAGTTGTCTGTAATCCGCTGGGGCATGGTTACCAAAACCCGGGAACCTAAGCGAATAAACTCGACAGACTCAATCGCATCAAGCTCACCTAACAACCAGTCTAAGGCGGCATCGGAAAGCAGCAGGGCATCGCCGCCTGTGATTAAGACATCTCGGATCTCGGGATTAGCCTTAATGTAATCGATGGACTTCTGCAGCTGTTTTCTTGACGTATGGAGATCACTGGATCCAATATTTCTCCTTCTCTGGCAGTGGCGGCAGTACATGGCACACTGATTTGTAACATTGATGATAACCCGATCCGGATAGCGCCTGGTTATTGCGCCGGCGGGATTGGTGTATTCCTCTGCCATGGGATCTGCAAACCCTTCCTCATTCAGCTCAGCCAGTACAGGAATGGATTGAAGCTTAATCGGATCATACTTGTTGTCATCATCAATTAATGACAAATAATAAGGGGAGACACTCCAGCGGAATTTCTCGCCAACCGTGCGCACAGCCTCGATCTCAGCTTCGTCTAGAGATATCAGCTCACGCAGCGTCTCCAGATCCGAAATTCTATTCTTAAGCTGCCACTTGTAGTCGTTCCAGTCTTCCTCTGTACCCTGCAAGTGGGCAAGGATTCTCTTCTTCTTTTGCTCAGCCTTCTCTTGCTGCGTTGGAGCCGTGCCTTTAGGGATCGTGCCCTTCACATCAAGATATTCCTGAATTCTGTTCCTTAGTTCAACTGCCCTAACCTGGGCGATCTGCTTCTTACTCATGGCATCTCCTTTCCTAAGTCTATAGTCCCTTAAGTGTGGGGTTAATTATAATACGGTTTTTATGTATTCGTCAAAACATGGGAAAGGAGACTGAAATATGCACCAGAAGCGGATCTAAAACGTTATCTATGCAAATTTATTTAAAAAACTTTTTACTTTTTATTCATATGACGTACCGACTGCGGCCTGAATTGCCGCTGTTAGAGCACGTACAACGTCCGGGAGAGCCAGAGACGGTGCCCCCTTGTGATGTACCGCCTGTTCAGGGAGGTATGGAATATGAATGAAGCCTGCCCTGATGCCAAGCTTTGCTTGGGCAATGTGGTGCAAAATACCATACATAGTATGATTACAGACAAATGTTCCAGCACTGTTTGAGACACTGGCCGGGATACCTGCCCTGCGAATCTCCTCCACCATCGCCTTAATCGGCAGGGTGGAAAAGTAGGCTGCGGGCCCTCCTTCTACTACGGGCGTATCTATGGGCTGATTGCCCTGATTGTCCGGAATTGAGGCATCATTAATGTTTATTGCCACCCTTTCGATGGATATATCACACCTCCCGCCCGCCTGTCCAAGCGCGATCACCAAGTCAGGCCTGCTGGCGTCGATTGCTACAAGCGCTTCCCTTACCGCTTCCCCAAAAACTGTGGGCAGGAGCTTCTTTATCACCGTGACACCGTCGATCTTTTCCACAGCTGCCCTTTTCACAGCTTCCCAGGCGGGATTAATGCTCTCCCCACCAAAGGGAGCAAACCCGGTTAAAAGCACCTTCATCTCAGTCACCCCACATTTTATGTAATAAAATGCTCCCCTGTGAAACCCACAAGGGAGCATGACAAGGACTAATCCGCTAAACCTTGAAGTTTTCCACTAATTGCTGCAAGGTTGTGGACATTTCGCTTAAACTGCCGGCCAAGACTGCAACTTCTGCCATTGTGGCAGATTGCTCTTCAGTGGCTGCAGCTAATTGCTCACTGCCGGAACGCAAATCTAAGGTACCGCTTGAAACCCTGGTGACCTCTGCGAGGATGGAGTTCATGGCGGCGAGGATTTCCTGCAGCACTCCGCCGCTTTCCTGAACCACCTGGGCATTTAAGTCTGCCTGGGCGGCACTTTCCGAGATGCCCCTCACCGCTGAGTCAGCCTCTCTTTGGATTGCAGTGATCAGCTCAAAGATTTGGCCGGCGGCCTGGGCTGACTGTTCCGCTAAAGCACGGACTTCCTCTGCGACCACTGCAAACCCGCGCCCGTGTTCCCCTGCCCGGGCCGCTTCAATCGCTGCATTTAGGGCCAACAGATTGGTCTGGTCAGCAATTTGCGAGATCAGCTCAACGATGGTTCCCACTTCCCGGGAACGCTCTCCTAAGCCGTGAACCGATTCTGCCAGTTCACCAATGGTCTGCCTCAGTTCTGCAGTTTTCGTCACAGAATCTGCGATCGCCTTCTCGCCATCACCTGCACGGTCGGCAATACCCTGCACTGCAGAGGACATCACACCGGCATTATCGCTAATCTGTTCCACAGTTGATGCAAACTCATTAGAGGTACTGGCCACCTCTTCAATGGAAGCACTGGTTTCTTCGGTGGCACTGGCCAGCTCTTCGCTGGCAGATGCCAGATTCCGCGAAGTGCCCAAAACGTTGACCAGCATTTTGCCTACGTCAACCCTGAGCTGCTCTAGCGCTTGAAAAGCACTGCCGATTTCATCATTGCTGCCGGTTTCGATCTCAACGGTAAAGTCTCCGGCTGCCAGTGATCCGATCCGGTCCACCAGCCTCCGAATCCGCTTGGCAAAGGTGCCCGACCAGATCCAGACTAGAAGAACAACAATGGCAATTAAGGCCAATGCCAAAAGCAGGGTGGAATTGCGGGCTCCGGCCTGGGCGGCTGCAAATCCGTCCAGGGCAATTCCGATCCACAAGACATTCCCCGCATCGTCTAAAGCCAGCTGATAGTCATAAACATTGGACTGGGCGGCTGCTTCGTGTTTTTGGCCTATACTCTCCTTCTGAGGATGATAAAGATACATTCCCTCCCGATCTACAACATAGGCGTATCTGATTCCGTCATTGCTCACCACCTGTTCAATTACGGCCTGCATGCCGATACGGCTCATAATCTCATTGAGGGATTCAGCACTTACACCAACCTGGATGATCCCCGGCTGATCAGGGCGGGACACTCCAACGAACTTAAATAGCTGGTCGTCTACGTCACGGACAGTAAGATCCTGGGTCACCTTGCCGTCTCTGGAGTTAAGCAAGGCGCGAAATGGATAGGCCTGGGCTGCAGGGTCATCTGGAAAACGCCATCCCATTGCGGCCAGGTTGTTTGTAAAGATAGTCACGCCGTCTTCATCTGTTATGTAGATCTCGTCAATTGCAGTTGAATTGACAATATCCAGCACTGCGCTCTGATCCAGCTGACCGGATGCCGCCAGCTGCGCCAGGATATAAGATGCCCCAAGCAGCTGGTCTTCCAGCATCTGCTCGGCTACCGCCGACGCCTGGCCGCTGCTGATATGGGTACCCTTCACCAACTGGGCCAACTCCTCGGCCTGGCTGTTTAGCTGGTTATGCAAAGCCCGGTTGTAAAAGACTATAGGGGTGACCGTATTGACAATGGCACCGATCACAAACATTGCCCCGATCACGAGAATCAGCTTTGCCCTAATTCCCAATTTCATGTCGATCCCTCCCAAAAGGGCAGCCGCCTAGGACAAGTTGCCTTCTCTCCACACGTCCAGAATCTTCTCCACCAACGATTCTACCTCATCGATTGCCTCACGGACCTGGTGGGCAGCTTGGCTGGAACGATCGGAGAGCTGGGCTACTTCCTCCGCCACTACCTGAAAGCCCCGGCCCAAATCTCCAACCCGGGCGGCTTCTATAGTTGCGTTGATGGAAACCATCTTGGTCTGCCTGGCTACGTAGGTTATGCCGTTGACCAGATCTGCAATCTTCTCTGGAATCGCCGCCAGATCAGCCATCATTCCTTCAATCATCTGCTGCTGCTCCTTAATCTTAGCAGCAGCCTCCATGTTTTCTCTCTCCAGCCGTTTTTCTAGGCTGATATCCTGTCCAAAGCCCACTAGGCCAAGGATCTCTCCGCCATCGCCTAAGAGGGGCAGCTTTGAAGTGCGCAGCCAGCTCTCGTCGCCATTGCTTTCCGCCAGAAGCTCTTCCCGATCGACAATGGACTGTCCCTGTTTGAGAACTGTAGCATCGTCCCGGGCAAACTGCTCTGCAATATGCTTAGGAAAGAAGTCAAAGTCCGTTTTCCCCAGCACTTCCCCTTCATCTTTCACCCCATTATTATCCAGGTCGACTCTGTTAGCCAGGATTTTCCGACCTTCCGCGTCTTTGGCGTAAATTGCCATCGGCAGGTTGTCAATAATGGTTCTAAGCAGGCGTCTTTGTGCAGCCAATTGCCCTTCAAGCTCCTCAATTCTCTCTTCGGACTCCCGTAGATGATCGCGTACTTCTAAAGCCACGTATGACAACCCCTTTTCTTCATTTCTTCATAATCATACCAATATCTTCGCCTTGGATCTGCAATTCCCTGTTTTGTACCGGAAAGTAATGAAAACATTCACACATAATGCCTGGCCCCCGGGGGAGAGTCTTAATAGATTTCCCTCTGCCAAACCAGCCGCCCTTCTATATAGGTCTCCAGTACCGCTCCCTTATAACTGAAAGGCTCACCGCCGAGCACCACGAAGTCTGCATCCTTGCCCGCCTCCAGTGAACCGACCCGATCCTCAATGCCCAAGGCCTGAGCAGGATTAATAGTGATCGCTTGCAGAGTGTCGGCAAAGGACAGACCGTGCTTGTGGGCAATCGCTGCATATTGTAAGAAGTAACGGCAATTTAGGAAGGGATGATCTGTCATCAGGCAAACCTTAACTCCGTGTCTGGCCAGGATAGCGGGGTTTTCATCGGTCATGGCTGCGGTCTCTACCTTACCGCTGGCTGACAGGCCCGGGCCCACCATGGCAGTTATCTGTTTGCGGCCCAGGTATTCGGCAATCAAATGTCCGTCAGTGCAGTGTTCTATGGTGTAATCGATGTCAAACTCTTCGCAGATGCGAATCGCGGTCACTATATCATCGTGCCGGTGGGCGTGCACCCTAAAGGGTATCTGCTTCGCCAGCACCATCAGGCCCGACTCTAAGTTCAGATCTGTCTCGAAGGGTCTTCCCTCTGCCTGTGCCTGTTCTTTCTTCTCGCCGTAGACTTTAGCATCTTCAAAGTACGTTCTGATCATAGACGCTACAGCCATGCGCGTGGCTGGCGCCTGTTTTTGGGCCTGACCATGGGCCCTTTTAGGGTTTTCACCAGTTGCACCCTTAAGTCCGCTAGGGTTTTTGACAAGCATCTCATCGATCACGCTGCCCCAGGTCTTGCAGGCCAAGCCCAAACCTCCAATGGGATTTCCCGATCCGGGCAGGATCTGAACTGTGGTAATGCCCCCTTCTCGCGCTCCGGTGAAGCTGATTTGCCGGGGATTTACTGCATCAAGGGCCCTTACCTCACCGGTGATTGATCTGACAGATTCGTTCCCGTCATAGCCGGCTCTTCCCTCCCCATCCCCCCACATCCCCACATGGGTATGGGCATCAACCAGACCCGGTATGATAACCTTGCCGGTAAAATCCAAGACCTGATCCCCCACTTCTAGCGGGATGCTGCGGCCGATCTGGCTGATTTTCCCCTGGGCATCAATGCGCATCATTCCATCTTCCAATACTTCACCTGTGACCGGATAGATTTTGGCGCCTTTGACAACTAGCATAATCAGAGTACTCCCCTTTCGTAAACAATTTCCCCGTCAATGATGGTCATGTCTGCAAAGGTCGTAAACTCCAAAGGATTTGCTGACCAGAGGACCAGATCTGCATCCTTGCCGATTGCTATGGATCCGACCCTGTCCTCGATGCCTAGGTGCTCTGCGGCAGAGAGGGTAACCGCCCGCAAAGCGGCCTGATCCGGCAGCCCCCACTGGGTGGCAATACTTGCAGTTAAGAGCAGGTTTCTCCCGTCCACTACAGGATGATCTGTGATCAGACAGAAAGGGATACCCTCCCGGTGGAAGACTACTGGGGTGCGAAAATCACGGTCCTTGTTTTCAAGTTTAGATCCGTAGTGCAAAGTGGGTCCTACTGCACAACTAATCTTCTCCCGTTTGATAATGTCCTTCACCAGATGTCCATCTGTAACATGATGCAACATGCACTTAATGCCAAATTCTCCACAGATGCGCAGGGCTGTCAAGATGTCATCATGCCGGTGAGCGTGGATGATTAAGGGCTGTTCCCCCTTAATAACAGGCACTAGCGCTTCTCTGATCCCGTCCCGATCACCCGGCACTTCACCTTTGCCAAGGCTCACTTTTGCCAAATAATCCTCGGCCCGCTGCAGCGCCCCCCGCAAGAGGGCGGCACTGCCCATTCTGGTGGCAGGAGACTGCTGCCTCGCACCGTAGCAGGCTTTGGGATTCTCCCCCAGGGCAGCTTTCATGCCGACGGGATCTTTCAGCACTGCTTCATCTACGATCATGCCTCTGCACTTTAGGGCTAGAGCTGTGCCTCCCAGGATATTGCCGCTGCCCGGAAACACCCCGGCCGCGGTAATGCCCGCTCTTCTAAAGCTCTCGAAGGCTTGATCCTGCATATTAATACCGTCACGCACACTCAAACCCGGCGTAAGCGGATGGGTATCTTCATTAGTGTCCCGTCCTGCGCTGCCAACTCCGCTTTCTGACAAGCCCACATGGGTGTGGGCGTCAATCAGTCCAGGTGTGACCACCCTTCCCCTGCCATCAATCACTCTTGCACAGCCCGACAAATCGACTTCCCTTCCAACTTCAGCTATTTTTCCGTCCCGAATCACAATGCCGCCTGCTTCAATCGTGCCGTCAGCGATGGTCTCGACCTTTACATTCTTAATTCCGAGCAATTATATCCCTCCGACCTGCCGTTAAAATATCCGCGTAGACTTTCCACAAAGCAAAGAAGAACCCCTCTTTCCTGGGCCCTTCTCTCAACGTTTCTTTTTCTCTAAGCTCAAGTTAAATGTAAATTCATAGAAGGACTTTGCATATTTACACAGAATCAAGAGTGCATATTTCCTGAGTGATGCCGGATACACATCCTTTCTTTGACAATTAAAGGCAGGATTTCCCGTATCTGCACAGAATAATCAGGCAAATATAAGTTAAGGGAGGATGAACTTTTGAAGAAGCGACTGGTAATTGTGCTGTTGTTAGTGTTGAGTCTGTCGGTCCTGGTCTCGGCCCAGGAAGTACCCGTCCAGGGCGGAACCTTCCGCTACGGGACAACAATCAACCCCCGCGGTATGTTTAACCCCGTGTTGTACACCGAGTCCTATGACGCTTACATCATTGATGTTGTTTACGATGGGCTGATCGAAGTGGATGCCAATCTGCAGCCCCAGCCTAAAGTAGCCAAGTCCTGGGAAATTTCGGAAGACGGCATGGAAATCACCTTCTATCTGCACGAAGGAATTAAGTTCCACGACGGCGTGGAGCTCACCGCCAAAGACGTTGCCTATACCTATATGACAATTCTGCACCCTGAATACACAGGCGTCCGCTACGGCAACTTCAACATGCTTGAAGGCGCCCAGGAATATAAGGAAGGCACCGCCGACACTGTGCCGGGCATTGAAGTCATCGATGACTATACGATTAGATTCAAGACCATCAGACCCCATGCCCCTCTCCTGGTGTCGTTCGGTTACGGGATTTTGCCCTCGCATCTGCTGGCAGATATACCGGTAGGCGAGCTGGAGACAGCGGACTTTAACCTGAATCCAATTGGCAGCGGACCTTTCAAGTTTGTTGAGTTCCTCACAGACCAGCACGTCACGTTAGAGGCCAATGAAGACTATTTCTTCGGAAGGCCGAATATTGATACCCTGGTGTTCCAAAAGGTTTCGCAGGATACAATCCCCATTTTCCTGCAGCAAAACCGCATCGACTTTATTGAGATCGCTCCAGACCAATTCCTCCAAGTGAGCGAAATGGATCACATCGATCTCTATGTTTATGAGGCCCTCAGTTACAGTTACATCGCCTTTAACATGCGCCAGGCACGCTTTGACGATGCCCGGGTCCGCCAGGCCATCACCCACGGCTTTGACCGTGAACTCTATGTTGACCTAATCCGCGAAGGATTTGGCATTGTGGCCAATGCACCGATGCCCCAGGCATCCTGGGCCTACACGGATGAAGGGATCAACCCCTACCCCTATGATCCTGAACTTGCTGCACAGCTCTTAGCAGAGGCCGGCTGGAAACCGGGTGCAGACGGCATTCTGGAAAAAGATGGTGAAAAGCTGGAGTTTGAGTTCCTAGTACCTGAGGGAAGTCGCCTCACAGAGCAAATGGCCCTCCTCTTCCAGCAAAACATGGAAGATCTGGGTATCAAAGTGAACTTGATGTTTATGGAGTTCAGCGCGGCAGTCGATCGCGTTGACGCCAGGGAGTTTGATACTTTTACCATGAGCTGGAGCTTAGCAGTAGATCCTGATCCTTACGGCATTTGGCATTCTACCTCCCTGTGGAATGATCCTGGATTCTTCAATGACGAATCTGACCGCCTCATCGAACAGGGGCGTCTGGAAACGGACATTGAAAAGCGGAAAGAAATCTACGCCGAGTGGCAAAGGCTGATCAACTATGAGCTGCCCACAATGTTCCTGAACTATGGCGTCTCAATCGGTGCCATTAACGAACGGGTCAAAGGCATTGATGCTGATCCAGGCCCCTATGGACCACTGGTAGGCCGGCAGCTGCTCACTACAATTTGGCTGGAAGACTGATCATAAGGATAGGAATGGAACAGCAGTCTCTGCTGTTCCATTCCACGCTCGGAAGGTGGTTGCATGTGGAGGTATATTGTTAGAAGGATTCTTCTGCAGGGGATCCCGGTTTTGCTGGGATTTACCTTTTTATTGTATCTGATTATTACCATTGCACCTGGAAGTCCCGTCACACACTTGCGCGGCGTACCTGAACTTGATACCTCTGTGATCGCTCAGAGAGAAGCACAGCTCGGGCTGGATCAGCCCTTTATTGTACAGTATGTAAAGTGGCTGGGGAGGGTAGTCCGCCTAGATCTGGGCCTCTCTTTTGATTCGGCCAGAAGGCCTGTGGTTACGTTAATTGGGGAAAGGATGCCTGCCACAATCATTCTCTCCCTGTCATCGATCATCCTGGGCTGGGGAATCGGAATTCCCGTGGGCATACTTTCGGCCCGCTACCAATATTCCATATTTGACTATGTAATCACGTTTTTTGCCTTCGTGGGCATCTCAATCCCCAGCTTTTTCTTCGGGCTGACATTGCTCTATGTATTTGCCCTCAAGCTCAATGTCTTACCGGCAGGCGGCTTCTTTATGGCGGGGGAAGCCCACACTTTCATAGGTTATGTGCGCTACCTGCTTCTGCCCGCCCTAACCCTGGGACTCGGCAGCATTGCCAGTGTAGCCCGGTACATGCGGGCCAGTCTCTTAGAAGTGCTGAACGAAGATTATCTGCGCACCGCCCGGGCCAAGGGCCTGCGGGAGAAGATCGTCATCTACAAGCATGCTCTCCGCAACGCCCTCCTGCCCATTCTAACCTTAATGGGCTTTATGCTTCCGAGCATTTTTTCGGGTGCAGTAATTGTGGAGAACATTTTTACCTGGCCGGGCCTTGGTTCACTGGCCATTCAGGCTGTCAACGAACGCAACTATCCAGTCATAATGGGGATTAACCTCATGTTTGCAGTCTTGATCTTCTTAGGCAGCATTATTGCTGACGTATCCTATGCCTTTGCAGATCCACGCATTAGGTATGAGTGAGGGGAACATATATGGAACAGATTTCTCAATCCAAAAAAGTCTGGAAGCGGTTTCGCCGCAGCAAACTGGCGGTCTTTGGCATGGCTGTCCTGATCTTTTTTGTGCTCCTGTCAATCTTTGCACCCTTTTTGACCGATTACGATCCCAACCGCTCTAATTTGCGCAATCGCAACCTGCCCCCATCCCGGGAGCACCTCTTCGGGACGGACGATATGGGACGCGATGTATTGGCCCGCACCATCTATGGAGGGCGGATTTCACTTACAGTCGGTTTGGTCTCTGTCGGAATTTCTTTGGGAATCGGCGTAATCCTAGGGGCATTAGCCGGGTTTTTCGGCGGCATGGTAGATACAGTTATCATGCGGATTGCCGATGTTTTCTACAGCTTTCCTTTTATGATTCTGGCAATTACCATCTCCGCGATCTTTGGCCCGTCGATTTATAACACCATGATTATCCTGGGTATCTTATCCTGGCCAGGTCCGGCCAGGCTGCTGCGGGCGGAGTTTCTGAAACTGAAGCACACCGACTTTTCGCTGGCAGCGGCCACAATTGGTGCAGGTCCAGCCCGTGTCATGTTTCGCCATATTCTGCCCAACGCGGTTTCGCCGCTTTTGGTATCGGCAACCCTTGGGGTGGCATCTGCGATTTTATCGGAGGCCGGTTTAAGCTTTTTAGGCCTTGGCGTTCCTCCTCCTGCGCCGTCTTGGGGAAATATGCTCAATCGGGCCAGACCGCTCCATATCCTGGCGACGATGCCCTGGATGTGGCTGCCTCCAGGCATCGCCATCTTTGTGGTAGTGTTGAGCATTAACTTCGTTGGCGACGGACTGCGGGATGCTCTCGATCCGCGCCAGGTTATGGACTGATGAGTTCTTTTTGCCGGAGGCTGGCAAAACTTATTTGGGGGCTGTTCCTTTTCGCCCTGGGCATCTCCCTGACGCTCAATGCGCAAATCGGGTATGCACCCTGGGATACTTTCCATGTAGGTGTTGCGAAAACTTTAGGCATAAGTGTGGGAACAGCCTCCATCGCCGTAGGCCTCGGGGTTTTGCTTTTGACACTGCTCTGCAAGGAAAAAGTCGGCCTGGGAACCATCGCAAATATGGTAGTTATAGGTTTGTTTTTAGATTTGATTTTGACCGCTTCCATCCTGCCGGAGGCCCAAAGCCTGATGGCAGGGGTGGGCATGTTGCTGGCAGGGCTCTGGGTTATCTCCCTGGGCTCCTATTTCTACATCGATTCTGCATTCGGTGCCGGACCCCGGGACAGCCTAATGGTCGCCCTGACCCGCCTCACTGGGCTGCCTATCGGAGTCTGCCGCGGCGCCCTTGAGACTTTTGCCCTGCTCTGCGGCTGGAAACTAGGGGGCATGGTAGGTATCGGCACAGCCCTGAGCGCACTTTTGCTCGGGTTTTTCATTCAGCTCACCTTTAGGCTCCTCAAGTTTGACGCAACCAAGGTGCAGCACGAAAACTTGGCAGAAACTTTTAGAAGGCTTAGGTTCGCAGTTAGGCAAGACTAGCAATGTGCCCGGCAGTACGGGAAGCGATGGCCATCACCGTTTCTGTAGGATTGGCCCCTCCAGATGTAACGAACACGCTGGCATCACAAATATAAAGGTTGGGTATGTCATGGCTTTGGCAAAAGCGGTTAACAACAGATGTCTGCGGATCATTTCCCATGCGGCAGCCGCCCATCAGATGGGCTGAGTCAGGAATAACCAAGGCAGGCTGGCCCCCTGCAGCTGTCAAGATCTCCTTGCACTTTTCGATGCCGTGGGCAATCAGTTTCCTGTCGTTCTCCCCGTAGCTGAAGCTAACTTGGGCCCGGGGCAGACCGTACTCGTCCTTCTCGTCACTGAGGGTGACACAGTTGGAAAGCGCGGGCAGCACCTCACCAACCAGAGTGATCCGGGCGTAATGATTCCACTCCAGCATCAGCTCCCGCAGTTGCTTTCCCCAAATTCCTGCGTTCAGCGCCGCTAGACGGGCTAAGCCCACCGGCCGGCTGCCGTGTGCGTTAAGGGAGTATCCCCGCACAAATCCCCTGCTTTGATCTGTCTCGTAAAAATCCTGGCTGACCGCCAATACCGGCGTCCCCTTATAAAGCCTGATCTCCTCTTCAAATCTGGCATAGACATCGTGGCCGCTGTGGGGCATAATGTATTTTCCCACTAGGCCGCTGCTGTTAGCTAAGCCGTCAGGAAACTGCGAACAGGCTGAGTTTAAGAGCAGCCTGGGGGTTTCTATCACAAAGGCCGAGAGAACTACTATCTTTGCCTTCTGCTGATAGTTCCTGCCGTTATGGTTGAACTCCACACCTGTGACCAAACCCCCTTTGTTCACTAGAATGCGGGTTGCCATACAGTCACTGAGCACTTCAGCCCCGGCCTTCAACGCCCTGGGAATGTGGTGGATCAGGGTGGAAAACTTAGCGTTCGGCATACAGCCCTGATTGCAGAACCCCCGATTGGTGCAGGGCGGACGCCCTGCGTAGGGGGCGGAAAGAATCGCCAAGGGAGCAACTGTGCTTTTAATGCCCAGAGCTTCGCAGCCCTTGCGAAAGACCTGGGCATTCCCGCTAATGGGTTCCCGTTCAGGATAAGGATAGGGGCCATGGAAGGCCCCCCAGGGAAACTCCCGAGGTCCGCTGACTTTAATATCCTGTTCGATCTTGGCATAAAAAGGTTCCAAGTCTGCATAGCTGATCGGCCAGTCCTCTGCCACGCCGTCCAAGGTGCGCACTTTGAAGTCGCTGGGATGGAAGCGATAAAAGACTCCTGTGAAGTGGACTGTTCCTCCCCCCACCCCCCGGCCGGAATTATTCGATCCGAGCTGGAGCGGATCCTGACCAGTTGACAGCCGGGTGTCATTCCAGGCCAATGTCTTTGCGTGCAGCTCATCGCTGGCAAAGTCATTTTGCGGATCCCAAAACGGCCCCGCTTCGATGCCTACAACCCTCAGGCCCGCTTCGGCCAGGTCGCAGAGGAGAACGCTTCCGGCGGCACCTAAACCGACTACCGCAACATCCACTTCTTCCTTGCCAAACTTACGATCCTTCATTCGTTCCAACCCTCCTCGGCTCCCAGGGATCTGTAATGCCAAGTTCGATCCGGACATAGCCTCTAGGGTAGGCCGGACCCCCGTAGCCGATTTCTGACCAAACCCAGGGATGGGAATAGTAGGCCTCAGTCACCAGGCCCAGCACCTTCTTAAAGAACTCCTTTTGGACATCCGTCTCCCAGCCCGTGTCCTTGTGGAATGAACCTTGCTGGAATGAGCTGATCAACTGCAGTTGCCGGCTTGCATCCAGCTTGAGGAATGCTTCGGAAAAGTGTTTCTTAGCCCAGAGATCCAAAGTTTTGAGTCCACGGCGGACTAATTCTTTCTGCGGAGGAACCCCGGGCTTGCGCTGCGCTTCTCCAAAAGGTTTGGCCAGCTGTTCATCTACATGGAAGGCCACCCACTCCAGGATCTCCTCCCGCCCATCGCAGATCAGATGCTCAGCCACAGCTTTGATCATTGCCTGCTCCCAAGGGGATAACAGTTTGAATGTAAAGGGCCCGAGCCGCCTGTTCACAATTTCCCGGGTGTGGGGATCCCATTCATCCTGCAAGTCTAAGACATTATAACCGGGATACATGCTCTCCACAGCCTCAACTCCAATAGACAGCCAGGAGCGCCAGGACGCTCGTGGCAGAAATTAAGAAAGGCAACATCACAGGCGGGCCTACCAAAAAGTTGTGCAGACGATAGCCGTCCACCCTCCGGCCTACTCCCCGCAGATGCAGGTAGGCGCCGTAAAGCCCCCCTATAGCCTCAAGCACGCAAAGGACAATAAAGACGGTCCGAATCCAGTCCAGGTTTTGCAGGCTCAAAAGAAGGGCCCACAGAGCCATAAATGGCAGACTGACCACAGGAACCCACTGGGACCAGGTTCGGAAGTTTTGCCGGTAGTGCATCAGTGTAACTTGAACAAAGACTAGCAGGAAGCCAAAAGAGGTAAACAAGATCACAACCCGCGCCAAGGGCCATCCATCCCAAGCCATATCATCACCCTTATCGGTTCTTTCGATCCTGCTTATTTTTCCCGTTTTTGGCAAAAAAATGCCCTCTCTTACAGATGCTGTCCATAAGAGAGGGCCCGTCCCTTGCCTGGAGGGTATTATGCGTTATAGTGTGAGGAAGAGGTGGTTCCTCCCTTGCCTGTCCAGTTGGTATGAAAAAACTCTCCCCGTGCTTTGTCGAGCCGTTCATAGGTATGGGCTCCAAAGTAGTCCCGCTGGGCCTGGAGTAAATTGGCCGGGAGCCTGTCAGTCCGATAGCCGTCGTAGTAACTGAGGGCTGAGGTAAAGGCCGGAACAGGAATGCCGTTGAGCATCGCGGCCGCACATACCCTGCGCCAGCTCTCCTGGGCTGCAGTGACCTTATCCTTAAAGAAAGGATCTAAGAGCAAGTTGGCAAGCCCGTGATTTTGATCAAAGGCCTTTTTGATATCGCCTAGAAATGCGGAACGAATGATACAACCTCCCCGCCACATTAAGGCAATGTCGCCATAATTCAAGTCCCAGCCGCAGCTTTCCGCGGCAGCCCGCAGCAAGGTATAGCCTTGGGCATAGGATACAATCTTCGAGGCGTAAAGCGCCTGCCTGATGTCTTCTATAAAGGCTTCCCGATCTCCGCTGAAGTTCGCCTGAGGTCCTGTCAGAACCTGAGAGGCGGCCACCCGCTCGTCTTTCATGGCAGAGAGGCAGCGTGAGTAGACTGCTTCCGCGATTAGGGTGAGGGGAACACCCTCTTCCAGGGAAGAAATGGCGGTCCACATACCTGTTCCTTTTTGCCCGGCTGAATCAAGGATTTTCTCGACCAGCGGACTCCCGTCTTCATCTTGATAAGCTAAGATATCCGCTGTTATTTCTATCAGATAGCTGTCCAGGTCACCCTTGTTCCACTCCCTGAAGATCTCGTGCATTTCAGCGGGAGAGAGGCCTAAGAGACTCTTGAGGAGATGGTAGGCTTCGCAGATCAGCTGCATATCACCGTATTCAATTCCGTTATGAACCATTTTGACAAAATGGCCGGCACCATCTGGACCTACCCAGTCACAGCAGGGGCTGCCGTCTTCCACTTTTGCCGCAACAGCTTGAAAAATCGGCTGAATATGGGGCCAGGCATCGGCTGACCCGCCTGGCATCAGGCTTGGTCCATGGAGAGCGCCTTCTTCGCCGCCGGAGACACCGCATCCCACATAGAGCAGACCTTCCGCTTCCACCTGCTTGGTTCGGCGTATGGTATCACGAAAATATGAATTGCCGCCGTCAATAATAATATCGCCCTGATCAAGGAGGGGAATCAGCTGGTCAATCAGGTTGTCCACCGGTTTTCCGGCTTTGACCATCAGCATTACTTTACGAGGCTTTTTTAGACTGTTCACCAACTCTTCCAAGGACATTGCCCCGCTAATATTCTTACCCTTGGCCCGGCCTTCTACGAAGGCTGTTACTTTTTCAACTGTGCGGTTGTAGACTGCAACGGAAAAACCCTTGCTCTCCATATTCATCACCAGGTTTTCACCCATTACAGCCAAACCCACTAAACCAATATCTGCTTTTGACATCTTACCATGCACCCCTTAACCCGCCCTTCCTTTGCTCAGTCCAACAGTTCCCTAGTCTAGCTAAAGTCCCTTTCTAAAGCCCACAGGCCCAGGGCAGGATTGCTAATATAGAAGATCTCTTCGCCATCAATGGTATTAAAACCCTCTTTTAGTTCCTCAATCTTGTAGCGCTGCATTGCTTCGGCCAAGGGAAGATAATTATAGTTTACTCCCCGAATTTCCTCCTCAGACAAGTGCTGAACTGCATAGGTGATCTTAAATCTGTTCTCGGAAGACCCGTGAATAAGGTGAGCTGCCACTGAAAGGTTTTCAGCCAGTTCTGCAGTGGTTTCCACAGCCTGAAGAATCTCGGGGGTAGTCTTGTAGCCAAATGCGCGAATCAGGCGATCGATCTCTGGATCTTCTCCAAAACTGTGCACGCCCGGGGCCACAATAATTAGCTCGCCATCGTCGGCCATGGCCATCCGAGTCCGGTACACGGATTTGTTTCCGAGCCAGGTGCTGCGAAACTCCCTTGGTTCCAAGTACACGATGACCTTTTTGAAGGGTTCTTCCAGCAAGTCCAGATTGCAGGCCTGGCTCTTGGCCACAGCCTGGCTAAATACTTCCCGCTCCTTACCGACGAATAATCCCTGCAGGGTGGTAACTTGCTCCCGGGTTTCTGTCACAGTCAAAATATAGTAGAGGGGCAAGTTACGTAAAAAGTTCTCCTCGGCATAGTCAAACATCTGCCGAACCGGCGAATAGTCTCGGCCCATCATGCGCTCCATGCCATAAACCGCACCTAGGAAATGGGACTTATCAATAATGTCCTTGCCGCCGCAGCCTACCACAATGTTCTTAGTATAGTTGGCCATGCCGACAACCTCATGAGGAACGACTTGTCCGATGGAAAGAATCAGATCATAGTTTCCATCTGTAATTTCCCGGTTTACTTCCACCGTAACCTGGTAGTCCAGCTGTCCGCCGGAGATTTCTTTGATATAGCTGCCTGGGACAACCCCCACCGTTTTTACATCAGTTCGCCAGTTGTGATCCAGGTAAACTTCAGCCGGCACATCCGCACCAAAAATCCTTTGCTTTTCCTCCAAGGTCATGGGCGTATGCGTTCCTAAAGCCGGCAGAATCTTAACCTCAGCCGGCTGCAGCATATGGTAGAGCATGTTCGTGATAGGCCCGGCCATACTGTGGGCCCGGGTGCCGTCTGGTGGAACCAGGAGCACTTTATTTAACGGTTTCTCATATTCCTCCAGCCACGAACTCAGTTCCCTTTGGACTGTTTCGAGGGTGATCGGACCTTCTGTCAGGAAACGGCTTGCCATGAAAAACACCACCTCTAAGTTCTATTCGGTTGAAGACTGTGCATACAGCTCCAAGTAACGCTGAAAACGCTGTTCAAAGACGGCTGCCTTAATTGAAGGCGGCGGAGTGCCAATCACGCTTTCAGGTTCATAACCTTGCCCCGCCTTCAAGCGGCCAATAGCTTGGAGCGCAACAACAGCTGCCCCAACCGTTGAAGCATCCTTGACGCCAGTGGTCTTTAAAGTCCGGCCAAAAATGTCTGCTGCCATCTGCAGCCAGAGCTGAGAGTTCATGATTCCTCCGGAGATCAGAATCTCTTTAGGTTCCTGGCTGATCTCAGTGAGAAGCTTGTAACAGTGATAGACATTAAACAGAACACCTTCCAAAATCGCCAGGTAAAAATCGCCCAAGCTATGGGTTGCTTTAACGTCCCTAAACGATCCCAGACGCCGATCTTGCCAGCCTGGGCATCTCTCTCCATATATAAAGGGCAGAAAAAAGGGAGCATCCTCGATACTCCTTCCCCAGGCGAGTTTCTCCAGAGAGTCGTAAGTGCCCACCTGTGCCGGCAGGTTTTCTAAGAACCAGTCCACACAATTGCAGGCACCCTGGGTTGCCGCGCCAACAAGGCGTTTACCGCCATACAGGTAGTAACACCAGGTAGAAGGGGTTTCTGGAATTACAGGCGTTGCGGAGATCATGCGAATGGCCGCACTGGTACCTACCGAAAAAGACATGATGCCCGGTCTATCTCCGCCGATTCCCACTTGGTTCATGGCCCCGTCTGCAAACCCGCATGTAACCGGAATGCCTGCAGGCAGACCCAGTTCTTCCGCGACTGAAGTCCTGAGGCTGCCCACATAGGGCCCCTCTTTCAGTTCGGAAAAGGAATCAGGACTTAGCCCAGCAAAATCCAGAAGTTGGTCATCCCAGTCCAGAGTATGGATATTAAAAAATCCGGTTCCGGAGGCAATGCACTTAGACACCGCCCTTTCTCCGGTTAATTCTTGGAAGAGATACTCAATCTGGGAAGAAATGTGCTTCGTTTGTCCGATTAGCTCAGGCTTCGTTTTTTGCAGATGGAAGTATTTCCAGAGGGGATAAATCGCATGGACCATACACCCGGTCTTACGATAGGTCTCGAGCACAAAATCTCGGTCCTGCTTAACCGCATCTACACTCGGGCCCGCGCTGACGTCGGCCCAGGTATAAATTGGGCCCAGCGGTTCCCGTTTAGCGTCGAGCAAAAGGAGGCTGTGCCATACTCCGCCTAGGCCAATAGCCGTTATCTTCCGATCTGTTTTTTTGACAAGCTCCCAAACCGCCCGCTTGGCCGCGGCAACCACTCCTTGCGGCACTAGAGTCGACATGTCGGACACACTGCTGTCATACCTCACAGTGTGCCCGTCAATGACGCCCTCTTCCAGTGAGAAAAGAATGCTCTTAGCGGCTGAAGTGCTCACTTCCAGTCCAATCACGTTCAATTAAATCCACCGCCAAACTGAAAATATCCTGTATTAAACACCAGAGAATGCGGAAAAACCACCGTCAATCGGAATAACCGCACCGTTAACAAACTTAGCGCCGTCAGAAGCCAGCCAGATCACGGCACCAATCAGTTCATCGGGCGTACCGTAGCGTTTCATGGGTGTGTTATCAATAATAGACTTTCCGCGCGGCGTGTGACCACCTGTAGCTTCATCAATCAGGAGAAATGTATTCTGCTCCGTTAGGAAAAATCCTGGTGCGATAGCATTGACCCTGATGTTGGGAGAATACTCATGGTTGAAGTGAACTGCCATCCATTGCGTGAAGTTGCTGACCGCGGCCTTGGCTGCGGAATAGGAGACAGTCCTGGTTAAGGGAGTAAGGGCTGCCATAGAAGAAATGTTGATGACTACCCCGCTTCCTTGGTCCGCCATAAGCTTGCCGAAGACTTGCGTAGCCAGGACGGTGCCTATAAAGTTTAGATTGAAGACCCATTGGATGGCCTCTGGCGGAATATCAAAGAAACTCCGTTCGTCATCAGCTGTTGCTTCTTTCTTGTTGCCGCCTGCGCCATTGATCAGGATATCAACCTGCTGAAACTCAGATATTACCCGATCCCGAGCTTCCTCTAAGGAACTCTTGTCTAAAACGTCAACTGGAACCGCAAGGGCTGTGCCGCCTCGCCCGTTGATCCGTTCGGCTATCTCCTGAGCTTTCTGCTCATTTAGATCAAGGAGTGCAACTTTGGCACCAGCTTCCGCCAGGGCTTCCGCCATCTCACTGCAAAGGATGCCGGCTGCTCCAGTAAGCACCGCGACCTGATCCCTGATATCAAACAAGTCTTTCATCAAAATCTACCTCATTTCAGATAATCTAGACAAACACCTACCAGTTTACAGTGTCAATAAAGCGTGCAGCAAGTTCAGTGAGCTCGTCCCACTTCTTTTCTGCGATTAGCTTCTTGTTCACCAAAGAACTGCCTGCGCCAACAAAGCTTGCTCCCGCTTTAATAAAATCCCTAGCGTTATCTAGATCAATCCCGCCCGTTGGTGTTAAGCGCACCTGGGGCATGGGACCCTTCACATCTTTAATGAACGACGGCCCTAACTTGGTAGCCGGAAAAATCTTAATAAAATCTGCTCCCGCCTGCCAGGCCCGCATAATCTCGGTTGGGGTAAAGGCGCCGGGAATGCAAGGCACATCATATGTTTGACACATCTTGATCATTTCGTTGTCACAAATTGGACCTACAACGAACTTTGCGCCTGCCAGGATTGCCATCCGGGCAGTGGCAGCATCCAATACGCTGCCAACTCCAATGACAGCATCGCCGCCTAGTTGCTCGTTGGCTTCCCGGATCGCTTCTAAAGCCCCAGGAGATGTCATTGTAATCTCTAAGGCCTTGACTCCGCCTTTGTTGAGGGCCACAGCAGAATCTAGAAGTTCTGAAGAGTTCTCAACCCGGATTACGGCTACAACCTTTGTATCTAAAAGCGTTTGAATTACTCGTTCCTTGTTTATTTTAACCCCTTCTCTCCAACTTCTCTATTAACTACAAACTCAGCCCTATGTCCTGAAAGCTCCGCCACCAGATTTTTCACCGCCAGCCATCCCATTCGCGTAATGGAATCACTGGTATGGGAACCAATGTGGGAAGTCATGACCACATTGTCCAAGTTAATCAGGGGAGAACCAAAGGGCGGTTCTGTTTCGAAGACATCCAAACCGGCCCCGGCAATCGTCTTGTCCTGCAATGCTTGGTAAAGTGCGTCTTCATCCACCACTCCCCCACGGGCGGTGTTGATGATGATGGCGGTTGGTTTCATTAAAGCTAATTCAGCACTGGAGATAAGGTGCTTTGTCCCGTTGCACAGCGGCAAATGTAGGCTGATGATATCAGATGTTGACAAAAGTTCATGCAAGGGCACATATTTAGCACCCATCTCCTCTGCCCACGGGGCATCGGGATAGATATCGTAACAAACGATGTCCATCCGAAACGCCTTGGCCAGTCTGGCTACTTCTTTGCCAATCTGGCCGGTCCCGATCAGGCCCAGAACCTTATCACCCAGTTCCAGGCCTTGTGATCGTTCCCATTCGCCTCGACAAATCTTCCGGAAAGAGTGCGATATCTGCCTTGCCACATCCAGGATCAAACCCATTGTGAGCTCAGCTACTGCCGTATTGTTAGTGCCAGGAGTGTTAGTAATCGGAATTCCAAGGGAAGTCGCATAGTCTACGTCGATGTTGTCGATTCCCACACCGTATTTTGAGATCACTTTCAGCTTCTTGGCCGCATCCATGACGTCCTTAGTTATCGGATCGAGACCCACGATGATTCCATCCACATCGTGAGCATGCTCAATCAGCTCTGCTTCAGTCAGCAAACGGCCGTACGGGTTCATTACAATTTCATAGCCAAGTTTTTCCAAGTATTCCAGCGGTTCAGCATCGGCGACTCCAAAGGTCCGAGGTGTAATCAGAATTTTCTGTGTCACGATATCTAATCCCTCTTCGTATAGTTCTTTTTTCCGGAAAACCAGTTCAAGACAAATTTGTTTATGGAATCAAAACGATTTTCATAGCTTGCTTCGTTTCGACTAGTTTACAAGCTTCATTTACCTCATCTAAAGGCATAGTCTTGGTAATTATGGGCTTAATTTGCAGACGCCCTGCTTTGTAGAGTTCGCAAGCGAGGAGATAGTCGCCCCAGGTGAAACCTTGCAGGCCCTTGAGTCTCTTCTCATCACGCACTACGTTCCAGGGTTCGAAGGAAACAGACTTGCCGCCAAATCCGCTGCCGCCCATGAGTACTAATGCGCCGCCAGCTGCTACTTCTAGTGCCTGGGTTACTGCGTTAACATCACCAGTGGCCTCGACAACCACATCAGCGCCATGGCCGCCGGTCATCTCGTTGATCTTTTGGACGGGATCTTCAAGATCAGCCATGATTACATCGGTTGCGCCCAGCTGCTTAGCCAGTTCCAGACGCTCTTTATCAGAGCTGAGACCGACCATGACCAAACGGCTTGGAGAAGTTGCAGCCATGTTTTGCATAATAAACTGACCAAAAGGTCCAGGTCCGAACATGGCGATAAAGCTTCCGGGTGTAATTTCATTGGTTCTAATGGCTCTAGCACCAGTTGTTGCCGGCTCCAAAATTGCAGCTTCTACATCTGGAATATAGTCGGGAACCTCAAAGAGAATGTTTTCATCAATGGCAATATACTCAGCAAAGCAGCCTTGGGAGTCAATACCGATGTGATCCCAATCGCGGCAGCGGTTGATAATGCCGACGCGGCAGTGGTAGCACTCGCCGCAGCCAACAATGCAGCTTGTTACGACGCGTTGACCAACCTTTACTTTACGGCACTGAGAACCGAGTTCAATTACCTCGCCGCAGAACTCATGGCCTGGAATGATTGGCAGTTCGACGGGGCCGTGTCTGCCCATAAAGGTATTGTTTTTTATGGCCAAGTCACTTCCGCACAGGCCGATGGCTGTGATCTTCACTAGAGCCTCGTGAGGCTTGGGAACAGGCATAGGAACGTTCTTGACTACAAGACGTTTTTCCTGATCAACTTTTACAGCTGCTTTCATTTCTTTCACTTGTAAACTCCTCCTTTAGAGTAATCTAGGAATTTAATTCTTCAATCTCCTTGTCCAGTTCGGCAAGGTCAACTCTCCGACCCTGCTCCGCACTGAGATAGGCTGCATAGGTTACCTGAACGACTTCCAAGCCTAGCTGGCCGTCGGAAATTGGCCTGCGGTCGTGGAAAATTGCTTCCGCAAAGTCCTGCATCTCCTGGGGATAGCCGCGCATCCAGTCTTCGTCTGGAGATGGGAAAGTCCAGCCGGCTTTGGTCTCGATCTTTTCGGTAATGTATTCATCACCAAAGATCTCATGGGCCGGTGCAAAGGCTTTGACAGCATCATTCGAAGCCATATCACACTTAATCACACAGTTAGTGGAATAAATGTCCAAAGTGTTGACAATGCCGCCTAAGGTGGTGTCATTGGACTGAATTAGGGCCTTAGTACCATCTTCAAAGGTAAGAATAACGGTGGCCCAATCTTCGACGTCGTTCCACTCATCAACAATCCATTCGCCCTTGCCCTGCTTGAATGCATCTGTATGGGTCAAGGTGCCGACGTCAGCCATGACGGACTTGACGCGGATGGGCTTGCCATCTCTCAGCTCTCCCTCAAAGTGCTTGAGGTGGAGAACCAGTCCGAGAGGGTGGGAACCTAGCCTGAGCAGGGATCCGCCCCCTGCAAGATTCCAATGCCTGGAGTAGGCTGCATGGGAACCGCTGTGGCTCTCTTCTGAACGCAGCTCCAAGATTGCGCCGCCGCTCTGCTTAAACAGGCGTTTGGCCTTGACGACGGGAGGTGCGTAAATGTAGTCTTCGGCATAACAAATCTTCACATTGTTTTCTTCTGCCGCAGCTACAATCGCACGGGCGCTGTCCATAGCTTCTTTGTACATTTCGAGCTTAGACATTTCCCCAGCTTTTTCTCCCTCATAATTGAGACCAAAGGCGCCGGTTAGAGGTTTTTCGCAGATAATGTGCTTGCCTGCCTTGGCAGCATCGATGCAAAGCTGTGTATGATGAATGTTCGGGGCACAGATGTCTACAACATCGATGTCTGGATCCTCCAGCATGCTCTGGTAATCGTCATAAACACGGGACACACCATACTTTTCTGCAAATTTCTCTGCGCTCTGCCGAGAACCGGAAACAACGCCCAGAACCTCTACGGGGACACCAATAATCTGTGAAAAGGCATTCATGTGTAAATGTGAGACAAAGCCTGCACCCACAACACCAATTCTCACTTTCTTCATCTTCATTTCTCCCTTCTTTCTGTATGGTTTTCTATGTGTAATGCGGTCACTTTTTGCCACCGCCAAGATAGACATCGAGCATCTTTTGATCTTGGGCTATCTCTTCACTCTCCCCGGCAACAACCACTTCACCAACAGCGAGAATATAGGCGTAGTGGGAGATCGCCAGAGCCAGCTGGGCATTTTGCTCAACCAAAAGAATGGTTGTACCTTGCTTGTTGATTTCGATAATCTTGTCAACGATGGTGTCAATAATAACTGGTGCCAGCCCTAGGGACGGCTCGTCCAGCATTAAGACCTTCGGCTGGGACATGATGGCCCTGGCAATGGCTACCATCTGCTGTTCTCCCCCTGACATCGTTCCGGCCAGCTGTGTACGCCGTTCTG
>JAAYOM010000113.1 GCA_012520315.1 Bacillota bacterium | reverse complement strand
ATGGTGGGCCATCGGGGATTCGAACCCAGGACGCCCTGATTAAGAGTCAGGTGCTCTACCAACTGAGCTAATGGCCCACACCACAGAATAATTATATTCCCCCACGGCCGGTGTGTCAAGAAAAAAAGCACCAAGGACTGTGTCTAAGGACTGTGTCTGAGAAATGCAACTCTAAATGAAACGGATTTTTCTCATTTCCCCTCTTAAACAATGAAGGTTGTTTCCGATCCTGTGTAAATTCAGCCTATGCCGGAGAGCCCGCCCGCTGCTTGCAACTTCAGATCTGCATTAGGATCTGCTGTGCGGCTTCATTTGCAGTTATTTTTGATACATCGATCTTGATTGTATCCATCGATGCATAGTTTCTGAGTCTGGACACACTCCGGGCAATTATGTCTGCTGTTCTGATTCCCCGCTCAACGTCTCCTGACAGCCTCTTTGTCAGTGCCTGTTCGGAGCAGACTAACGAGATCTTGTGCACCACAGCATCCATGAGGTTCAGCCTAGATAGAATCTGATCCATAATATACTCCTCATGCATCACCCAGCAAAAAACTATGTTCTCATATACCGAACACTTGAGAAAGTTGTTTAGGACATAGACGATATTATCCACGACCATATTCTTGGTCTCACTATTTACTACAAAAGGATTCATGTCCCAGCACCAATCACCATCCAGGAATGCACAGTTGGGAAGCAGGGCTAACAGTTCTTTGCTTGCTGCGGTTTTCCCAACCCCCATTGTGCCGTTAATCATAATGAGTCTTTTCAAACCACATTCTCCTATCTACGCTGCCTAGTAATCTGCCCCAAAGAAAAAGGAACCCCTTAGAGATTGAGACCTACAGTGATTTATTGTACTCTGAAGTTAATGAACTGCAGAATCCGTCTAAGGAGAGGATCAAATGATCAAATCAATCATCGGGATTGCCTTCGACTGCCCCAACGCCAACGAACTGGCAGACTTTTACGTTAAGCTCTCAGGCTGGGAAAAGGTGATCTCAAGTGATGCTTGGGCGGCCCTGCGCACCCCAGAAGGGATCCTCCTAGTTTTTCAGACCGTGGGGAACTATGAGCCCCCTATCTGGCCCTGGGAAAATGGGAAACAGCAGCAGATGGCCCATATTGACTTCTATGTCGACAATCTCAAAGACGCTGTAGAACACGCAGTGAGTTGCGGGGCACGGGTTGCAGATGTGCAGTACTATGACACCTCCACTGTACTTTTTGATCCTGCCGGACACCCCTTCTGTCTATCAACTGTGAAAGAGTAACAAGCTTACTCCATCGCCTTTTCGATTGAACTAATGACGCGGGCAAGGGGCAGTGTTCCAACCACACGATGCTTGCCGTTAATGATCAGGGTAGGGACAACTGTGATCCCGTATTGCTTGACCAAGAGAAAATCACTTCCCACCGCTTCCATGGTCTTAGGATCTTGGTAGTGACTCTGCCAGTTTTCAAAATCCAGGCCCGTTTCCCTGATGATCTCGCCGATTACGGCCTGATCGCCAATATTGCGGCTGTGAACAAAAAACGCAGTTTGCAGGGCGTCGAAGATATCCCAATAGGCGCCCTCTCCGCCTGTGAAAAAGGCTGCCTTACAGGCCAGAAGCCCCTTCATGGAGGTGGGGAAGGGAAAATCCGCTTCACGCATCCCCTGAATGTTAAAGCGGTGCAGGTCATCGTTTTCATTCGCCTGCGCCCAATGGCCCAAAACCTCCTCTTTGGCGGCTTCTCTAGAACCAAACATCTTGTCAAACTCTCCCCCTTCACGAACTAACGCAAAGGAACGGTGGATAACCTCAACCTCAGGCATCACCTTAACCAGCTCCCGCATTCTGTAGGACATGGGAAAACAGAAGCTGCAAATTACATCGTGAAAAAACTCTACCGTTATTTTCCTCATCAGTCTCCACCTTTCATACCCTGATTTTAACACAATCAGCCTAGAACATGCGGCAGCCCTTGGCAGTTGCCAAAAAAAGAGCTGCCCTAGGGCAGCTCTTTTTAAGCTTCGTGAATGTTGATCGTTTAGTCTAAGATGATAATCCTGCCATCTTCAGGAGCTTCTACGTTTCCAAGCTCGAGAATGTGGTCAACTACAACATCCCGGAGCATAATTCCGGTTTCTGCCACCAGCTTGGCGTTGAGGAACGTATCATAGCCGTCTCCGCCGGCAGCGATAAAGTCATTGGTGGCTACAGTATAATACTTGCTCATAGATAGTCTGCTGTCACCAATTTTAGCATTAATGATGCGTCCTCCAGGAGGTGCATTGGGGTCTACCTCATAGCTAATGCCTGAAACTTGGAGGAATGCGCCGTTTTGCTCAGGCAATAGAGCCACACTGTGCTCTAAAGCTTCCAAAAGATCCATGCCCATCATTTCTACAACCACCAGGGTGTTGTCAAAGGGCAAAACATTGTAGACGTCGGCAACACGAATGTCGCCTGGATGAATGCTGGCCCGGATTCCTCCGCCGTTGGTTACAGCAACATCGGCGTCGACGGTCTTTCTGATCACATCTGCGACCAGATTGCCGAGATTGGTCTCCTGAGTGCGAACAAATGCCCGCTCACCATTCCAGCTTACATCACTGGTTCCCACAACTTGATCCAGGCGTGCCTGCAGCTGCGCATTCCAGTAATCGATGATGGCTTGCACCCCACGATGTTTCGGAACATCATTTGTCACAGGAATCAAGAATCCGTTATAGGACACGATTTCTTGACCTTCAACCTCAAGATGCAAAAAGCCAAGCTCATTGGCATATTCATGGGCCTGCACAATGATCACGCCGTTGACCTCTTTAGCAATCTCAACTCGGGTATGGCTGTGTCCGCCCACAATGACATCCAGCTCAGGAACTGCCTGGGCCAGTTCTAGATCCTTGCTGTGGCCGAGATGACTTAGGGCGATCAGAATATCCACTTCGGGTCTAAGCACTCCCACAGTCTGTTTGGCGATGGCAATGGGGTCATGGAAGGTGAGGCCTTCTACATTTTTCGGGTGGGTTACAATCGGCGTCTCTTCAGCAACGAGACCGATGATGCCAACCTTGAGGCCATTAACTTCTTTAATTAGGGCGCTGTAACCGGCAAACAGCGAGCCATTCTCGCTTACATTTGCGGCTAGTGTCGGGAACTTTGCGTCGGCAATACGCTCTTTTAGAACTTCCTGGCCATAGTTGAACTCATGGTTGCCAGGGGTGAAGGCATCGTAGCCCATGGCATTCATAATCTCGATGGACGGAAGACCGCCAAACAGATTATCAATGTTCATGCCATGGATAGAGTCGCCGGCATCCAGCAAAAGCACTTTGTCCTTGCCATACTCAGCTCTGATTTCTTCCACCATAGTTGCCAGCCTGACCCGGCCGCCCTGTTCTTCCTCAGCCCCTTCGGGGACATGAGATTCAACACGGGAGTGAACATCATTTGTGTGTAAAATGATGATCTCTGCAGCCAAGCTTGGTATGCTGGCAGCCAACAATGTCACAAACGCCAGTACCAATACCAACCAAGAACTTCTCAATCTTGCTCTCAAAAAATCGCCTCCCTTTAGAAATCTCTGCCCTTTTGTGATTCTACACCTGCATTTCTTTCCCTCTCTATTTGGAAAAATTGGCCTAAAATTATTTCTAATAACAGGATAATGTGACTTTTTCTGGAACTCAAACAATGGGGCTTATCAACCAGAAAGGATGGATCATCGTATGCGAAAAGTCGGTATCGTCATTACCGTTTTGCTTTTGATTGCCGCACTTGCCCTCATGGCGGCCAGTGCAGGCTTGTTGCCCGTCCCCTTTCTCGGCACAGGAGAATCCGGCACGGCTTTATCCGCAGTAAACATGCCCTTTAGCACCTCTTTAACAGAGGAAAGCGAATATGCGGCGGAAATTAGACCGGAGCTGCAAGTGGAAACACCCCATGGCGATATTGTGGTGGATGGGGCCGATGTAGAGCAGATTCAAATCCGAATGCAGGTCCAAACCAGAGCCTCCACCCCACTGAGAACCCAGGAGCTTCTAAGGGAAGTGTCCCTTGAGATCCAGACTACGAAAGACAAAACTATACTCCAGGTTCACACCCCGAGACTGCGCAATAATGAAATGGCCAGGGCGGATCTGACCGTTGTCGTACCAGCCCAGATGAGTCTAGATCTTAAAACAGGCCTCGGAGAAGTCGAAGTCAAGGATATCCAGGGTTATGTGAGGGCCCTCGATCAGCTCGGAACAATCAGGCTGCAAGGCTTCAAGGGCGATGCCTACCTAGAAACAGCACTGGGGAACATCGAAATTTCTGCTTCTCAGTTCGACAAAGAACTTGTCGCCCTTTCGCACCTTGGCGATTTGAGCATCGAAGCGAGCTTGGCTAAACGTACTGTGCTGGAAAGCAGCTTGGGAGATATTTCATTACTTCTTTCGCCTCAGGAGTCATATGTATTAGAGGGAAGCATTGATTTAGGATCCTTCAGGAACAAGGTGCCCTTTAAAGGACAGCAGAATGAAGGCGACATTAAAGGAATCATCGGTGCAGGGGAGCAGCGCGGATCCATTTTTGTAGACCTCAGCCTTGGATCTCTAGAAGTAAAAAATCAAACGAATGGGAGAGATTAATGTGAGCTATACTGTGACCTACTTAGCGTATTTCACCCCTATTATTCTCACGGCACTGGTAGTAATCTTAGTGATCACCTTACGCTGGTTCACCCACAAAGAGCGAATGGGCCTGATTGCCCAGGGCGTTCCTGTGGAAAGTGAAAACCAGACAAGGAAGAATCACAAGGTCTTCCTGGCCATCGGCCTGACAGTCGGCCTCATCGGCCTAGCACTCACCATCGGTCTGATCACATTAGGTGTCGGCCCCTGGCTGTTGGCCGGATTGCTGCCGCTCTTCGTCGGCCTTGCCTTTATTTTAGTCAGTTTGGTGTTAGCCCCAGCCAAACCAAGGGAGACAAGGGAAGAGGTTCGCGGGCCGGAGCCGACCGCTTTCGAGGAGGAAGAGGAAGAAGTAGCGGCAGAGGATGCCGAGTTTCAAGAAGATGAGGAGCAAGAAGTCGTGTAAATCAAAGGTGCGCCCCAAGCGGCGCACCTGTTTCTTTTCCTTAAGATTCTTGTTCGGAATAAAGGACCGGTACATCCACCGCATCCCTGGCAACTAAGATTACTGCCACCTCACCTCTGAGGTTGGGGTTTGAGACAATGGTAAAATCCAGACCTTGTTTACGGGCCTGGGCAATCAGGGGCATCGCCCGAGTTCTGGCCTTTTTGTGAATGACCAGCTCCACCCCGCGGGAATCACTGAGGGCCTCCTTAATCACCTGAAACCCCTCGGCGGTTTGCAGTTGCCTAAAGGTGACAGCCTGGATCACCCGCTCCCTGAAAAAACCTAGATATCGGCGCTTTTCATCAGGCCTCAGCTGCGGTGTACCATGAATTCCTGCCTGTACAGCCCTCTCCAGTTCACTTGGCTTCTTTGCACCTCGCATTTCTTCACCCCTTAGACAAAAAAACACCCCGAACAGGTGTGGTTTCAAAGTGGTGCCGGGGGAGGGACTCGAACCCTCACGGGCGCTTAGCCCAACGGATTTTAAGTCCGTAGCGTCTGCCATTCCGCCACCCCGGCATAACCCTAAGTAATTATAATCTATTTGCACACCTTCGTCAACTGCCCTTTTGGCAGCAATCTGCCAGTTTTTCCGAGCAAATGTGTCTAGCCTACAATTAGCGCGCCATGGAGCACGCTGCTTGTGCAGGTGTAAATTTGGGGAAATCCCATCATAGTAACTAGCTGCAGCAAAATAGCGGCCCCATAGATAATTATATCCTCCCGCCCTGCCTGCAGTGAGGGTATCTGGCGACGTTCCTCCAAAGATAGTCTGCCCAATTTTCCATAGCAATCTGCCAGTTCGGACAAGGAATAGACGAAACCGGCGACCTTGCTGTCACTGTATTCGTCTAAGTCTTGGATAATGGCTGCCAGACTGCTGGCTGTGCCGCCCACTGCCACAAGCGTTTGCGGCGAAAATCTCAGATTCCCCCTCACCCCAGGGGCCAGAAGTGCCTGAATCTGGCTGTCGAGATCCGCATCTAGGTGTGGATGGCGCTCCAGCAAGCGCACTGCACCAACTTGCATACTGCACCCTCCAAGGAGTTCACCTTGGCTGGTGCCTGTATAGATTTCAGTGCTCCCGCCGCCAATATCAACTACCGCAATCGGTTCTGGCAGGCCTAAGCCATGCAGTGCCGAAACCGCCCCTAGAAAGGACAACTCTGCTTCTCTAGAACCGGAGATGATTTGGAGCGAAATGCCTAGCTGTTCCTTGATCAGACGGGCAAACTCCTCCCGGTTGGAGGCGTCGCGCACTGCGCTTGTAGCGAAAATCTTTGTGGGCACACCTGGGGGAATCAAGGAGCTGAGTTCCTGCAAGGCGGCTAAAGTGCGATCCATGGCCTTGGAATCAAGGCTCTTTTTGATATCAACACCTTCACCTAGGCGGGTGACCCTGACCTCTTTGGTTACCGGTTCCACCCTGCCCCGTGACACTTTGGCAACAAGGAGGCGGACCGAATTTGTGCCCACATCCAGAACTGCCCTCACGGCAGGTAGTCCTCACACTGTTTATTGGGGCAGAAGAGGGGTTTGTCAAAGACAGCCAGCACTTCTTGGCCAATGGGGTTTTCCCCGTGAACCAGGAAATCGGCCACATGGGTGTGGAGACATTTCACACCCTCGGCGCTGCGAATTCCTCCCACCCCAGCCTCGGCCAGCACCTGAAAGCGATCAGGATACTCCTCTTTGAGGCTCTCTTGAACAACGGCTGGAATCAAGGCTAAGCGGCGCTTGGCATAGTTTTCATGGTTCTTTTCCACCAGGGCGGCAAAATCTGCGTCCTCCTGAATTCGCTGCTCGTAATGGGCAACTAGACCCTCTGCCTCCAATGTAGCCAGCTCTTTGCGTAAATAAGGGCAGGTCAGCCAGTACAGCGTAGGAAAGATTTCGATATTCAAATCTGTAGCCCAGACCGGCCGATTCACAATGACCTGGGGAAAACCATACTCGCACACCGTATGCACACCAAGAACGCCCCGGGGTTCCCTGCCGAGCTGTCCCTTGATAATAGCCAACCTTTCCTTATCAGGCTTTTCGTACCTCAGAAGATCACTTCCTTACATGTAAAAAACACCCCCAGCGGAGGTGTTTGAATTTCGGAGAAAGGCTTGTGTTTCGTTTACATCTACCTTGCGCCCCTGCCTCCCCGTTTTGAGTCCTGGCTTTTCTTCAGAGCAGTCTGCCTTTCATCACTGTCTTTTAAGAAACGCGACAGGCGCTCCTCAAAATCCATAGAATGCGGCCTTCTGCGCGGTCCGCGACGATCACGCGAAGGTGCAGTGGGATTCGCCTGTTTGATCGAAAGACCAATCTTGCCTTCGCTCATATTAATGACTTTCACTTTAACAACGTCATTCTCATTCAAAAAGTCCTTAATATCCTTGACATAAGCATCTGCTACTTCAGAAATGTGGACTAAACCGGTTTTTCCATTGGAGAGTTCGACGAAAGCACCAAAGTTGGTAATTCCCGTAACCTTTCCTTCGACAATGTTGCCGACATCAATTGACATACGTTAAAAAATTCCTCCTCTTGGATTTTGCCGTGCAGGGCACGCGACTACTTAACATTATATATTATCACGACTTTTGTGTCAATCAAGCTACCTTTTCCCCACATCATGCTCAATATTACCAGAGAAGGATTCTGACACTCTGTACACTACTTCACCCGGCATCACCAGGCCCAGCTGCTCCCGGGCCACCCGTTCCACATTTTCAGGGGATCTCCACTCTTCTATTTCCCTCTCCAAGTCTTCTTTACGCAACTCTAAAACAATGAGCTGCTTCTCTAAAGCCTCAATCTCCCGTCTTAACTTGAGGTTTTCCAACCCGCCCCTGGCAAAGCTGAATCCAACCCACAAGATTACCAGGAGAAGCAGGATTCGCCAGGGTTGTATTCGTACACGTTTTTTGGCCATCCGAACATTCCCTCCTAGCTCTTCCTTTTCCCCCTCCTTTGCAGTTTTCCTGCCTGGTTCATTTTTTTCTTATTTTTTCCAGCGAAGCGGCGGCCTCAAGCGCCAGCCTCTCTTGACTGCACCTGGAATTCTGGCACGATGGGACCAGCTAAAGCGAATTTCCTGAATGAGAAGGACCGGAAAAGAGATCAGCCAAAGCAAGAAGGAAACTAAAAGATTGAGCAGCCCCCTAACTGCCTGCACCACCCAGAGCAAAAAGCTAATAATCATGCCGGAGAGGAGCAAACGATAGAAAAATAGGCCCAAAGCCAGGCCTATAATCACATAGCCTCTCAGCTCACCCCAGTTGGCCAAGATAAGATAGAGCAACAGGACTGGGGTGACCAAGGCCCAAAAGAGCAGATCTAAAAGGGGCGTGCTTAGTATGCCCGGACGCAGAAGTCCGCGGATCACGCGAAAGAGATCAAAGAAGAGTCCTAAGGTGATTCCCGCCAAAAGGACAATTCCAAAGGCATAAAGCTGAGTGCCCAGAGATTCCACACAGACACCTCCCCTTAAGCCTATTTAAAAAGTCTTGCCAACAGTCCCTTGCTGCGCTTGGCCAGAGAATCGCCCAGATACTCTACGGATGAGATGTAGCCGCTAACAAGCAGGTTTCCTTTCTCTAAGTTCAACTCTTTGATATGCAGCTCGTCTCCCTGCACCACCAGGCCGCCAAGCTCGGTCTCCAGTACAATTTCCCGATCGTCAAAGCTCTCTACATGAATCACTCCATCAATTGTCAGGCGCTCCCGTTCTGCCAAAACCAGCTGATGGCGGACATTGTTTATTCTCCTATCGTCCACTTGAACTACCTCCCTGTCAAGGTCAATCTGAATTGCTGCCTATGCCATTCTATGCAGGAGGTAGCCAAGTTAGACTTAGTCGTAGATTTTCCTGATCTTGATTCCTTCAAAGAAGGTCTCTACTATCTCCTCTGGGCTCTTTCCGTCCTTAGCCAGCATAAAGGCATCCCACTGGCTCAGGCCTACGCCGTGCCCATAGCCGGTGCCGGTGATGGTCAAAACCCCGTTTTCAAATGTAAAGTCGTGCACTAAAGTTGATTTCATTTTTGTGGAATCAACTGCAAGCCGAAACTCGGGCCCCGAAACCTTTCCCTCGCCCTGGGTGCCGGTGACTGATATTTCGGTGATCCGTTTGGTCGGGCCCCTTTCTGTAATCTCCAGACTCTGGATATCCCCAACATTCAGGCCTGTCCTGGACAGGAGATTTCTCAACTCCGCGGCACTGTACTGAACAGTCCATTTCTTAACCTCATCTGGCACATGGGTATTTTCAGGCAGCTCTCTCGTGACAGTAAAGGGCGGTTCCTCCTCCTGGTAATCCAATCCTTCCTTGGCCCTGGCAGTAACACCCCCGGAATAGGCGTGGAACCAGCCCCGGACAAAGCGGTTATCATAGGTCATCACCTCGCCCCGGGTCATTTCCACCCCTTTTTTGATCTCCTCTGTGACCGCATCTGGGTTAAAGGCCTGCGTTTCTTCGATGGAGGTAGAAACATCGGCCCCATACTTGTCTTTGACTCCGCCTGTGGAAATGAAGTCCATGGTGAAGCTGCGGGCAAAGA
The DNA here is from genome assembly GCA_012520315.1 of Bacillota bacterium. Taxonomy (GTDB): domain Bacteria; phylum Bacillota; class Limnochordia; order Darwinibacteriales; family Darwinibacteriaceae; genus UBA5420. Next base: position 48,166 of record JAAYOM010000113.1, on the reverse strand, counting down.
TGGCCTGGGCTGCATAGGCCTCTACAGGCCAGTCGGGGAACATTTCCCCTGCCACCACCCCGGCGATGTATTCTTCAAGCTTCATTTCTCGAATTTGGCCTGTGTCATTCATGTAGACAGAAATGGTCGGTTCCTCCTGCAGCTCCCGGACAATATTGCGATCATCGCCGGACCAGCTGATCAAGACTGTCACGCTGGCAATGACCACCAGCACTAAACCTAGGACAATTGCGTGGTTTTTCTTGAAGGTCATGGCACGCCTCCCTCACTTTTTTATAGTTTCACCAAAAAAGGGGGCAAAAAACGTCTCAAAGGCGGGTATTATCAAAGTTTTCGGGGAAAATATTACCACCATTAGCAGGAGAACCCGAATAATGCTAGAATTACTGGGTATATTTGCACCTTAAAGGAGGTTTATTTGTGAACAAAGCAGAATTGATTGCAAGTGTTGCTGACAAAGCAGGCATGACGAAAAAGGCGGCTGGAGAAGCCGTAGAGGCAGTATTTGCATCTATTTCCGAAGCTCTGGCTAAAGAGGAAAAAGTGACTATTGTAGGATTTGGCACTTTTGAAGTAAGACCTCGCAAAGAGCGTCAAGGCATCAATCCCTCTACCGGAAAGCCAATCACAATTCCTGCCACGAAGGTTCCTGCCTTTAAACCAGGCAAGTCCCTCCGTGAAGTTGTAGCTCCTAAGTAATAGTCATCATGCGTGCCCCCTAGGCTTAGGGGGCTTTTCTACTTTTACAGCAGAAAGGAGTCTTCCATGAGCTGGTCTAATTTACTGCAAATCATCAGCAGACTGCGATCCCCGGAAGGCTGCCCCTGGGACCGGAAACAGACCCATCAAAGCTTGAAACGCTTCTTACTTGAGGAAACATACGAGCTCTTTGAAGCTATCGACTGCGAAAACACAGATTCGATCAAAGATGAACTGGGCGATGTGCTCTTGCAGGTCCTGCTCCATGCCCAGATCGCAAAGGAGCAAGGGGCGTTTTCAATGGACGATGTGATCGAAAACTTGAGCGAAAAACTTGTCCGCCGCCATCCCCATGTCTTTGGCGGTTCAGTGCAGGCAGATACGCCTGAACAGGTTGTCAAGACCTGGGATGCCATTAAAAAGACAGAAGAGAACCTGTCCCAAAGGGTTTCGGTCCTCGATGGTGTTCCCAGCGTTTTTCCGGCCCTAATGCGGGCTGAGAAGATCCAGAAAAAGGCGGCTAAGGTTGGCTTTGATTGGGACGAGACGCCTGATGTGGTGGAGAAAATCCACGAAGAACTGGCAGAACTGGAGACAGCAATAAAGCGGGAGCTCCCTGAAGAAATCGAAGATGAACTCGGCGATCTGCTCTTTGCGGCGGTGAACTTGGCCCGCTTTGTAGATGTGGATCCGGAATTTGCGCTGCAAAGGGCGACAGCAAAGTTTGTCGAACGCTTTCACCTGGTTGAGGCCTATGCCCGGGAGGAGGGCTTGGACCTGCATGATCTAAGCCTTGATGACCTGAATGTGCTCTGGGATCGGGCCAAGGCTCAGCGGCGCAAAAATCCCCAGGTGTAAAGGGTGCGGGCTAGAGGTTTTCCGATCATGGGCAGCAGATGTACATCCCGCTCTGTTAAACTTCCCCAGGTCATGAGGGTGAGAAAGTATAGTACAAAACCGGTCACCAGGGCAACCAGGCTGGATGTGCCATTCAGTTGGAAGTAAACCAGGCTGTCATAGCTGAAGTACATCCAGAGGGCGGCACCTGCAGCCGCCAGGGCAGGATAGACAAAACTGTGGCGGAAACTGATCGCTTTGCCGATTTGGCGCCAGACCGAAAGTGAATTAAGCAATGCGATGACTGCCCAGCCGATTGTGGTTCCCCAGGCAGCACCTAAGATACCAAAGCGGGGATCGGCCAGCAGAAAGTAGTTCAGGGCAAACTTGACCAGAACGCCCAGGGCTAGATTGCGAACTGGAATCAGCATATGGCCTAAACCTTGTAAAATGCCTGTGGCGGCCTGAATCAGCCCTAGGGTGATGGTGCCGAAGGAGAGAATCTGCAAAGGTACCCCCACCTGGCTATAGCCAAAGAGCATCTGACTTAAGGGTTCGCCAAGCACAAAGAGGGCTGCGCAGGACGGGATGCCAAAGATCAGGGCGATGCGTAAAGCTTCTTGGGAGCGATGCCTAACCAGTTTTCTGCTTTGCAGGGCCCAAGCCTCAGAGATAGCTGGCACCAGGCTTGTGGCCAATGCTACCGTAACCACGTTGGGAAACTGGGACAAAGTTAAGGCCATGCCGAGATGACCCAGGCTTTCTCGGATCACATCCGGCGTAAACCCTGCCAGCTGCATGCGCGTTGGTATTAACAGACTGTCGGCTAACTGCATAATGGGCCATAAAATGGTGGCTACCACAGCGGGAAAGGCCAGCATTAACAGTCTTTTGACCAGGTCAGGGACCGATTCGCCGTGCCTTTCGGGGCGCTGCACGGGAATGTCCGCCAGCAGAGCTTTGTGTCTAAAGGCATAGTAAACTGCCAGAACCAGCCAGCCTGCGAACTCACCTGCAATAAAGCCCCAGGCAATGCCGGTTACGGCCATCTCCACTCCCTGGGGCCTAAGCCACAGGGAAGCCAGTACTGTGACAACTACCCGAACTGCCTGATCCACGACCTGGGCAATGGCCGCCGGGGTCATGAGCTGCAGTCCTTGGAAAAAACCCCGCAAAGCCGCACTTAACGCCAAGAAAAAGCAGGCCGGACCAAGCAGGGCCAAAGTCTTGGTCACCCCGCTGTCCTTGGCAAAGCGGAGGGCAAACCAATCCGCCCCAAAAAAGAGAGCCAAGGCAACCAGCCCACCTGTAAAGAGCATCAATCCTGCCCCAACCGCAAACACCCTGTGCACATCCTGCCTGGTGCCTAAGGCCGCCTTTTCTGCGGTAAGCTTGGAGATGGCTACAGGCAGGCCGAAGATGGCCACCACCGCTGCGAAGTAGTGGATGGGCTTAACCAGCTGGAACAAGCCCATACCATCGTCACAGATCAAACGGGGCAGCACAATTGTATGGGAAAGACCAATTAATCTACTGACCAAACTGGCCAAGGTCAAAACTACCGCACCGCGCAAAAAAGACTCCTTAGTCATATTCCACGTCTTCTCCCCTTCCCTAAGTATGCTTACGCAGGGAAGCTGTGGGTTATGAGGAGTCCTTCAGCTTTATTTTTTCTTATCGATGCTACTGTTCCATTTGTTTGGCTAAAAAACCTGCCGCGGTTTCACAAAGCTTCAGTTCTAAATCACCTAGTTGGCGGCCGCTTTCCTGTGTTCCGAGGATGACGGTTCCAATTGGGTCTCCTTCGGAAATAATCGGGGCTATTACCTGCATCGCATAGTCCCACATTTCGTCATCGGGCCGTTCTCCTTTGCGAAGAGTGATGCTGCGGCGTGATTCCATAGACTCTTCGACAACTGCTACAACTGCCTTATCTATCCATTGTTTCTTTGGTGCACCCGAAATTGCTACCACTGCGTCCCGATCTGTTATTATCGCAACATGACCTGTGGTCTCATAGAGAGAATCCGAATACTCCTGCGCAAAATCCCCCAACTCTCCGATGGGCGAATACTTTTTTAAAATGACCTCCCCATCTCTGTCAACAAATATCTCAAGGGGATCACCTTCGCGAATGCGTAACGTGCGGCGAATTTCTTTGGGGATGACTACACGTCCCAGATCGTCAATACGTCGAACTATTCCAGTTGCTTTCAATGTCACACCCCTTTTCTAGAGTTAGCTTGGACTTAGTATTAGCCCGCGCCAACTCTTTTATTCACCTAGGCAAGCAGACAATACCTCAGCTAGAAAAGCTAACGCTTTATCGTCTTCCTTATCCTTTTCTACCAATAACTGACCGACCCGTCCATGGCGATAAGTAATCTTACCGCGGTACTTGCCGTGCAGGGCGGCGTATTTGTTTGCATCAATGCCAAGGCCTGCCAAGAACTTGAGCTGAAACTTGGTGCCGCGCACAGCTATGGAGGCCAGACCCAGCAAGCGGGCTAGAATCTTAATCCTGGCAATTTGCAGGAGATTGCGCACTGCATCCGGCAAATCGCCAAAGCGATCCTGAATTTCCTCCTCCAAGTCATCGCACTCCTCCAGGGAGCCCAAGGCAATGATCTTCTGATACAGTTCCACCTTGCGGGCCGGCTCTGCCACATAACTGTCAGCAATATAGGCATCGACCTGCAGATCCAAAACCGGTTCAGGAGGCGCTGCCTGCGGCTTGCCGTCGCTTTTCAGCTCCTTGATGGCATCCTCCAGCAGCTTGCAGTAAAGTTCAAAACCGACCGAGGCGATAAAGCCATGCTGCTCCGGCCCTAACAGGTTTCCAGCACCGCGGATTTCCAGATCACGCATGGCAATGCGGATGCCTGAGCCCAGTTCGGTGAACTCTCTGATGGCAGCCAGGCGCTTTTCTGCCTCTTCGGTGAGGATTTTGTCTTTGCGATGGGTGAAATAGGCATAGGCGACCCGGTTGGTGCGGCCCACCCGCCCCCGCAGTTGATAGAGCTGTGCCAAGCCCAAGTAGTCGGCATTATCCACAATTAAGGTATTGACATTGCCAATGTCCATCCCGGTTTCGATAATGGTGGTGCAAAGCAGAACATCAAACTCGCCATTATAGAAATCGAGCATCACCCGCTCCAAGACAGACTCGTCCATTTGGCCGTGGGCGACCGCGATTCTTGCCTCGGGCACCAGTTCGCTGAGTTCGCTGTAGACATAGTCAATGGACTGGACCCGGTTGTGGACAAAGTAAACCTGTCCCTGCCGGGCCAGCTCACGTAAAATCGCCTGGCGAATCAACTGCTCATCATATTCCACCACATAGGTGCGGATCGGATAGCGGTCTTCGGGAGGGGTTTCGATCACACTCATATCCCTCACCCCAACCATGGCCATGTGCAAGGTGCGGGGGATAGGCGTAGCTGACAAGGTCAATACATCGACATTGGTACTCAGCTCCTTTAACCTTTCCTTCTGGGCTACCCCAAAGCGCTGCTCTTCATCGACAATGACCAGACCTAAGTCCTTAAAGGTCACATCCTTGGAGAGGAGGCGGTGGGTGCCGATGATTACATCGACGGAACCCTGCTTTAAACCTCGCAAAGTCTTGGCAATCTCCGCCTGAGACTGAAAGCGGCTGACAACCGCGATATTAATCGGGAAGTTCTCAAAGCGTTCTACAAAGGTGCGGTGATGCTGCTGGGCCAAGATGGTGGTGGGTACTAAGACAGCCACCTGCTTGCTGCTGGATACTGCCTTAAAGGCAGCCCTAATGGCAACTTCAGTCTTGCCATAGCCCACATCTCCGCAAAGGAGCCGATCCATTGGCCTGGGTTTTTCCATATCCCGCTTCACGGCATGAATGGCCTGAATTTGATCCGGCGTCTCCTGATAGGGAAAGGAGTTTTCCAGATCCCGCTGCCAGGGAGTATCCTCAGGGAAGGCAAAGCCTTCGACAGCTTCCCTCTCCGCATAGAGTTTAAGGAGCCCTTCTGCCATTTCCTGGACTGATTCTTTGGCCCGCTTTTTAACCCGAGCCCACTCGTTGCCCCCCAGTTTAGACAGGCGCGGAGCGCCCTCTTCCAGGCCGATATAGCGCTGGAGGAGGTGAATCTGATCGGTAGGTACATAGAGCCGATCTTCTCCTGCATAACGAATATATAAATAGTCCTTGGAGCGATTGTCCACCTGCAGGGCCTCAATGCCCATGTACTGGCCAATGCCGTGATTGATGTGGACCACATAATCGCCAACCCTTAACTCCTGAGGAGTGAGGCGCAAACCCTCCTCCACCTTAGCAGGTCTAGCTCGTCTTTTTTGGCGCCCGTAGAGCTCAAGTTCTGTAAGCACAGCCAGTTTAAAGCTGGGAAACTCAAATCCGGTCTCCAGACTGCCGGTGGTGATTACACAGCTGCCGATCTGGAGCTCGTTTTTTAGTTCATCGACATAGACAGCTGGAATGTCGTCATCGTGCAGCAATTCCAAAAGGCGCATGCCCCGTTCTTTAGCAGACACAAGGATCAGAATACGGTAATGCTCTTTCCGGAGATGCTTCACCCTGCGCAGCATGCGTTCAATACTGCCGGCAAAGTGTTCTGGCATGCGCAGGTTAACCGCAGCGCTCGGCAAAGCCTCCATACCGGCCACCCTTTTGCCCAGTACCGATAAATAGATGGGATTATGCTCCTGGAACTTAGCAAACAGGGTGTTCCAATCCAGGAAAAGGTCACCTAGGCTGCTGAGAATCCGTCCCCTTTTCAGCAGCTGTCCAAAGTTCTCACCAATCTCCATAGAGGCATTTACCGCAGCCTCCTTGAGGCGCACAGGTTCATCGAGAACGAGGAGGGTATCTGTGGGAAGGTAGTCTAAAAGGGTGGCGATCTCGCCAAAGAACCCCTTATACTGTTCAATGCCGGGGAAATATCCCTGCTGATCAAAGGCTTCTAGATGGCGCGCTCCCTGAGCCAAAAGGTCATCTGCCTCCTGAGCCAGGTTCAGTTTGTACAGCCGCTCACTTTGGATCTGAACCTCTGCCCAGATAGATTCCTTAATCTGCTCGAGCTTGTCAGGATCATAAAGTGTTTCTCTGGCCGCCCTAACAGTAACCTCTGGAATGTTCTCCAGAGACTTCTGGGTGACAAAATCAAAGATGCGGATGGAATCCACCTCATCGCCGAAAAGCTCGATCCGCACAGGGCGGCTGTTGTGAAAGGGGGCAATGTCCAAAATTCCCCCCCGTATGCTGAACTGGCCATATTGCTCAACCTGGGCAACCCGCTCAAAGCCCAAATGTACCAATGTAGCCGCCATGTCATCTAGATTGAAACGCGAATCCATATTAATGGAAATTTCTGAATTCCGCAGTCGTTCGGGAGCGGCCAGGCCCTCCAAGAGACCTGTCACTGGGGCCAGAATTATCGTCCCCGGTCTGTCCCCTTCCTGCAGCACTTCCAGCCTGCTGGCACGGAGATCCCAGGCAGTTGGGGCTTCCTCGTGGGGCATCAGCTCATTGCCTTCCCAGACTAGAATCCTAGCCTCCGGCAGCAGACCAGAAAAGTCCGAAGCAAGTTTTTCCGCCTGCACTGTACTGGCCGTCACCACCAGCATCACTTGGTCAGGACTATAAATTGAGCTTAAAAAGACAGAGCGCTGTCCGCCGGAAAGACCTGTGACAACCTGGCCAGGAGTGCTTGCATGCCTAACTTCTTTACTCTGACGCATCAAATCTGTTAGACTTTGTAGAGACAATATGCATTCCCCCTTTCGGTCAGATCCCGTCTGTCTGTAATTGTCTGCGGTTATAATGGTTCATTACTGTCAGCAGGTCTTCATGCAGCCACATCTCGGCTGCCTCTTCTGCTTTTTGGGCTGCTTCTTCTAGTATTTTTCTTTCGGCCCCGTCTATTCCCTGCAATACATAATCGGCAGCGCGCAAAAATGGCGGGGGCTGACCAATGCCCACGCGTAAACGGGGAAAGCTGTCACTGCCCAAACGGGCAATAATGTCTGCCATCCCCCTGTGTCCTCCTGCGCTGCCAGAACCCTTAATTCTCAGGTAACCTGGGGCTAAGTCCAGATCATCATAGACAACCAGAAGGCTTTTTAGATCCAGCTGGTAGAAATCCATCAGATCGCCTACAGCCTGCCCGGAGCGGTTCATGAAGGTCTGGGGCTTAATTAAGATGACGCGCTGATCGCGCACACGGCCTTCGCCTAGTTTGGCCCCGAACTTATGCTTCGTCAAGGGAATCCCCAGCCTCTGGCTAAGGCCGTCTATAACCCAAAAACCCAGGTTATGCCTGGTATGGGCGTAACGCAGGCCTGGATTGCCAAGTCCTGCGATCACTTTCAATTCAGCTGACACAACAACCGAACTCCTTCCTGCAAAGGGAGTTTCACGCAGTGAAACCTCCGATCAGAAGAAACGCACAGTGACCTATGGCGCACTGTGCGGTTCATGTTCTTCCCAAGCTATTGTTAGGCACTATTCTTCTTCAGACTCAGAAGCCCCTTCAGAATCTGCGCCTTCTGCGACATCTTCACCTTCTGGAGTTGCGTCGCCGTCTTCGTCGCCGAGATCAACCTCAGCTGGAACACCGATCTTAACAACTGATTCGTCCTCATCTGCTAGAACCTCGATACCTTCAGGCAAATCGAGATCTGCAACGGTGACAGTTTGGTCTAATTCAACTTCGCTTACGTCAACTGCAATATATTCTGGAATGTCTGTAGGTAAGCAAAGGACCGTTACTTCCCAAAGCAGAGTTTGGACTACACCACCGTCGCTTGGACGCTGATCTTCACCTACCACCCGAATGGGTACCGTAGCTTCTAGCTTCTTGGTTAGGTCGACTTCATGGAAGTCCACATGCTGCAATGTACCCCGCACCGGATCACGATGCATATCCTTGACGAGAACTGTCCTTCTTCCCCCTGCAAGGTCGAGGTCAATTAGACTGCCCTGGGCAGACAACGCCCTCTCTACATCTCGAACTACCACTTCAACGATGGTGGGTTCTTTGCCGGAACCATAGATAACTGCAGGGATTTTTCCCTCAGTTCTAAGTTTACGGGCATAGGATTTACCGGTTTGGGTTCTCTCTTCCACGCTTAGCTGGTAATTTGCCACTGTTCGTTGCCTCCTTTCCATCCGACTTATAATACCATTCTTGTTAGCTTTAGTCAAACAGCATGCTCACGGGTATTTCTTCAAAGATTCTCCGAATTGCTTCGGCCAAAAGCGGAGCCACTGAAAGCGTTGTTAGTTTGGGAATCTGTTTTGCCGGCGGCAGATGAATGCTGTCTGTTACAACTACCTCTCCCAGAGGACTGTCCTGCAGAATCTCAGATGCAGGATCAGAAAACACAGCATGGGTAGCACAGGCATAAACGGCCTTAGCGCCGTGCTCGATCAGAGCCTTGGCGGCGTTGACGATGGTTCCGCCAGTGTCGATCATATCGTCAATCAGAACCGCCGTCTTGCCCTCAACGTCACCAATGATATGCATAACCTGGGCCACATTCGGCGCCGGACGCCGTTTGTCGACAATGGCCAATCCGCAGTGGAGCCGATCGGCAAGTTCCCTGGAGCGGACTACACCACCCACGTCTGGGGAAACTACGATAATGTCCTCCAGCCTTTTTTGCTGCAAATACTCGGCAATAATGGGCATACCCCTTAAATTATCCACTGGAATATCAAAGAATCCCTGAATCTGTCCAGCATGTAAATCAAGTGTAACTACCCGATCAGCCCCTGCTGCAGTTAGGATATTGGCGAGCAGTTTGGCTGAAATTGGATCTCTGGGCTGCGATTTGCGGTCCTGCCGTGCATAAGCGAAGTAGGGTATCACAGGACAGACAACTTTGGCGGAAGCCCTTTTCATGGCATCAATCATGATCAAAAGTTCCATAATATGTTCTGCCGAAGGACTATTTAATGGCTGTACAATAAAGACTTCTGAACCGCGCACCGTCTCCCCGATCTTACACCTTATTTCGCCGTCCTTAAACCGTGTTATTTCAGATAATCCCAGTTCTAAGCCTAGGTATCTACAGATATCGACGGCCAACTCCCTGTTAGCATTCCCAGCAAACACCTTTAATTTCTTACTAGCCTGTCTCATGTTGGCTCTGTACCCCTCCATTTTACTTGGTCATCAACGAAAAAGGTGCGATTTTCGCTTCCCTACCCACCACCCTACCAGAAACAATTGTGTTTTCCAATAAAACCCCATCAGCAATCTGGGCTTCGCTTAAATGGCAATTGGGACCTATTACGCAGTCCTGACCAATCTTAGTCCCTTTCTGAATAAAGTTCCCGGGGTAAATAATCGTATCCTGACCAATTTCACAATCCCATTCAATCCAGGTGGACTTCGGATCCATAATGGTCACGCCCTGTCTTTGCCAATAGGCGCAAATACGGTCGCGCAAAATTGCCTCAGCTTCCGCAAGCTGAATACGATCATTAATACCCATGCTTTCAGCGGCATCCTCTAATACAAAACCCTCAATCCTGTGACCGCCCTCAAGCAGCAAGGGTAATACGTCGGGCAAATAGTACTCAGCCTGTGCATTTTCCGGTGTTATCCGGGTTAAATAGTGAAACAGCAGTTTGCTGTCGAAACAATAGGTGCCGGTATTAATCTCTTTGATCTGCCGCTGCTGCTCATCCGCGTCCTTGTGCTCCACAACACCCAGCACATGGCCTGCTTCGTTGCGGACAACCCGCCCATAACCGGCAGGATCGTCAAAGATTGCTGTTACAATGGTGGCAGCAGCCTGACTTTGGCTGTGAAATTCCAGCAGCGCCTGAAAAGTCTCGCCGCGAAAGAGGGGTGTATCGCCATAGGTAACCAGAACCGGCCCGGTAAAATCCTCCAGGAGCTGGCGGCACTGATCAACAGCATGGCCTGTGCCGAGCTGCTCCTTCTGCTCAGCCAATGTTACTCCTTCCAGCACTGCCTGGACCCTGTCGCCCTGATAGCCGATGACGACAATAATCTGATCGATCCCGGCCAGTCTTACGCTGCGCACCGCGTGATTCACCATCTCGAGGCCTGCAACCCGATGGAGGACCTTTGCCTTTTTGGATTTCATTCTTGAGCCCTGACCTGCAGCTAAAATAATTGCTGCTGCTTGTACCATTATTTCTCCTCCTTCACCACATTAAGCACTTCGAGAAGACGTGTTTACTTCCTCCCTAGTTTTTTAAGATCGTCTGTCATTGGCGTAGAAAAACCCCGCCCACTCCGGCGGAGCTTGTATCATGCAATTTATGCCTAGGCTAAAATCCAGCCGGCGGGCTCAACTGTGACTTTCTGCGCCTTGACGTCAACCTCACGCAAGTAAACTAAGGGGAGGTGATCATCGATCAGCTTTTCTTCGGGCAAGCCCGCTTCAATCAATACGCCCTTGCCCACCACGGTACAGGCAAATTCACCCATCAAATCCGTAAGGCCCCTCAGTGTTCCCCCTGCTTTCATAAAGTCGTCAATCAAGAGCACCCGGCCTCCCTCGGGCAGCGCCCGCCTGGAGAGGGACATTGTTTCCACTTGCCGGGCCGAACCGGATAAGAAGTTCATGGTCAGGACAGGCCCTTCCGTGGGCCGGCTCTGCCTGCGGACCACCACAAGAGGCACATCCAGGGCATGGGCCGTCTGTAGAGCCACTGGAATTCCAGCTGTTTCAACCGTAACCACATACTCAGGATCCCGGTCACCAAAGGCAGTGGCGAAAACGGAGCCTACCGTGCTCAGCAACGCTGGCGAGGACATTAAATCATCGATATAAAGCAGGCCCCCTGGTAAAATGCGATCGGGTTCCCTCAAACGGGTGCAAATCTCTTCAATTGAGGTACGAATCTGGTCCTTTGTGAGGTGGGGTACATAGCGCACTCCCCCAACCGCACCCGCGATGGTTTCCACCTTACCCATGTTTAAGGCGTTGAAAGTAGACCGGATGATCGCCAGATCTTCCGATAATGTGGAGCGGGCCACATCAAAGAGTTCGACAAACTCACTGACCGCAAAAACATGGTTTGCCCTTTCCACCAGAGTTTTTGTAATAGCCGCAATGCGGTGTGCTCGCCTCATGCTAAGCCTCCTTGTCTTGCACGGCAGCAATGGTTTTCTCTGCTAGCTGTAAATCGCTTGGTTTATCGACATCATTGCTCAGTTCCGGATAGGGAGAAATAATCAGGACGCCGCTGTGACCGAGAAGTTCACTCGCCCGCTGTTCCAACTCCCGGAGGGAAAGCTGTTTAGTGAGAAACTTGAGTATAAAGAAAAAGCCCAGCATCCTTATGATTTTCCATGGTTTCTTGCGCCGGGAGATCACTTCATCCATTACCCAGCGCGAATTGACGACTGCCTGGGGAGCAGCCAAGAGAATGTTGCCCCCGGTAAAGGATCCTTCTTTAAGGGTAAAATACGTGCGCGTAGTCTCAGGATACATCTTTTCCGTGGCTTCTTTGGAAGTAATGGGATAGAAAATTTCACCCTGCAGTTCGCCGCAGCGGCTCACAAAGTCATCGATTACCTCGGCGTGGATAAAGGGAACGTCAGATGTGACGAAGAGTACATTGTTCTTCTTGTCTAGAACGTCCATTGCTCGGAAAATATTCTCGGTGAGGCTGCTGCCTGCCTCAACCCATCTAATATGGGGTGCCAGCACATCTTTGATCTCCGCCGGAGCCACCACCACAATTTCTCCGACACGGGAGGAACTTTGCAGCGCTTCAATTACGTAATTTACCATAGGTTTGCCTGAAATGGGGATTTCCGCCTCCCATTTCTCCCCACGCACTTCCTGCAACTGACCAGTATTTGGGGCCCCCGCCAATACTACGGCATCTACTTTCATCTCTTGGTCTCCTCTGCTCATCTTGAACACACGCCCCTGTCCATTAAGGTAACCCCAAAGACCTGAACTTCATGCTGGAAACGCTCTAAAAACCTCTGGGCTGGAAGTTCCTCGCTAAAAAGGCCAAAGACTGTGGGCCCGCTGCCGCTCATTAGGCTAACTAAGGCACCATGTTCCAAGAGTCTCCCCTTCCAGATACCCACTTCCGGCACCAAGACGGAAGTTACAGATTCCAGAGCATTCTCCAGGATGCTGGCCAAGGGAGTATCGGTTCGGTTTGTCATAAACTCAAGCAGCCTGTCGGTAGAGTCTCCGCCATAGGTCGCAGGATCCAATCCGCGGTAAATTTGAGCAGTGGAAACTCCAGCCTTGGGCTTAACCAGAACCATTGTTACAGAAGGAAATGGCCCTACCGGCCTTATTGCTTCGCCGATACCCTCAACCAGGCAGGTGCCTCCCTGCAGACAGAAGGGAACATCCGCCCCAATTGTCAGGCCAATCTGCTGCAGCTTGGCAAGTTCTAAGCCTGTTCCATACAGTTTATTCAAACCGTAAAGTACAGCCGCGGCGTCCGCGCTGCCGCCGCCTAAGCCTGCCGCGACCGGGATTTTCTTAGCCAAGGAAATGGAAACGGCAACACCCCCCGAAAGCTGCGTGTGCTGCTCAAAGGCCTGGGCAGCCCGCCAACAGATGTTGTGTTCATCATCAGGAACTGAAGGGTGATCGCTGTGGAGGGAAATGCCTTGACCTCTGCCTTTTTTCTGAAGGGTAATAGTATCAGCCAAAGAGATGGACTGCATCACAGAACGCAGCAGATGATAGCCGTCTTTTCTGCGTCCTTGAATGTCTAAAGTCAGATTCACTTTAGCGTAGGCTTGTAGGGTGATCTGCTCCATAGCGCTCAACACTCCTGTCTTACCACTATTTCCGCACTAAAGAGAAAATTCCTTCTGTATTCAGCGAGACAAAAGCAACCAGGCGCCCCCAGCCATAAGCAGAATCCCGACACCCTTCCACAGCGTGAAAGGGAGGGGTTCTAAGCCCAACCAGCCAAAGTGATCTACCAGGGCTGCCGTAAAAACCTGACCTAGAATAATGGCGGTTGTGGCCGGGGCAACACCTGCTTTGGCAATGGACGCGGCGACCAGATAGATGATCCCTACACTGAGCACCCCGCCTAAATAAGTATACCAGGGGGCCTTGGGCAAATTGCCCAGGCTGCCCCGGCCCAGCCCTGCCAAAATGAGGCCGAGGGCCAAAATCGAACCTACCACATGCACAACCAACGTGCCCTCTAAAAGGCCTGCAATTTTTGCTAATGCGGTGTTCAGCGTACCTTGCAGGGCCATTAATACGCCGGACAAAGCTGCCAACAGGAGTGCAAGCATCTTACCTCCCCTTTCCCGTTCAGTCCAGGGTATTATGCCCAATGATCAAGAAGAGACCTTTTTCGAAGGCACACTTCGGCAAAGGTCTCTGCTTTCTTTGTTTTCACCTGGTCTAACTGCGGGGAATATAGAGTCGCTCGCCAGCCCTTAGTGTTAAGGGATCCTCTTGCAGACTGGGATTCGCTCCGATAATTGCCTCTTCAGTCGTGTGATAGAGGCGGGACAATTTCCAGATCGTATCGCCCCCTTGCACAAACACATAGGTCATGGTGGGCGGATCCTCCTCCAAGGGCTCAACTGCGACCGCCTCAACCACCGCTTCCACCTCTAGATACTCTACAACATCCACTGCAAAGCGAAGTGTAAGGGCGACCTCTAGAGTTTCCCGGTTAATAAGATCCGGTTTTACAGCCAGAACTTCAATTTCAATCCTAGGCTGCATGCCAAGTTCCAGGCCAGGCACAGCAAGGGTCTGCTGGAAGGAGATTATTTCCGGAAAAACTCCCCTGAACAAGGGTTTGGTATCTTCCTCGGAGTGGGCTAGATAGTAAAGTTCCACATCCAGCACACCTTCTACAACCAGCTTATCGTTTTCTACCTCATAATCGATCAGATGCGCGGCAGCGGTACCAATTAGAACCTCCCGGATAGGCGGCAGCTCTTGTGTAAGTTCGATTAAGCCCCGTACTACGCCTTGCTGCTCTTTACGGCCGACGAAGCTGTCTACCGCCATCAGCTCTTTGCGCACCTCCACCTGGCTGCCTGATGCTCCCATATCAGTCAGCACCTGTACGGGCTGATGATCGCGCAAGAGAAGGGCACCTTGCAGATGCAGCTCCACCCGGACATTTTTTCCGTCATTGACGACAAAGGCCTCCGGGCTGCAGGTAAGTGCCGGCTCCAGAGCCATGCCCGGTTCAATCTCTGTTCGTTCAAAGACAAGTTCAAAGGGCAGCACCTGCCAGAACTCCCGTACAGAGACTCCCAAGTCTTCCCCCTGATAAAGCACCCTGAGGTTGGCTGCACCTTTAGCTTCCAGCCTGCCTTCGCCGATTTCTGTTTCAACAAGATTAACCTCTGCAAACATGTCTAGAACTGTACCTACAGGTGCTGATCCTTCTTCAGCAAACTCCAGCATGCCAGTGATTTCCTTGTCAACATCGAGTTTGAGCGCGGGCGGTAAGGGATGTAATACTGCACCATCGCTGGTTAGTTTGGCCGGCTGGGCCAAATTGGCGTCGCTGATCACCGCATACTCCCGGATCTGTTCTACCCGGGCGGTTACAGCCACAATCAGATCCACATCCAGGGAGTACTGTCCCCCGTCAAGACTCCATTCGCACGCGAGTGTCTTCAATTCAGCTTCAGCTTCCATGTCCGGCTCCGCCCCAATTACCTCTACATGAGTGTCAAAGGGGAGGGCACCAGGCCATTCCACCCGCTTCAATCCCGCCGGCTCGTCTTCTAAAGTCTCAGGTACATAGACCATGATCAGATCAATTGCTCCCTGCACATAGACACGATCCTGGTCTGTAGTCAAGGACTGCAGCTGAGGCCTGCCCTGCACCCAAACGATTCTCTCTGCAGGAGCTGCGGTGCCGGGCAGTTCAACCCTACCCTGGAGGACGGTTTGAAGCGAATTTTCCCCCACACGATTCACCGCAACAAGGCGGTTTTCTTTCACACTTAGGCTCATCTCTCTCCCCCTTTTTGCCATAAACTCCTTTGGTATTCCCTAATATCTATGAACTAGGGCGGCAAAACATGTCTATTGATCAGAAATATTCAGCGGATGTTTCACCTCCTGGACTCCAGGATGCAGTGCGGAAATACCTATTTGTGCTCTGCCAGATGCGGGAATCTTCCATACCCAGCTCATCTAGGATCAGGCCCGCCAGGTTATGCCGATTGGCTATGGCAGAGACTTCCGCCAGAAAACTGTGGGGAAGCAGGCGTACTTGGTAGTCGATGCCCCGCTTCTTGTACCGGTAATAGGGAAAACCCCCTTCATCCTGCAAAAGGCGGGCCCCGTGGCGGAAAGCTCTGGAGAGTGCAGTCTGGTAAGGAAGTTTGCCCCGCTCCTGCCTACCCTCCTCAGCATCCAGCTTCCACTCTAAGGCATAGACCGGAACCTTAAGGAGAATTTTCCACGAGTGGATGCAGGGCAAAAGAGATTCTACAAGCTTTTCGCCCCGCTGCCGTTCAAAGAGGGGGCCTGGCTGAGCTGGGGGAGGCAAATCTAAGACCACCCGGTCCACCAGCTGGTTAACGGCAAAATAGTCCACTCCTCCCCAGATTTTCCAACCCGGTATGTCCGGACCAAGCTCTGCCCACAACATGGCCGGGGGCTTGAGCTGACGCCTTAAACGCTTCAAGAGCTTTAGATAGCGCCTGCCGTCCAGAGGTGCCACCGCCTTGTAAGGCAGATACAAACCGAGACAGCCTGCACCGCCCATAGCTTCCAGAAACTGTTGGGCTGTTTGTTTCCGCCTGCCCGGCGTGCGCAGCTGATGGTGGACTTGCACGATATCAGCGTCGCCTCCCGATGCAGGCCTAAGTACATAGGGACCCGGCAAGGAGGCGGCAGGGCGGCCCGGACAGACAAATCCCGTTAGGGGCAGCTTGCCCTGGGGAGTGTTTGTACACATGCCCCAAATCTCCCGCTCAAAGAAAACCAGTCTCTGGCCGGGGTAGACTTTCTGCTGAGCAGAAAGATTGCCGAAGGCCTCTTGTCCGACTTCATAAAGCCCTGCAATCTGCTGAAGTGTTTCATTCGACCCCACCACATGCACTCTGCGGCGAACAGGCGGATCGGCCTTGAGAGCCAAGGCATAAAACCGCTTGCCGGCAATACCGTCGGCCACCAGCCCGTGGTCCCGCTGCCATCTTTTTACTGCATCTTTAGTCAGATAGCCGAAGCCTGCCTCGGAGCCCAGATCATAACCCTGGCGGCGTAAAAATGCGTGCAGCTGATCTACATCCGATCCTTTATCCCCCAGCCGCAGGGTGCGGGAGCCCAGTTTTCTGCCTGGCAAAAGAGCCATGACCATCGCCTCCTCCACACATTCATATGCCGTGTCCCTGGGTTTAAGGACAAAAAAAAGCACCTTTCGGTGCTTAGTTAAGTCTTTGGTCAGCTTAGTGAAAAGCTTGTCCATTTCTATTCTAGGCGACATGGTAATACTTACGTATTTCGGTATTAATTAATAGCCGGCAAGTCCCCAATCAGACAATCGTCAACCATAACTTCCACTGTCTTGGTGAGCACATCAGCATAGGTATAAGACAGGCGTTCGAGAGAATGGGACTCATCTAACTTCACCACAAAGAGTTTGGGGTATGTGCTCTCGATGACACCTTCGGCTTCAACAATCTTCTTGCGCCCGCGGTTTGCCCGCAGTTTGACCCGCTTGCCAACACTTGCCTCTAGGTCCAGCTTGATCTGCTGGAGGGTATTAATTCCCACAGCCATTTTGCCACCGCCTCTATACCATTTTGTCGAATTTATTCTACCATGAAAGAGGCTGTTTGTCAATTAAAATAACATTTTATCAATGCTCCAGCCCAATGTCAAGCAGGAAAATGCGATTTTCGCATTTTTTCTTGGGCTTTTTCGCAACTAGTCCAAATGGGGACAGCTCTATTTGGTATACCGATCTGCTACCGAAGAAGCACCGTAGGAATCGGGCTTAATCCTGCAGGTGTAGCCGGATCCGTTGACCATGCCCACCACTTCCTTAACCAATGTCTTAGTAGCTCCGTTGTTTCCCACATCTAAATGAATTTCTAAATTGAGTTCCTGACCATGGCTGGCCAGCTTGTCAGTTAGCAGTGATGCCACACTCAGGCTCAGGGAAGCTTCATAAAAGATTCTCTGCCGCAAAGAACGGGCGTGCCGGTCATAGCTGCGCGTGTAAAAAAACCTGCCGCCCTTCCCTTGGCGGTGGACAATCAGGGCGGTGACAAAGCAGGTTTCTTCCCGAAACTGTGAGTCTGTGCCCACAATCAGACGGTAATTGTCTTCGGGATGGGCCGACGCATAGGAAATAATCTCTTCGAACACCTGGTCAAAGGTCATGGGCCCTTTCGTCGGACTGATAAACTCCACTTTGTTCACACTCCCTTCAAGAGTTCTTTAGTTAGGCGGCTGAAATCTTCCAGTGACAGCCGTTCCGCTCTGTGTGCAGGGTTGATTTCTGCCTGCAGGAAGGCCTGGTCGAGCCCCTCCAGGGAAATCCCCCACTCTTTAGCCAAGGGCTTGAGGGCATTGCGCACTGTTTTGCGTCTCTGACCAAAACCTGCCCGAATAACCGCAAAAAGCTCAGTGCGAGGCGCATCCACCTCCGGGGCACGGGGTACAAGCTCCACCACTGCTGAATCAACGGCAGGTGCAGGAATAAACACCGTTCTAGGCACATTCATCACCAGGCTGCTTGTGGAGTAGTATTGCACAACCAGGGAGAGAATACCAAAGTCTTTGCTCCCTGCCGAAGCCAGCATGCGCGTGGCAACTTCCTTTTGCACCATGACAACCAGGGAGGTAAAGGGCAATTCACTCTCAAGAGCTTTCATAATCAGGGGCGTGGTGAGGTAGTAGGGGAGATTTGCTACAAATTTGAGGGGCTGCCCCTGCCAGCCGCAGCTGCCCAAGAGCTCCTCCCAATTTTCCTCTAGAGCATCTCCAGCCCAAATAGTGATCTTCTCACTGGCCAAAGTCTCCTCTAAGATGTCCACTAAATTCGAATCAATTTCAATGGCCACCACATGGTCAGCCTGCTCTCCCAGGTGCACAGTGAGGGCCCCTAGGCCGGGACCGATTTCCAGGGCCCATTCCCCCCGCTGCAAACCGGCACTTTGGATAATGCGTTCTACAATATTTTGATCGATCAGAAAATTTTGCCCAAAACGCTTCTTGGTGCTAAAACCCCGCTCTTTCATAATGCCTGTGATATACGATGGATTGGTGATGTGCGACATTGGTGCCCCCCTAGCCGATCAGATCACTAAGACCTTTACTGATCCTGCGTAACTCTGCTTTAAACTCTTCGTTGTCAAGTTCCTCCAAACGATCCAAAAGATCGCAGATCTCAAAATACTCTTCTTTCGATAACTCGCCAAGCTCAACCAGGTTGCGGCAGGTATCTAAGAAAATCAACTTCGTCCGGTTCAAATCACCCACGAGCTTCACCTACTTTGTATACTCATCGATAAAACGGGTGTATTCTTTGATAAAGCGCAGCTGCACTGTGCCGGTGCTGCCTTTGCGCTGCTTGGCGAAGATCACTTCGACTAATCCTTCCGTTCCCTCCGCCCTTGCCTTTTCAGGATTATAATAGTCATCTCTATAGAGAAACATGATCACGTCAGCAAATTCCTCAATATTCCCTGAATCCCTCAGGTCAGACATCATGGGCCGCTTGTTTTCTCTGCTCTCTACGCCCCGGTTCAGCTGGGACAAAAGGATGATGGGCACATCAAGCTCACCGGCCAGATCCCGAAGTTCCCGCACCATCTCCCCTACAATTAAGGTCCAGCTCCGGGAGGAGTTATCCGGAGGCTTGATTAATTGCAGGTAGTCTATGACAATCAGGCCCAAATTGCCATTTTCTGCCTTAAATTTTCTGGCCTTGGCCCTAATTTCAGGTACGGTCATGCCCCGTTTGTCTACGATGGAAATTGGTAAGTGGTAGAGTTCGTTAAATACTTTTTGGGTGACCATAAACTGTTCGTCACTGAGTCTCCCCTGATACTCATGGGAGGTGACTAAGTGCTGTTCGCCTTCTTTATGGGCAAAGAGCTCACTAAGGACAATCCGGTCGCCGATTTGTTCATCATCCATCTCGAGGCTGAAGAAAAGTACCGGAATGTCGCGCTTGGCCACATTGGCTGCCATGTTCAAGACCAAAGCGGTTTTGCCCATAGACGGCCGGGCGGCCAGAATAATCAGGTCTTTCTTCTTAAAGCCGGTGGTCATACCGTCAATGGACGGAAAGCGCACCGAAAGTCCATAGGCATCAAGATCGCCTTCCCGGCGCCTGAGCAGATTGATGTAGCACTTATTCAAAACCTCTAGAAGGTTCTTCACATCATCGCCTGTAGCATCGATGCTCTGCGTTGCCGCAAAGATCCGCTCCTGGGCCTTGGCCTGAATTAATTCCAAATCTTCATTCTTCGGATCCAATGCCAAGGCCTTCACCGCGTCGCAGGCCTGGACAAGCCTGCGGATACCCTCCTTGTGCAGGAGAATCTCCAGGCTAGGTTCGAGCTCACTAAGGGCTACAAAGGATTCGGTCAAGGGGATCAGCAGTTCTGCCGGGGAATCTGTAATGGAGTCGGCATGAAGCCGGTTATAGATTTGGGTGTAAGAAATCCGCCCCTGTTTATTATAAATATCCAGAATGATTTCATAAATCCGTCGATGGGCCGGATCCATAAAGTGTGCGGGCCGGAGGCGATCAACCACCCGATCGACTTGGGCAGGGTGTTTGATCAAGATGCCTAAGATTTGGCGCTCTGCACTTAAGTCCATCGGCAGTTCATAGGTTAATTGTTCAGTCAAATTCATCGGGGAAAACCTCCCTCCAACGTTTTTCCGCAGAGTTTACATCTTTGCCGCCGGCAATCGGGGCCAGCACTTTAGCCAGGTAGGGATTTTCTAAAAGGTCATTATAAGTGCGGATGCCTACACCATGCCAATTGCGGAGAATACCTTCTAAATAAGGGAAGCTAGGATGCGCGGCGGAAGCGCACATCTCCTCAATGGCAACTGCAATTACCTCATGGGACAGGCTCTTGCTTTGCATCCAATACAGAAGTTTCCGCTGTTCCTCAGGGGTGGGAACGGTGATCCTGGCAGATATATAGCTGACCAGCCATTCATAGGCATCAGATTCGCCATTGACAAGAGGCTCAGCTGCCGCTGCAACTTCTTCCTGCACCGGATCTAAGCTCTCTGCCTCAGCCTGCACCGTCAGCCGAATTTCCAGGCCCTCATCATTAATCCAGCCCCTGTCGGCCAGAAGGGCCAGGGCCTGACTTACTTCCCGCTTTGGCAAACCCATTTGCCGGGCCAGCGAGTTAATGCGAAAAGCCTGCCCCAACTGGGAAAAGGCCACAAGATTGATCCAGACCAAGGTCGCTGTGGGGCCTAAGTCCGCCTGACATTTGAGGATTTCCCCGGGTACCTGAATCGGCAGACCCTTCACCCCTCGCAGCAGAACACCTTTATTTTTTGCGCCAGCCATATTCCTCACCTTTCCTCAATGCTCGTCCACCAAACGTTCCCAGGCAATGTATTTATCCTGCAAAGCATCCTTAACCTCCTGGTACTCCTGGATGATTCCTACAGCCGCTTCTTCTCCATCCTGATAGAGATCGGGTGAAGCCAACAAGGCTTCAAGCTTTCCTTTGCGCTCTTCCAGGCAGACTATTTCATCCTCCAGTTCTGCCCGGGCTTTGGCGATTCTTCGCAGCTCGTTAGGGGAAGGTCCGGAAAAACGCTGTTTTTGCTCTTCTTTATGGCTCCTTTCAGCGGCCTGGGCCCGGGAGTAAGCTGCTTGTTTGCGCTTTTCTTCGTAGTCAGAAAAGCCTCCCGCAAATGTTTGGAGAGTGCCGCCGTCTAATGTCCAGATCTTCGTCGCCAGTTTATCAATGAAGTAACGGTCATGGGAAACAAAGATTATGGTGCCGCCAAACTCTGCCAGGGCATCTTCTAGAGCTTCCCTGGCAAAAACATCAAGATGGTTGGTGGGTTCATCCAGCAGAAGGAGGTTTGGCCGGTGCAGCAGTAATTTGGCCATGGCCAGGCGATTTCGTTCGCCGCCGCTGAGCACAGATGTGGGCTTGAACACATCTTCGCCCCTGAACAAAAAGCGGGCCAGAACCGAACGGAGCACGCCCAAATCCAGGCGGTGCTCAGCGTAGAGTTCCTCTAAAACAGTATTTGCAGGGTCGAAGGTAATATGCTGAGAGAAATAGCCCACATCGACGCCTGTTCCCCACCGCAGTTCGCCTTCATAGTCAAGCTCCCCTCCTAGGATCTTCAGAAGGGTGCTCTTGCCGCTCCCGTTTGGGCCTAGGAGAGCAATCCGCTGCCCCCGCTTGATTTCGGCGTTAATGTCCTTCAGCACCAGGTTTTCGCCATAGGCTTTGCATATTCTCTCTAAGAAGACGATGTTATTGCCTGACTGCCGCTTCGGTTCAAAACGGAAGGCCATGGCCGGATCCTCTAAAATCCGCTCAATATCGGGCAGGCGGGCCAGTTTCTTTTCCATACTCTTGGCCTGCCGGGAGCGGGTTCCTGCTTTGAATTTTTGAATAAAAAACTCCATGCGGGCCCGTTCCTGCTCTTGCCTCTCCAGGTTCTCCTCGATTTGGGCCTGCCGCAGTTCACGCTGGGGAAGGTAGGCAGAATAATTGCCCTTGTACTGATAAAGTTTGTGCTGCTGCAGCTCCCAAATGGTTGTGGCCACCTTGTCCAAAAAGTAGCGATCATGGGACACCACTATAAAGGCCCCCTGATAGGCCCCGAGAAAGTCTTCAAGCCATTGGATGGCTTCTACGTCCAGGTGATTGGTGGGCTCGTCCAGCACCAAAAGGGAAGGCCTTGTTAAAAGTAGGCGAGCTAAACTTACCCGCATCTGCTCCCCTCCGCTGAAGGTGTGGAGCCTGCGGGCCAAGTCTGCTTCAGAAAAACCAAGTCCTGTGGTGATGCTGCTGATCTGCACCAAGTAATCATAGCCGCCCTGATGTTCAAAGCGATCCTGCAGGCGGGCATAGTCCTCTATGGCCCGATCAAGCTCTGGGCCCTGACCTAGCTCAGCCATTTTTTGCTCTAGCGCCCGCATGTTCTGCTCCAATTCAACTTGGTGTGCAAAGGGTTCTAGCAAATACTCCTGCAAAGACTGCATATTTGCAGGCGGCGTCTGCCAGAGGGAGCCATATGTATACCCGCCGGGGCAAATGACCTGGCCCCGTTCGGCGCTAAGTTCGCCCACCAGGGTTTTGAGGAGTGTGGTTTTTCCCACGCCATTAGCCCCTACAAAACCTATGTGATCGGCAGGGCCAATATTGGCGCTGACATTTTGAAAAACTAGTTCATCTCCATAAAACTTCCATAAATCCTGAATGATCATCGCGCTAGCCCATCACCTGCCTTAAGAAATATTAGTGCGCAGCATCTGCCGCTCCCTATGCTTTTCCAGGGCAATTTCGATTAAGCGGTCCAGCAGCCTGGAATAGGGCAGACCTGAATGTTCCCATAGCTTGGGGTACATGGAAATTTGGGTAAAGCCTGGAATGGTGTTAATTTCGTTAACGAAGACTTTGCCCTGCTGATCAAGGAAGAAATCTACGCGCCCCATCCCCGAACAGTCCACGGCCTGAAAAGCCCGGACGGCCAAGTCTTGGATCTGCTCAACCTGCTTCTCATCAAGGGGTGCAGGGATAATCAGGCGGGAGTCTTCATTGTGGTATTTCGCCTGATAATCGTAAAACTCATGGGCAGGTACAATTTCACCCGGCACAGACGCCTGGGGCTTGTTATGCCCTAAGACGCTGCACTCCACCTCCCGGGCCCCAATTAGGCCCTGCTCCACCACTACTTTACGATCATAGGCCAAGGCCAGTTCAACAGCTGCGTCTAACTCCGCGACGGACTTCACTTTGCTAATGCCCACACTGGAGCCTAAGTTAGCAGGTTTAACAAACATGGGGAAACCTAGGTCCCTTGCCAAACGTGCCTTAATCTCAGCTGCCCCTTCCTGCCATTCATAGTGCAAAAACGTGTCCCAAGGAAGGAGAGGCAGGCCCGTCTGGGCAAAGAGTCTGCGCATCAGGACTTTGTCCATGGCTGCTGCAGAAGCTGCTACCCCCGCCCCCACATAGGGGAGATTTGCCATTTCAAGGAGGCCCTGGATAGTGCCATCTTCACCGTAGGGACCATGCAGCACCGGAAACACCACATCTAAATTGGGATTTCCTGCAGGATCTGCCTGAATGGAAGGCCCTTCCCATCTCCCGTCCCTGCGGATTTTCATGGGGATGATAGTGTATTTATTCTGATCCAGAGCATCCATAACTGACTGGGCGGAAATTAGAGAAACTTCGTGTTCCCCTGATCGACCGCCGTAAACTACCCCTACACGCAATTTGGACATTTCTCGTCCTCCCTTGAAAAGTGCTTATTCTTCACATAGGCAAACTACATCCATCTCGACCTCTACGCCTTTTGGCAGGGCGTTCACTTCTACGCAGACCCTGGCAGGCGGATTTTCCGGGAAGAATGTGGCGTAAACAGCATTCATCTTGTCAAAATCCCCCATATCGGTCAGGTAGACTGACACCTTCACAGCGTTGGCCAAACTGCTCCCTCCAGCCTGGGCAATGGTTTGGAGATTGTTCAGCACTTGCCTGCTCTGTTCTTCTACATCGCCGTAGGCAATTTCACCGGTAGCCATATTTACGCCCAACTGGCCGGAAATAAAAAGCAGATTGCCTGCCCGAACTCCCTGGCTGTAGGGACCTACCGCTGCCGGAGCCTTTTCGGTGTGAACTATCTTACGCATATTCCAATCCCTCCGTGTCTATTGGTATATATAGTATTTTCAAGATCCAAGGCTGATTCCCTTGAAAGGTGAGGCAAGTTTTTTGTAGAATAGGACTCTTGGAGGTGTACCCCGTGAAAAAAGAGGTAAAAACCAAAGAAGACGGACGTTACATCATCTTCTATACCTTTCCCAAGCAAGTAAAAAGGAAGGAGGAAGAGGATGTCTGAGCTGCGCTGGAATCCACAGTTAAGGGAGTGGGTGATTGTGGCCGCTCACCGCCAGGAACGTACCTACAAGCCCCCTGCGGAGTATTGTCCCCTCTGTCCTACACTGCCTGGGGCATTTCCCACGGAAGTTCCGGCAGAGGACTATGAAATTGTGGTGTTTGAAAACAGGTTCCCATCCCTCAGCCAGCCGCCCCCGCCCCTCGAGGTTGAAGGCAGTGCCCTTTATCAGACTGCACCGGCGGAGGGGGTGTGTGAAGTTGTACTTTACTCAGCCAAGCACAACAGCAGCCTGGCAGAAGAGTCAGCAGAACATATTAGAAATTTAATCGAAGTATGGACAGACCGCTACCTCGACTTAGGCATGAAACCAGGTATCCAGTATGTATTTATCTTCGAAAACAAGGGTGATGCGGTGGGGGTTACGCTTAGTCATCCCCATGGGCAGATCTATGCTTTCCCCTTTATACCGCCAACGGTGGAAAAGGAGCTTCAGGCGGCCTTGGAGCACCATGCAGCCACAGAACAGTGCCTCTATTGCGATATTCTGGCCGAAGAAAGGGAAGACAAGGTGCGCATTGTTGCTGAAAATGACCAGTTCACAGCCTTTGTGCCCTTCTTTGCCCGCTATCCTTTTGAGGTCCATATTTACCCCCGGCGCCACCTGCAAAGTCTAGCAGACCTAACCCCAGAGGAACAACAGGGGCTGGCTGTGGTGCTGAAGGACGTTTTAGTCAAGTACGACGGGCTCTTTGATTTCTCCCTGCCTTATATGATGGCGTTCCATCAGGCGCCGCCTAAGGGCGACTATCCCCATTATCATTTCCATATAGAGTTCTACCCGCTCAATCGCACCGCGGATAAACTCAAGTACCTAGCGGGGGTAGAATCAGGCAGCGGCACTTTTATCACTGATATGAGCCCGGAAGATCAGGCTGCAAAACTGCGAGGTGATCAGCATGAAAAATAAGCTGCAAAGAGAGTTTCGAGCTAAATTTGCGAGCTCCGGGGAACCCCTTGTAGTCTGGGCCCCCGGACGGGTTAACCTTTTGGGCGAACACACCGATTACAACGACGGTTTCGTCTTTCCCATGGCCATTGATGCCGGCATCGCTATGGCCGGGGCATTAAACAAAAGCGATCGGGTCAACCTTTATTCCCTTAATTATGATGTTCAGGACAGCTTTGCCCTGCAAGACATCGTACCTTCTGACAAGAAGAATTGGTCCAATTATATCCGCGGCGTGTGCAGGGAATTTCAGTCAGCCGGTTTCGAGCCCCAAGGCATGGACATTGTCATTTACGGAAATGTGCCGCAGGGAGCAGGCCTTTCTTCCTCAGCAGCCTTAGAGGTGGCGGCGGCAGTTTTGCTTACCACACTGCACGACTTTGCAGTGGATAGTGTGAGTTTGATTAAAATGGCCCAGAGGGCGGAAAATGACTTTGTTGGTGTGGCTTCAGGCATTATGGACCAATTTGCTTCCATGATGGGCCATAAAGACCATGCCCTGTTTCTGGACTGCCGCAGCCTGGATTATGATTTAGTCCCAACCCCCTTTGAGCAGCACGGCTATGCTGTAGCTGTCATCAACAGCGGCGTGCGCAGGGGGCTTGTGGATTCAGCCTATAATGACCGCCGCCAGGAATGTATGGATGCAGTGCGGCTTTTGACAAAGGATCTGCCTAAAATCACAGCCTTAAGGGATGTGACGGTTGAGGATCTTCCCCTCGTTAATGCCCTTCCCCAGCTCCTTGCCAAAAGGGCCAGGCACGTAGTTACTGAGAACAATCGGGTGCTTTCAGGCATTGAGGCTCTCAGGGCAGGTGATTTGGTCACCTTCGGTCAAGAGCTGACCAAATCCCATCGCAGTCTGCAAAACGATTTTGAGGTCAGCTGCCCCGAACTTGACTTGCTGGTTGATTTAAGCCTAGGGCAGCCCGGGGTATTAGGAGCACGGATGACGGGGGCAGGGTTTGGCGGCTGTACCATTGCACTGGTTCCCCGTGAGCGGTTGGCCGAATTTGAGCAAAGGGTGACCGCAGACTATGCAGCCAAAACGAACCTCACGGCAGAAGTCTACGTCTTCGGCGCCTCGCACGGGGCCATGCTCCTTAGTTAAGGAGCAAAACTTCTACGACTTTAAAATAAATTACTAAAGCACTGGCATCTACGATTGTGGTAATAAGTGGAGCAGCCATGATGGCCGGATCCACTTTAACTATTTTCGCCAGCAGAGGCAGCATACTTCCCGCGGTCTTGCCTATAATCACAGTGGCAAACAGCGCCAGGGAAACAGCTAAGGCGAGCATATAATCGCCTGGATAGGTTATGACAAGGCGTAAGAAATTAGCTGCAGCTAAAGCAAGGCCCACCAGGGCCCCAACGCCCAGCTCTTTCAGGAGAACCCGTCCGAAGTCGCTGACCGTGATTTCTTTCAGGGCCAGACCGCGGATCACCAAAGTTGAACTTTGGGAGCCCGAATTGCCGCCCGTATCGGTAAGCATAGGAATGAAGGTGACCAGGAGAGGGACTGCCAAAAACGCCTCTTCATAGCGGGCCAAAATCGCGCCCACCACCATGCCGGTGACCATGAGCACCATCAGCCAACCGATTCTATGCTTGGCCAGGGTAAAGACACCCGTCTTTAGATAGGGCTTCTCTGACGGGGCCATTGCCGCCATTTTCTGGAAGTCTTCCGTAGCTTCCTGATGAATAACTTCCATGATGTCGTCGAAGGTGACAATGCCAACCAATCTGTTTTCTTCATCCACCACAGGCAGCGACAAGAAGTCATAGCGGGAAAAGAGTCCTGCCACATCTTCCTGATCATCGCTGGTCCGGGCGGAAATGACTTTGGTCTCCATTATATCGCCAATAATTGCAGCCTCATCGGCCAAAAAAAGTTCCTTGACTGTAACAACACCCTCCAGACGCCGATTGCCGTCAATCACATAACAGGTATAAACTGTTTCTTTATCAAGTGCAGTGCGCCGAATGCGCATAAAGGCGTCGGCCACAGTCATCGTCTTTTTCAAGTCGGCAAACTCTGCTGTCATGATGCTCCCCGCGGAATAGGGCGGGTACTGGAGAAACTGATTGATTAGGGATCTCGTCTCCGGGGAAGCGTTCCGGAGCACCCTTTTAACGACACTGGCGGGCATTTCCTCCAAGAAATCGGCGGCATCATCCACAAAAAGCTGATCGATGATGGTGCCCACTTCTTGATCTGTAATCGCCCCAACAATATACTCTTGCATCTCAATGGAAAGATAGGAAAAAACCTCTGCCGCCCGGTCTTTGGATAATAGGCGAAAGACAATGACCGTATGCTCGCGGCTTAACTCATCCAAAAAAGCAGCGATATCTGCATCCTGAAAACTGGGCAATGCAGTTTTGATCGTCTTAAAGTCCCGTGCCAATACTAGGCGCTCTAAATCGCGCCAGTCTTGAATTGCCATGTTTTTATCCTCCTTGCGTTAATATTGGAGTCTAAAAACGAACAATTCGAGAACAAGAGGGACCGGAAGAGATGGGCAGACGCTCAAGTCTAAACGGCCGCTCTGTTTCCTTGTTCGTTTCCAGACAACTAGGCCAATCGCTGTCCACTCAGCTCTCCTCCCTTTTTTGTAGTCTACCCCTAGTCTATCACGTCCCACCCCTTACCTGCAATTCACGGCAAGAAAAAACCGAGTGCCCAGGGCGGGCAGTCGGTCTGTTTGTCTTCTTATTGCTCCTAATTAGCGATCAATCGAGAGGTCTTGGCAGAGTCCTGGGGGAAAATGAAGGTTAGAAACTCGGAGACGTCATCAATGGGAATCACTTCAACTTCACCAGTAAACTGGGGAAGGTTGTCCATGTTTTCTTTAGGCACAAACACCTTCTTAACTCCAGCGTGTTTGGCACCATAAATCTTGGCGTGTAAACCGCCTATCGCCTTCACCTTGCCCCTTAGCGAGAGCTCGCCGGTAACGGCAATGTCTTGGGGAATGGGCAGATCCCGAACGGCACTGATAATGGCCGCCAAGACTGCTACGCCTGCTGAAGGCCCATCGATGTTTCCCCCGCCAACAACATTGACATGGACATCAAAATCATCCAAGTTCTGACCTGTTAAAGCACGGAAGACGGAAGCAGCATTAAATACGCTGTCTTTTGCCATGCTTCCTGCCGTATCGTTAAAGCGAACCCGGCCTTTGCCAGGCTCTTTGCTGGGAAATGCTACAGCTTCAATCTCTAGGACCGAACCTAGATAGCCGCTGACGCCCAGGCCGAGAATACGGCCTACTTCACTGCTGTCAGAAGCTTTCGCACCGCTGAAGGAGCTCAAACGGGCAGACTGGATCACTTCCCGCATATCAGCAGTGGTAACGATCACCTCTCCTGGACCGCCGTCGTCTCTGTAGAGCGCGGCGCTAAAGGCATCAGCCAAAAGGCGCGTTGCCTTCCTGCCCTCAATTGTATACTCAGCCACCAATTCTGCTACACCAGGTTCGAGCGCCACATCTAAACGCTCCCCCGCCGCCTGCACGATTTGTACAATATCTTCAGGCGTAAGCGGATCAAAAAACACCTCGGCGCAGCGAGAACGGAAGGCTGGACTGATCTCGGAGGGATCCCGGGTTGTAGCACCGATGAGAACAAAGTCTGCAGGTGCACCCTGGGTAAAGAGCTGATGAATATATTTAGGAATGTTCGGATCATGGGGATCGTAATAGGAGGACTCGAAGTCAACTCTCTTATCTTCAAGAACCTTGAGGAGCTTGTTCTGCAAGACAGGGTCCAGCTCTCCAATTTCGTCAATAAAAAGTACGCCCCCATGTGCTTCCGTCACCAGACCCAGTTTAGGTTCGGGCACTGCCCCATCTGCCAAATCACGCCTGGCCCCTTGATAAATCGGATCATGGACTGAGCCAATCAGGGGATTGGTTACCTCCCTGGGATCCCAGCGAAGCGTTGTTCCATCCACCTCAATAAAGGGCGCATCCTCGGCGAAGGGAGTGTAGGCCTTAGACTTAGCAACCTGCAGCGCCAGGCGGGCCACAGTAGTCTTGCCAACTCCAGGAGGACCATAGAGCAAAATGTGCTGAGGATAGGGCGAACTCAATTTGGTAAGGAGCGATTTAATCGCATCGTCTTGACCGATAACTTCATCGAGTCTTTGGGGTCGCATTAAATCCACGCTAGAACGGGAAAGGCCGCGCTGTTCCAAAATCTCCAGTTCAGCGTACTTTTTCAGTGTCTGGGCATTATCAGGCCCGCCTTCTTCCTTCAGCACCTGGGTGCGAATATCCCGAACATACTCCAGATGGCGCTCCTGCATTTTCGCGCTGACCTTTGCCTCAATTTGATCTTCCACCGCGCGTTTGGCCAAGAGATCAGCAAGATGATCCTCCAGTTCACTGAGGACTTCATCTACTTCCTCCGGCTGCCTGTGCTCGACGATGGTTGGATCCTCGAGGACCAAACGTTCCAGGGCCAGAACCCGATCTTCGATTTTTTCTGACTGCATAAGTTCCAGTGAATCAAGCTTGCCCGCTTTCAAGACCAGCTGATCGTGTCCGTGTACCTCCGCTAGCAGCGTTAAGAGCGCTGAAACATGTTTTTCTAATGAAGGTTTGAAGTCAGAGAGTGTTTGGTTTGTTGTCAGTTGTTTTGTATCCAATGGAGATTAACCCTCCAAGTAAGTATTTCCCGCCAAGGCTACTGAGGTGTGACCTCCACCGTGACCGTCACATGGACTTTGGGATGGACTTTCACAGTCACAGGATGTGAACCCAGCGTCTTAATTGGCTCTTGGACATCAATTTTCCTCTTGTCAATTTCTACCGAGAACTGCTTGCGGAGCTGTTCTGCAATTTCCTGGGTTGTAATAGAACCGAAGAGCCTGCCTCCGTCTCCGACTTTAGCAGTAACCTTCACTGTCTGATCCTGCAGGGTGGTTCCTATTCTTTCCGCCTCTTTCAGCTCCCGGTCTGCCCTGGTGGACTCGGCCCTTTTCACCTCAGCCACCTGCCGCAGGTTTCCTGCACTGGCTTCCACAGCCAGACCCCTAGGTATAAGGTAGTTGCGGCCGTATCCCTCTGCCACATCAACCACATCACCCTTTTTGCCAATCTTCTTTACATCTGCCTGAAGAATAACTTTCATAAGACACCCACCCCTCTAATTTTTGTCTTCTGGGGAATTTAATTTGCGAAAATCAAAGACCCCATCTGCCACTGTCAGCACAATTAAGACCATCAGCACCAGTGGCATCGAAAAGAGCATAAAAACAAACAACACGCGCAAGAACACAGGCACGTTCTTCTTCTGGAAATAATACCATGCCAGGGATACACCTGCAACTAAGTAGGAGTAAAAGGAAATCAGAAAAGCATTTAAACCTAAAAACTGCAGCCAGTCAGGGAGTGGTCTCGCCTGGGCCATGGTGGTTACGATTAATCCAAACGCAAAGAGCAAACTGAAATATCCGGGGATTCTCCACCTCGAAAAGGGCATAATCACGGGCATGGCACTGTCACCAAGACGCTTTAAGATCGCCCGGCCAATTACCAGGTTGATATAGCTCATACTGACCGAATACACTAGCAGCAATGAAGGTAAACCCGTGCGCAGCACAATCGGCAAGAAAGTCTGCAGCGCTTCGTACTGCTGCAGGGCCTCACCTGTCACACCTAAGCTTTGCGACATTTCCGCCGCTTGCTGAAGGGCTTCATTCATCATGGCCAAAAGGTCAGTGAGCATATTACCGCCGATGATCAAGGAGTACAGGAGCAAGTTCAGGCCAAAAACGACCAGATTGGACAGTACGCCAACTGCCATCAGCTTGGCAAAAGAGAATTTTTCCCGCAGGGCCAAGCCGAGGGCTACCCCGACAAAACCCCAGATAATAATGGACAGACCTGAGAAAACATGACCTGCCACAAAGCTGGAAATCAAAGCAGCAGCTATCGCCGCAAGAATTCCGTATTGAAATCCCTGGCGATAGACTAAAAGCATGAGCGGTATGGGCACTATGATCGACGGAACTCCGATGTATTCACCAAGTATAGCCACTAGGACAGTGATAGCCCCAAGCATAGCTCCCTCAGTTAAGGACCGGGTCTTCATACATTCACCTCTGATTTCAATTCGAAAAAGGAGCAGCTTGGCTGCTCCTTAAGTTCTTAATCAACTGTATAAGGCATCAATGCCATATAGCGGGCCCGCTTGATTGCGTTGGTAACTTGTCTTTGGTGCTTCGCACAGTTACCAGAAATCCGCCGTGGCAAAATTTTGCCTCGTTCTGTAATATAGCGACGTAGACGGCCTACTTCTTTGTAGTCAACTTGCTCAATCTTGTCAACGCAGAAAGAGCAGACTTTTCTCCTGCCTCTACGGCCTCTGTCTCTTGCCATTATCTCGCCTCCAAACCCATGAGATTAAAATGGAATGTCATCAAACTCCGGTTCGGGCGGTCCATCTGCTGATTCAACGGATCCACTGTCCTGAGCGCGATCCAAAAAGCGCACATTATCAGCCACTATTTCGGCAGCCTTGCGTCTGATACCGTTTTGGTCATCGTAGGAGCGGATCTGCAATCGTCCTTCCACGGCAACGAGGCGGCCCTTGTTCAAGTGGTTGGCACACACTTCAGCCAACTTGCGCCACGTTACGATATCAATGAAATCAGCTTCCCTTTCACCACTCTGGGTTACAAAGGGACGATCCACTGCAAGTGTAAAGTTGGTAACCGCTATACCTGATTGGGTATAGCGTAATTGTGGATCAGCTACGAGTCGCCCAATAAGAATAACCTTGTTTAACACCTTTCGTCACTCCTTAGCTCATTCTTGATCCGTACGAACGAGCAGATAACGAATGACTTCATCAGTGATCTTAAGAATACGTTCGACCTCAGAAGTCGCTCCGCTTTCTGCTTTAAAATCGATCACCACATAGAAGCCCTCGGTATTATCGTTGATTTCGTATGCAAACCGGCGCTTGCCCCATTTATCAACTTTCTCGACCTCACCGCCGATGCCTTCAATCAGGCCCTTGGTTCGTTCGATTTGGGCATCTAGCCCTTCTTCGTCGAGACTTGGGACAAAGATCACCATTAGCTCATAACTACGCACCGTAGCTTCACCTCCCCTCTGGACATATGGCCCTAAGACAAGCTTAGGGCAGGGCACCGTTTATTATATCACCGCTCTATTTTGAAGTCAAACATTGAAACGGAAGAAAATTACATCCCCATCCTGGACAACATAGTCCTTACCTTCAATGCGAACTAGACCTTTGTCCCGGCAGCTTGCCAAGGATCCCTCGTCTACCAATATTTTCCAATCGATCACCTCAGCCCGAATGAATCCCCGCTCCATATCAGAATGGATGTTCCCTGCTGCTTGGGGCCCTAACATTCCCCGGGAAATAATCCACGATCTGGTTTCATCACCCTTAATGGTGTAAAAGGTAAGCAAATCTAGAAGACGAACCCCTGCAGCAACCAAACGGTGCAAGGCAGGCTTGTCCATCTGCGCTTCAGCTAAGAAAAGCTCAGCATCAGCAGGGTCTAAACGACTAAGCTCCATTTCGAAGTCTGCAGCCATTATCACTACTTCCGCATTCTCCGCTGCTGCCCATTCCTTAAAGGCCGGATCCAGTCCATATTCTCCTTCGTTGGTGTTGGCTATGTACATCACCGGCTTGGCGGAAAGTAGAGGTAAGTCTGCAATCAAGGGTAGGTCGGTGCGGCGCAGAGGGATACCTTTTTCGAGAACCTCCTGGTATTGTTCTAACAGCGCCAGTTCTTCGCGGTACTGGGCTTCACCGGTTTTGAGCATCCGGGCAGTCCGCTCCCTGCGCCGCTGTAAAGTCTGGAGATCAGCCAGGATAAGTTCTAAATCAACGATCTCAATATCCCGTAAAGGGTCAACTCCTTCTTCTTGGCTGGCCACATCGTTTGCGGTAAACAAACGCACTACATGGGCCAGTGCATCCATCTCCCGGATATGGGCCAGGAACTGGTTGCCCAAACCCTCCCCCCGGCTGGCTCCCTTCACCAGCCCCGCAATATCTACAAACTCAATTGTAGAACCAGTGAGTATCTTGGGCTGACTGACTTCCGCTATTTTCTGCAGGCGGTCGTCAGGTATTAAGACCATACCCTGGTTTGGGTCTATGGTGCAGAAGGGATAGTTAAGGGCAGGTACATCAAGTTTGGTCAGCGCGTTAAAAACGGTGGATTTTCCCACGTTGGGAAGGCCGATTATGCCAATACGCAATGCCATTGATTTTGCACCTCCAAAAAGGTAAACTGAGATGAAGGAGGAAACGTTATGAAACGTCTAGCGAGGGCAGGCATTGTTGCTGCGCTCTACATCATCTTGGTTTTTGTATTTCAAGCAATTAGTTTCGGACCGATTCAGCTGCGAGTGGCTGAAGCGTTAACTTTGCTGCCCATGGTCTATCCGGAGGCCATCGGAGGGCTCTATGTAGGAGCACTATTGGCAAACATTCTTGGTGGACAAGGGCCCTGGGACATTTTTGGCGGCAGTCTTGTTACGCTTTTAGCTGCCTATCTCACCTATCGCTATAAGGGAAAGATCATAGGCTATGCCTCACCTATAGTCCTCAATGCTTTCTTGGTAAGCTTGTACCTCTGGTACATCCTGGACTTGCCGGCCTACTGGCCCCTGGTACTGAGCATAGGCGCCGGGCAAAGTGTGGTTGTCTTGGTCTTGGGAATTCCCCTTTTGCGCTTTGTCCAGAAGTATCAGCAGTCGTCCCTATGAGAGGATCTCTGCTAAAATCTGATCGCGGCAGGTACTAAGTGAGTCGAAGTCCATGGCCTGGGTGTAGATTTCTTCCACAAAATGGTGGCTGGACTGGGCCTCTACCAAGGAATCAAAGCCGCGTTGTAAGAGTTCCTGATAAAGTCTCAAATCTCCTCCGTCCGCGGAGGTTACCACAGGGCCGCATGCAATTCGCCGGCCCTTGAGTTTGCCAAGATCCTCGAGGGGAATTTCACTTAACACCCCAACACCGGCCTCAGGGATAAAGAGGTGAAGGAGACGCTTTGGATTCAAAGGATAATGAAAGGCTTCTAAATCATACCCTCTGCCCTGGGCATAACTGGCAATCCTACCCAGCAATGCGTTTTGGGCTGTTCCCATACCCCCGGTCAGTATAAAGAGATGGGTCATATCCGCTGAGAGGCTCTGGATATGGCTTACATAACCCTCAGGGGTTAGGGCTGAAGCGAAGAGGCGGCGGATCGTGTCCGTTCGATCCCCCGCGCTTGCGGTTGATGACGATAACAAAGCGAAGATTTCCTCTAGCTCCCAGCTGCAGTCAAAGCTCCTTTGCCCTGTTTCCTGGCGGCAGGCGATGTTTTCCTCTACGGCCAGGGCGGCGGCAAAATAGCGGAAGGAAGCTGCAAAATGGCCCTGTTTGATGCGGCCTCCCCTCATAATCTCATCCCGCTTTGCCTCAAGCATCTTCGTTGACCAAAAGTGCCCTAAGTTAACCAGGTGATCCCGGCAACCAGGCCAAGTGGCCTCCAAGGCGTGGGGAGCTGTTGCATCGATCATTGCGATGCCTAGCGTAGGAAAGGAGACAGCGTCCAGGGCTTTAGAATCCGAGCTGCAAAAAAAGCGCTCCTGATCGATGCCTTCCTCTGCTAATGCGCCTGCAATATGACTCATCAAACGGGATTTGCCCGTACCGGGGCCGCCCTTCAGTAAATACACTCGCCTGGCCTCAGGGCCAATGATGTTGTCAAAAAGGGAGTAAAAGCCTTTCCCCGAATTACTGCCGGCAAAAAGGTGACGGATTTTTCCCACAGCTACCAACCTCCTAGGCATGGTTGGGTTATTATATTCTCTCGGGGGAGGATGTTCCCCTCACTTGATGATCTGGCGAACGAGTTTGTCCCGGGGTATGAGAATTACCCGCCCGCATGTGGTGCATTTCAGACGGGTATCCACACCTGGTTTGAGCACTTCCCAGGTTTGACCTCCGCAAGCATGCTTCTTCTTCAAACGTAAGATTTGCCCCAGTTCATGCATATTCTTCCCACCTTTTCCCTCTATTACAATAATTATAGCATAGGTTTATCCACAATATTAAAAGGGGATTGCCGGGGAACCGAGAATTATGGAGTGATGAACCATACAGAAAGGATGACCTTCTTGAAAAAGATTAATGTTGTACTCTTGCTAGTAATTCTTACCCTCTCCCTCTTCGCCCCCGGGACGCTATTGGCGGAGCAAGGCAGCGAAGTGGTGGCTACCGTAAACGGAGTAGCCATTACTAGAGACCAGTTTTACACACTGTTAGAGAATCAATACGGGTTTTTTGCCCTCCAGGAACTTGTCCAGGATGAGATTATTAGACAGAGAGCAGAACAGCTAGGCGTCACACTTGATGAAGAAGAATTCGGAGAACTGCTGGATATGGTTATTGCCCAGCTCGGCGGAATGCAAGGGCTTTATATGTTCCTTATGCAGAACAATGTCTCAGAAGAGGCATTTATTGCCCAGCTGAAATGGAATATGCTCATTGGCCAGCTGGCCAGGGCTGAAGTAGAAGTGGAAGAAGGTGCCGTTGAAGCATTCTTCCAGGAGAACCGCTCCTCTTATGATCAGCCTGAAACCGTGGAAGTAAGTCACATTCTAGTGGATACAGAAGAAGAGGCTAATGAAGTATTGGAGCTCCTGAAAGACGGCGGCGATCTGATCACTCTAGCCGAAGAATATTCCCTCGATCCAGGCACAGCCCAGCAAGGCGGCTACCTTGGACACATCCAAAGGGGCTTGACTGTTGAAGAGTTTGAAGAGATGGCCTTCGCTCTGCCCGTTGGAGAATACGGCATTACCGAGAGTCAATACGGCTGGCATGTCATCATCGTTCATGCCAAGAATGAGGCCAAAGAAGCTGTCTTTGCAGATCTGGCTGAAGAGGTTGAGCGGGATTACCGGGGCAGCAAGGCTTTAGATTTAGAAAGCTACCTCTATCTCCTGGAACAGGAGTCTGATATCCAAGTACAGTGGGAGCCAAAGGAATACGCAAACTAGTTTACCAGCCATTAAGAAAACATCCCCCTTCCTTAGGGAAGGGGGATTGTTTTTTATTCAGGTTTTTCCCAGCGCAAGACCGGTTTCCGTGCCGCCTGCGCCTCATCGAGCCGCTTCAGCGGTGTAGTGTGGGGTGCTGTCTTGAGCAGTTCCGGATCTTTCTTTGCTTCCTCTGCGATCTCACGCATGACGTCAATAAACTCATCCAAAGTAGATTTCGGTTCAGTTTCAGTTGGCTCAATCATTATTGCCTCATCCACTACCATGGGGAAATACACTGTAGGTGCATGGTAACCGTGATCTAAGAGACGTTTGGCAATGTCTAGGGTTCTTACGCCGTTGTAGTCCTTCTGCCAGGAGCCGGAGAGCACAAACTCATGCATACAGGTCCGATCATAGGGCAGATGATAGATGTCCTTCAGTTTGTTCATCATGTAATTGGCGTTCAGTACCGCAGTTTCGCTAACCTCTCTCAAGCCTTTAGGTCCATGGGAGCGGATATAGGCATAGGCCTTGGCGTAGACCAGGAAGTTGCCGTAAAACGAGCACACACGTCCAATCGAGTTTTCCGGTGTTGCAAAGCGATAATTGTCACCGTCTTTCACCACAATTGGTCCTGGCAAAAATTGCGCCAAATCCTTGCAGACAACGATGGGGCCGGCACCTGGTCCGCCGCCGCCATGGGGCGTGGAGAAAGTTTTGTGCAGATTGAAGTGCACTACATCAAAGCCCATATCGCCAGGACGAGCAATTCCCATAATTGCGTTGGCATTTGCCCCGTCATAGTAAAGCAGGCCGCCCGCATCATGGATAATCTCCGCTATTTCACAGATATTTTCATCGAAAAGACCCAAGGTGTTGGGATTGGTGAGCATCAGTCCGGCTGTGTTAGGCCCCACAAGACCTTTGAGCGCTTCTACATCCACACCGCCCCGCTCATTCGATGGCACCTCTACTACCTTGTAGCCAACCATGGCACAGCTGGCTGGGTTGGTTCCATGTGCAGAGTCAGGAATGATCATCTCAGTGCGATGACTTTCGCCCCGCTTGGTGTGGTGGGCCTTAATGACCAGCAGACCAGTCAGTTCGCCGTGGGCACCGGCAGCCGGCTGCAGTGTAGTTGCATGCAGACCGGAAATGGTGGCCAAATACTCACCTAGATTGTACATTAGCTCCAAAGCTCCCTGTACAGTCTCTTCAGGCTGATAGGGGTGAATTGCGGCAAACCCGGGCATGCTGGTTACATCTTCATTCACCCTGGGATTGTACTTCATAGTGCAGGAACCGAGGGGATAAAAGCCCACATCCACACCATGATTTAATCTGGAAAGCTGGGTATAGTGACGGACCACTTCAAGCTCGCTGACTTCGGGCAGAGCAGGGGGCTCATCACGCAAAAATTCTCCTGGAATCAACTCTGTGACTGGTACCTCAGGAACATCCAGTTCGGGAAGTCTGTAACCCCGGCGCCCAGGTGTAGAACGTTCAAAAATTAAGGGGACAAGTTTGCGTTCTGTCATGAGATCAACCCCCTTAGTGTATTTACAAAACTGTCGATTTCTTCTTTGGTCCGGGCCTCTGTTACAGAGAAAAGTACATATTCAGGCAGGCCAAAGCGGGCTAAGGGCAATCCTCCGACGAAACCATGCTCGAGCAGGCGTGCATTGACTTCTTCCCAATTTACAGCACCATGAATCACAAATTCCCTAAAGGAAGGTGCGCTAAAGGGGGAGGTTAGTCCATCAATTTCCAGCAAGCGCTGTTTCATGTAGTTAGCTTTCTGCAGGCATTGGCTGCCGAGATCCTTGAAGCCCTCTTTACCCAAGACGCTGAGGTAGATGGTGGTAATCAGGGCGTTTAAGGCTTGGTTGGAACAAATGTTCGACGTAGCCTTCTCCCGGCGGATATGCTGCTCACGTGTCTGCAGGGTGAGTACAAATCCCCTGGTGCCGTCTGTATCTACTGTTTCACCTACAACCCGCCCAGGCATACGCCGAATCAGTTTGGTACTGCTGGTGGCAAAGAAACCTACTGAAGGTCCGCCAAAACCCATAGCATTACCAAGGCTTTGTCCGTCGCCGACCACAATGTCAGCACCGAGCTCGCCTGGGGATTTGAGCAGGCTGAGGCTGACTGGATCCACTGCCATAACCAGCAGGGCACCACTTTCTTTGGCAACCTGACTAAAGGCAGCCACATTCTCCAAAAGTCCAAAGAAGTTGGGCTGCTGTACAACAACGCAGGCTGCTTCAGACCACGAGATGGCCTCGAATGCCTTAGCATCAACCACACCGGTTGCCTCGTCATAGGGCAGGTAGGCGATGTTAACGTCCTGGCTCTCTAGGTAGAGCTGGACAACATCTCTCCACTCAGGGTGAAGCGACTCGGGAAGTACCACAAGCTCCCTGCGGGTTGCTGCGCAAGCCATCAGGGCGGCCTCAGCCAGTGCGCTGGCACCGTCATACATGGAAGCGTTAGATGCTTCCATACCAGTCAGTTCACAAATCATTGTCTGATATTCGAAAATGCTCTGCAGGACACCCTGGGTAATCTCCGGCTGGTAAGGTGTATAAGCCGTGAGAAACTCTCCCCGGCCTACAATGTGCTTAATGATGCTGGGAACCAAGTGATCGTATGC
This sequence comes from Bacillota bacterium, assembly GCA_012520315.1. Taxonomy (GTDB): domain Bacteria; phylum Bacillota; class Limnochordia; order Darwinibacteriales; family Darwinibacteriaceae; genus UBA5420. The sequence continues at coordinate 8,889 of JAAYOM010000113.1, read as the reverse complement.
CCCTCCCCCTAAAAAGGAGACGGAGGATTTGAGATCCTTGTTCTTTGCAGCCAGCTCCGAGAAATGGCGAACCAACTCGGCCTCGGTCAAGGGCGGAGGGAGATCCAGGTCTTCGTCGAGACGCATCCGCTCGGGGATAGCAGTAAAAAGATCTTCAATCTTATCTATCCCGAGACTTCTCAGCATCTCTTCCCGTTCTTCCTGCGTTATCGAAAGATAGCGCATATTAAACCTCCTTCAGGAATGCTTCATACTCCTCTTTATTCATTAGATCGTCTACCTGAACTACACCGTCAACCTTAATTTCTACAATCCAGCCTCTATCCATGGGAGATTCGTTAACCAATTCGGGACTGTCTTCCAGTTCTTCATTGATTGCTGTGATTTCGCCACCCACTGGGGAATAGACGTCCGATACAGCTTTAACAGATTCTAAAGCGGCGAAGCCTTCGCCTTCCTCCACATGATCGCCCACGTCAGGCAGATCGACAAACACGATATCCCCCAACTCGCTCTGGGCATAATCGCTGATACCTATGCGGACTACATCGCCTTTTACTAAGATCCACTCATGTTCTTTGGTAAACCGTAATTGTTCACTCATGATGAAACCTCCTTAGTAGTTTTTGGGTTATCGCAAAAAGCTGCCGGACTTCTTGGCTAGGCTAAAAAGCGGCCTTTAATGATTTTTGCCTTGGCGAGCTTTTTCCTGATCTGTACCTGTATTTCAGTTTCTGCTTTGGCATAAGCCACATCTACATAGCCCATTCCAATAGGATAATCCAGGGTCGGAGAATGGGTACCGCTGGTCACCGCCCCAATTTCTTCACCTTCCAGGTTGAGCAGGGGGTAGCCCTGACGGGGAATTCCCTTGTCAACCATGACAAAGGCAACCAGTCTACGCTGGACTCCCTCTTCTTTTTGCTTTTGCAGGAATTCTTTACCAATAAAGGATTCTTTGTCGAGTTTGACAAAACGACTCAAACCAGCCTCCAAGGGACTGATCTCTTCACCAATGTCATTGCCGTAAAGGGGCATTCTAGCCTCCAGGCGCAAACTGTCACGGGCCCCAAGTCCAATGGGTGCCACACCGTACTTTTCACCCTTTTGGAGACATTCATCCCACAATTTTTCGGCCAACGTATTGGCAAAGTAGAGTTCAAAGCCGTCTTCACCTGTATAACCGGTACGGGACAACAGCACCTTCTCACCTTCGTATGTAACTTCAGTGAAGGTGTAGCCTTTCAAATCCGCCACCGAGATGCCGAGGATCTCTTCTACCAAGGGGGCGGACTTAGGACCCTGCACAGCGATGAGGGTCAGCTCGTCGCTGAGATCCTTAAGCTCTGTCTCTGGCTGCAGATGCTTCTCAATCCACGCATAATCCTTGGCGGCATTGGCGGCGTTCACTACCAGCCAAAAACCGTCGGCAGTACGATAGACGAGAATATCGTCGATAATCCCGCCATCCTCCTTCGTCAGGCAGGTGTACTGAATCTCGCCCACTTTCAAAACACTGGCATCGTTTGTGGTGACATAGTTTACCGTGCTTAAAGCTCCTGGGCCGGTCAACTCAAACTCACCCATATGAGTTAAGTCGAAAATCCCCACCTTAGTTCGGACAGTCTTTGTTTCCTCCAAAACTCCAGCATACTGCACAGGCATCTCAAAACCTGCATAATCAACCATCCTGGCCCCGAGGGCCCTGTGTTTCTCGGTCAATGGAGTTTGTTTCAATTGTCCATCTCCTTTCCTTACCATGGTCTTTTCTTCCTGCCATTGACAATACATCTTCTCCACCAAAAACCTGTTTCCTTCTGTCACCTTTTCTTCTTCTCTGGATATGATAAAGGGCAACTACGGTGTTTCTAAAGGGGGTAGGAGTATGTTTTTACTTAAAAAGATAATGGATCCCATTCTCAAAGCACGGCAAAGGACAATGATTTTGATCTGGCGTCGCAAGAGCCGCTGATACTCATGGCAGAAAATGTCTTGAGCAGGGGTTTTATCCTTGGTTATGCACAGTATCCACAAAGCCTGTGGATAACTATGTGGATATTACCTGTTAAACAAGAAGAAGAGGACTAGCCCGATGCCAATCACTATAATCCAGCCAAGGCTGATGATGCGTCGAGTGCTAGGATCACGGCGGGCCTTGTCGCGAAATCTGTACCTCTCTGCCTTACTGGCTTGTTTCAGCATACTGACACCCTTGCCAATATCGCCGCTTTTCCGGAATAACACTCCCAGGTTATGCATGGCAGTCGGGTTGCCGGGATCAAGGGCCAAAGCCCGCTCATAAGCCTCTTTAGCCCGGTCCGTCCAGCCATGTTCTGAATAAATGTTCCCAAGATTGCTGTGTGCTGCTGCCAGATCGGGATCCAAGGCTACAGCCTGATTAAAGCAATCCTCGGCCTGGCGCAAATCTTTGCGGCGTGCAAAGACAACCCCCAATTTGTTATAACCGCGGGCATGTTCCGGGTCGAGCTCAATTAGTTCACGCAGGCATTCTTCAGCCTGATCCAGTTCCCAGCCATCCAAATGGGCCAAGGCCTGTGCATAAAGTTCGTCTATTTCAGGTTTCATAATGAGTCCGCCTTCGCATTTAGGTGCCTCTATTATACCTAAGTTTGCTCGCCCTGCCAACTTTATACCACATGGTCCCAGGCGAGATTGGCAAGGATCCACAGACCGACCAAGCCCAGAATGGGATAGCCGATCCGGATCAGCGGACCAAAACCAAAGTAGGAAAGGGAAAAGGATAGGAGCACAATTATACTCCCAGCCCCGTTCCAAGAGAGCCCATAGGTGTCTGCAATTCGGTTAGTCAATGCAAGGGCATGGGCTATTGCCGTAGAGTACATCGCACCCCACAACAGAAGTTCATATGCTGCTTCTGCCCAGCCCAGACCTGGAACCAAGTGTTCCAAAGGAAACGAAGTTTTCAGCTGCTCTACATCCAAGGCAGAGAGGGCAAGCAAGAGCAGAACCATACAGATTCCAAGGGCTGAATTTGCCAGGAGTGCCAGTTTCCAGCGCTCCTTGCGGGTGCTTATATAGCTTTGAATGCTGGCCAGAACTGTCATAGAAAAGCCTAGGTTGTACGAGCCATAGAGAATTCCCGCCTCCAGAGCTCGCCAAGAGCCTTGGTTGGGCACCGCCAATTTGCCACTCTTGAAGTGGAAAAATGCAAACCCACACATGGTCAGTACAAGAAATGGTGCCAGCCAGCTGCTGGCTTTAGCAACACCCTCTACACCTTTATTGAGCACAAACAGAATAATCATGCTCGTCAGCAGGCGCAGCATGAGGCCAGACAGGGCCGTACTTCCCATGGCTCCAATGCCTGCCAGCATTACGCCTAACCCTACCAAAAGAAACAGCGAATAAAGACCATCCAACAGCAGCCTCAATCTGGGGTGGAATCTGGCAAAGATTTGAGCATAGGATGATGCATTTGTACTGGCGCAGTAGTCTAAAACCAATCCAGAACCTAACGTCAAGACCAGAACGGCGGCCATGATTCCCCAGAGTCCTGACCTGCCGTAATTTACGAAGAACACTGCCAGTTCCTGGCCCGAAGCGAATCCAGCTCCAATTACACTTGCGACATAAAGGCCCATCAGCGACCATAGACTCACAAAACCACCCCTCTCCAACCTATTCTAGAGTTGAGATAATCATGATTTCGGTCTCCGTCTCAATCGGTGCATAAATTCTGGAAAACCTGCATAGAATAAGACAAGTATTCTCGTTGGAGGTGGAGCATGCTATTTCATTCGGATGTGATGGGACGAACCCACTTTGACGATCCGCTTTCAGCTGCAAACCTGGCGGTAACGCTTGCTGCTTTACCCTTAAAGCCATTCATTGATATTGTATGTGTCGGCACAGATCGATCTACTGGAGATTCTCTGGGCCCCTTTATTGGATCGGCCCTATTAAAAAGACAGGAACAAGGGCTCCTGCCTCCCAACGTCACAGTTTACGGGACAATTCATGAACCGGTTCACGCCTTGAATTTGGCGGATACAGTGGAGATGCTTTGTCAAGACGGGCGAGACAGCACCATCATTGCTATTGACGCCTGCCTTGGCAGGGTGAAGAGCGTGGGCTATATTTCCATCAAGCGGGGGCCGCTACAGCCCGGCACTGGTGTCAACAAAGAACTTCCCAACATAGGCGACTACCATATCATAGGCGTTGTTAACGTGGCCGGTTTCATGGAGCACATGGTTCTGCAAAACACCCGCCTTAGCCTTGTTATACGCATGGCTGATGTGATAACAGAAGCCTTGACCCTGTGTCTGGGCAATCATCTTTCTGAGGTTGAAGCGGCTCCAGGTTCCTGGCAGACGGTATAGGCATGTTCCACGTGGAACATTTATAGGCAAGCACATTTAAGAAGGGAGTGTTCCACGTGGAACACTCCCTTCTTAAATGCCTTTAATCATATCTAACAGCCGCTCTAACTCTTCGTCGGAATAGTATTCTATTGAAATTCGGCCAGCACCCTGCCTGTAACTCATGGAAACTTTAGTGCCAAAGATCCTCTGTAAATCTTCTTCCAGTTCCACCAGTTCCGGGCTCTTTACCTTCAGTGTTCTACGTGGAACAGTCTTGCCCTTCTTCAGCAATTCCTCCAGCTGCCGCACACTCAGATCCTCTTTGACCACCAGATTCGCCAGCTGGGCCCGCTTCTTCTTATCGCTGACCCCCAATAGGACTTTAGCATGTCCACTGGTCAAACGGCCATCTTGCACCATTTGCTTTTCTACTTCGCCCAAATTCAAAAGCCGCAGGGAGTTTGCCACAGAAGGTCTCTTTCGGCCAACTGCTTCAGCAACCTGGATCTGGGTAAAACCAAATTCATCAATCAGTCTTTGGTATCCTTCCGCCTCTTCAATGGGATTCAAATTCTCCCTCTGCAGGTTTTCTACCAAAGCCACCTTCATCATTTCCAGATCATCGAAATCGCGGAGCAGGACAGGTATCTTCTCCAGCCCGGCAATCCTGGCTGCCCGAACCCTCCGCTCGCCAGCTGCCAATTCATAGCCTTCGCCCCGCTTTCGAACAATCACCGGCTCAAGCAGGCCAAACTCCCTAATGGAATCGGCCAATTCCTGCAGTTTATCTGGATCAAAGTGCTGTCTGGGCTGGAAAGGATTAGCTTCAATTAGATCCAAGGGTACTTCCTGCACCCCTCCCGCCGTTTCCACTTCTTCCATCTCGGGGATTAATGCCCGCAGTCCTCTACCTAGTCTTTGGCTGCTCATGAGTTCAAGACCTCCTGGGCTAAGTTTGCGTATGCCTCAGCTCCCTTTGACTTTGGATCATACAGTGCAATAGGTTGACCAAAGCTGGGTGCCTCACCGAGTCGAACATTGCGGGGAATAATAGATTTATACACCCGCACCGTGTTCTGAAAGTAAGTTTGGACATCCTCAATAACTTGCTGCGATAAGTTAGTGCGAACATCATACATCGTCATCACAACGCCCTCCCATTCCAGGGCCGGATTAAGGTGTTCCTGCACCATGGCAATAGTACTGACCAGTTGGCTGAGGCCTTCCAAGGCGTAGTACTCACATTGAATAGGAACCAAGACTGAGTTGGCTGCCGTTAGTCCATTGACTGTCAACAAGCCAAGGGAGGGAGGAGCATCGATCACTACGTAATCATAACGGTCCCGGATCGGCTCAAAGGCCTTCTTCAGCCGAAATTCCCTGGAAATAGTAGAGACCAATTCAATCTCCGCTCCAGCCAAATCAATGGTTGCCGGCGCTACGTCGAAGTTTTCGATTGCGGTAGGCTCGATAATGCTTTCAATCTTTTCTCCGTCAATCAGCACCGAATACATGCAGCGCCTAATCTTGCGCTTATCGATGCCAACTCCACTGGAGGCATTGCCCTGAGGGTCGATGTCAACCAACAGCACCCTTTTGCCGGCCAAGGCCATGTAGGCTCCTAAGTTGACTGCAGTAGTACTCTTGCCAACTCCGCCTTTTTGGTTAATTATCGCTATCACTCTTGCCATCCAACTCACCTCCACGCGGTTTTTGCACCCTGACCACAATTTCATAGCTATCATCGTCTTCCCGCTCATCAAGCTTGACAACAAGCCCGCTTGTCTGCAGTGTCTCTGTAAGCTTGCGTATACTATTCGTAAACAGCCGCAAATCCTTGATCACCAGTTTGCGACTTCCATTAGAGCTTTTTTGGACTTCCTTCGCCCGGCTCCCATCAATGAAGGTCTTAACTAGCTCTTCTGTCTGCTTAACATTAAGCCCCCCTTGGACAACGGCCTCGAGCACCCTTAACTGGTCGTCCACACTGTCTAGACGCAATAAAGCCCGGCTGTGCCGCTCACTAAGCATTTCCCGGGAAATAATCTCTCGCACTTCAGGGGCCAGCCTCAGCAAGCGGAGTTTGTTCGCCACATTAGCTTGGCTAATCCCTAATCTGACTGCCAACTCTTCCTGGGTTAGCTCAAACTCTGTCAACAGCCGTTCATAACCTTCGGCAACCTCAAACACATTCAGATCCGCACGCTGCAGGTTCTCAATCAAACTCAACTCTGCGGCTTCCCGATCTTCGGCCTCCCGAACCAAGGCGGGCACAACTTCCCACCCCAGCTGTTTACAAGCTCTAAAGCGCCGTTCACCAACTATCAACTCATAGCCAACGGCACCACGCCGAACTACAATTGGCTGCAAGAGACCATGTATCCTAATGGATTCGGCCAGTTCATCCAGGGCTTCCTGGTCAAACCCCTGCCTTGGCTGATACTTACCTGCGGAAATCAGATGAATAGGGACCGCTTGAACTTGCTCGCTCCAACTCTCAACACCTTCATCTTTTGGACCACCGCTCCGTTTACGGCTCAATAGAACATCAGTCAACTTCATAGGCTCACCCCATTCCCAAATCAAATTCTAATTCTGTATAAGGGAGTCGGTTTCCTTCTGAAAAAGAGGAAAACAAAATGGAGCCTCACCAGAGACTCCATTTTGTTTCGTTATACTATGGGCTGTTTGTTGGGCAAAGGTGCCCTCCTAGGATATGCTCGGGGTGTAGGGGCCTGCTTTCTAAACACGAGCAGAGTGCGTTCTCCCATACCCAAGGGCAATTCGAAATCGAACACCTGTTCCACTTTGACGTTCAGCCTCTCCGCAGCCAGGGATGCTTCCTGCAATTCTTCCCGTCCCTCGTTGGATTTATAAGCAACAAAGCTCCCGCCAACCTTCACCAGGGGAGTGGCGAGTTCCAAAAGGATGGGCAAACGGGCCACTGCCCGGCTCATAACCAGATCGTATGTTTCCCTCTGGCCTTGATCCCGGCCTGCATCCTCAGCCCGTGCATGCAAGGTGGTGCAGTTCTGCACACCAATACTCTTCAGCGCTTCCTCTAAGAAACGCAGGCGCTTGCGCAATGAATCCAAAAGTACAATGGACCAGTTTGGACGACAAATGGCAAGGGGCACGCCGGGAAAGCCGGCCCCTGTGCCTAAATCAAGGCAGCGCAACTGATCAGGCCAGTTCAGGCAGAGGAGGGCCAGACTATCCAGGAAGTTCTTAACAGCCATCTCTTCCGGTTCAACCAGCCTAGTTAGGTTCAAGGTTCGATTTGTTTCCACAACTGATTGGGAGAACTGGGTAAAGGCAGGGAGACAAGCTGCGATTTCTCCCAAATCCCATTCCTTTAGTCCTTGTAACAGCACATCTTGAAACTGTGTATTGTTGAAGTTCATTAGCTGCCCCTCCGCTGTTCCTGCTCCAAGTAGACAAGGAGCACACTGATATCTGCCGGATTCACACCTGACACCCGAGAAGCTTGCCCAACAGAACTTGGCTTAATCTCGTTCAGCCTAGCTGCAGCTTCCCGAGACAAACCTTTGATCTCCAGATAGGGAAAGTCCAAGGGCAGCCGCTTTTTCTCCATGCGTTCGAAACGCTCTATGGCAGACTCCTGACGAGCTAAATATCCCTGATATTTGACTTGAATCTCCACCTGTTCACTTACGGCAGGGGAAAGAGTGGGCAACTCGGTAAAGTGCCTCAAATCTTCATATTTCATTTCAGGTCGGCGCAAAAGGTCGGCCAGACTCACCCCGTGCTTTAGAGGGGCTGTACCAAGCGTTTTCAGCCGTTCATTCACCTCAGGTGTGCCGCCTAGAATCGTCTTATTCAAGCGCTCTACCTCCTGGTTAACCGCCTCTTGCTTTTCCTGGAAGGTCCGGTAGCGCTCAGGGCTGATTAACCCCAGCTCATAACCAAGGGGAGTAAAGCGTGCATCAGCATTATCCATGCGCAAAGAGAGGCGATACTCAGAGCGGGATGTCATCATCCGATAGGGTTCAGTAACTCCTTTAGTTACCAAATCATCAATCAATACCCCAATGTATCCTTGGGAGCGGGGAATAATCACTGCCTCTTCATTTTGCAGAAATCGAACTGCGTTGATCCCCGCGATAATGCCCTGGGCGGCAGCCTCTTCATAACCGGAAGTACCATTGATTTGACCTGCAAGAAAGAGTCCAGAAAGATCCTTGCTTTCCAGGGAAGCCCGAAGCGCAAGGGGATCAACGCAGTCGTACTCAATGGCATAGGCCGGCCTGAGAATCTCCGCATTCTCCAGGCCTGGTATGGTTTTCAGCATCTCTTCCTGCACATCAAGGGGGAGCGAGGTTGACACTCCGCTCAGATAAGCTTCATTTGTCTCCCAGCCCTCAGGCTCGATAAAGACTTGATGGCTTGAGCGATCCGGAAATTCCACAATCTTCATCTCAATGGAGGGACAATAGCGGGGGCCAGCTCCGGTGATTGCTCCGCTGTACAGAGAAGTGCGGTTTATGTTCTCCCGAATAATCCGATGAGTCTCTTCTGTGGT